>JBBRVR010000110.1:0-7490 GCA_038246695.1 Sphingomonadales bacterium
CTAGGCGTGAGCTCTCAATAGGTGGTCAATCCGGTCCGGGCCGAGGAAGCTGGAGTTGCAGACTTCAGACCCTACCTCGGAGGAGGACCGACTGAACGTGCATGAGAATGCCCGGCTGACAGCGCATAGTCGAGCCGAGCTGGTGCGGCGGGCCTTTGAACTACGAGCGAGCTGACTTTACCCTTGGCAGCGCAACGAATGAGGAGTCATAAGGACCAAAGATGAAAGGATGACCATCAAACGGTTGGTCGGCATCTGTTGACGTAGGCGTCGCCAAAGAGAACCGCTGGAACGTAGGATATATCGATGACGAAAGTAACGGTTGACGACGTTGCGGAGAAAGCAGGGGTCAGTCGCGCAACAGTCGATCGTGTTCTTAACGGTCGCGGCAATGTCAAGAAAAGTACTGTCGAACGGGTCAATCGCGCGATTTTCAGCGTGAACTACCTGACAAACCTCACACCCGATGCGGGCGAAAGAATTACCTGCAAACTGGATTTCATCTTTCCGACCTTGAAGACCGGATATTTCGACGCGTTCGTAGAAGAAATCGAGAACTCGGCGATTTCCTTCGCCCGCCTGAATACGCGTGTGAATTCCCACATGACTAGCAACCTTTCGGCAGAAACGCTGGCAGCGAAAATCCTCGAGATCGGAGAGGACACAGACGGCATCGCCTTCGTTGCCGTCGACCATGCGCTGATTAGGGAGGCGGTGGACAGATTGGCGCAGAATGGGGTCGGAACCGTCAGTATCGTGTCGGACCTGTCCCGCTCGAAACGACTGGCTTACGTCGGCTTGGACAACCGGGCCGCCGGGCGCACCGCAGGCACGCTGATGGGTCGATTTCTCGGCCACCACCAGGCCGGAAAGATCGGGCTTTTTCCAGGGCGTCTGAACTATCGAGCCCATGAAGAGCGAGAAGCTGGATTTCGCAGCGTGATCTTGGAATCGTTTTCGCGGTTCGAGATCATGATCATGCCGACGCCTGAATACGATAATGGCGCTTCATATGTGCAGGCAGCCAAACTGCTGGAAGAGGCCCCTGACCTGGTGGGTATCTACAACACCGGAGGTGCCACCGAGGGTATCGCTGACGCCGTCAGAAATGCGGGTAAGCAGAAGAATGTGGTATTCATCGCTCATGAGTTGACCCAGTTTACGCGCGGCTATTTGTTCGATAATTCGATCGACGTTATTATAAATCAGGACATCAGACACGAGATTTTCTGTGCGGTAGAAATTCTATTGAGACATAAAAGACAGGAAGCTGTCAGCCTGCATGGTCCCCAGCCTCTGATTCAGATTTGCCTGTCCGAGAACATTTATTGATATTGTGTGCTGAGAGCCTGACCGACACTACAGCCTGACGTCACGCGCCCGGGTGCGTGACGCCGTAGCGGGCATCAATTGTAGCAAGCCGGTGAGAACGTCATGCGGCACGGGTCGGCCAGGGCCTTCATACACTCAAAGGGCGCGCCGCTGCCGGACGACCACTTTGGGGACTTCTGCGTGAAATCTGCGCACGACATCGCTGGCCTGGGTCGAAAGCGCTAACCCGTCCTGCATCAGGATCAGCCATTGATAGCCAATTTCGTACAGGCGGTGGCCGCGCGCCCAATCCGTCGAAATCGTGCCGAGAAACTTGCTGGAAGCCAGAACCTTCTGCTCTATCTGGCGAATGGCAGCCTGGACCTCCGGTTCTTCGGGGTCGAAATGTCCAAGGCTCACGGCCAGATCCATCGGTCCGATGAATATCCCGTCGATCCGCGGCACCCCCAGAATCGCATCAAGGTTCTGCAGCGCCTCTTTGCTCTCGACGCCGACGATGATTGTCAGCGACTGGTTCGCTTTTACGAAATAGTCCTTGCCGGCTTGTCCATATTTCGCCGCGCGCGGGCTTTTTGCCGCTCCACGCGCGCCTTCTGGTGGAAAGAGGCAGGCATCGACCACTGCCTGCGCTTCAGCTTCTGAGTTGACTGAAGGCACGAGAATGCCCTGTGCACCTGCATCCAGTATCCGTTTGATGGTCGTCGGATCGCTGGATGGAGCGCGAACGAAGGGAACGCTGTCGCCGCTGCATCCTATGGCCTGAAACTGTTGAACGAGCGAACCCAGATCGACGGGCGCATGCTCCAAATCCACGATCAACCAGTCAAAATCAGACTGCCCCATGATCTCAGCTGCGACTGGACTGCTGGTCTGTAAGAAGGCACCGCAGGTCACTGCCCCGGCTTTCATTCTAGACCTGAACGACGGAGATTCTGAAGGTCCGCCCATAAAAACTGCTTTCATAAAAGGACGCCACACGGCGCTGCGGCGCGCGAGACGTCTGTGAATTTGGTCAGAAGAACGAATGACCGCATTGATTAAACCGCTTGGGTGGCGGCTTCATCAATGCGGCTATCCGCACTCGAGTTCTGACCGCAAGGCTAGAACTTCAGCTGCACCGATGCGAAGAGCCTGCGCCCCGCCATTGGTCGAGCGAACCCGACATCAAGCTGGTTCTGGGCGACGGTTGCGCGAGGATTGCCTTCCGTGAAACAAAGTTCTTCGGTCAGATTCGTTCCTGTAACCTGCAGAGTGGTGTTCTCAGCAATAGTATAGGACGCTCCTGCGCCGATTATGGTGCAAGCATCGAACTTTACGATGTTGTCATTCGCGCCAAACCTTTCGCCGATATATCGGATGTTGCCGAATACGTCGAACTTCTCTGTCAGGCTGTAGACCCCTGAGACCCGAAACTGTTCACTTGGATTTCGAGCCAGTTCGTTCCCGTTGAAGGCCGCGCCTGCGATGGTTGTAAAGTTGTCGAGCGTGTTCTCTGATATAACTCCGACGGCGTTGAGAGATATCTGATCTGTCGGCTCCCACGTTACGTCAAACTCAAGACCAAGAACTTCAAGTTCGGCCTGGTTGAATATCTGGGTGTTGCTTGCATCAACCCCGAACCCTCCAGCCAGGTAGTTTGGAAAGAACGTCCGGAACGCGGTCGCTGATGCGGCTAGGTTGTCCCCCGAAAACCTCGCGCCGAACTCCGAGAGCTGGTTGGTCTCCAGCGGCACGCCTCGACCACCCTGGAAAAAATCACCGAGGCGATCAGCGCGTGGGGTTTGGAAACCTTCCGCGTATCGGCCATAGGCCGCGAGCGAGTCCGTGAAAGTATAGTTGAAACCGATGGTCCAAGCGACATCCTCATAGGTGGTTTCAAACCGGGTCGCCGTACCGTCGCCCCTCAGGCGATTGGCGAAGTTGTTGGCCAGAATATTGTCCGTGTCGATACCACCAGGACCCACGGCCCCCACAACCGGGACCATTGTTCCAAGACCGTTCAAAGACGACCCTTGGTACTCTGCGCTTTCCCAACGCGCGCCGAAGTCGAGGCGCAGCTTGTCTGAAACTCTGAATTCATCGTTGAGATAGACGGAGACAGAATCGACCTGGACGTCATCGTCACCGCGGAACTGTCCATGGCGGACGACCCCGCCTTCAGACAAGAAGCCCAGAATATTTCGGGTCCCCGGGGCTACCGCGACAATGTCGAGGATGTCGGCACCGGAGCTTTTTACCTCGCTGAGGAAGAGAGACGAGGCCAGCGCACGATCGTGAGACAGGTTTGCGAAGATGACGCCACCGGTCAGGGTGTTTCGCTCGGTCTCGTAGGTCAGACGCGTGTCACTGATGAACTGCTCGCGTTTGATCGGTTCGCGCAAGGAGTTCAGGATCTGGACGAACCCGTTTCCGTTCAGTGTCGCCAGCGCCGGATCACCGGAGCAGAGCAGGTTGCCGTTCGCAGCAAACCGGAAACAGCGGTCCGCCCCTGGATATAGGGCCCAGAAGCTGCCCGTCGTACCGTAGCCGCCCCCAAAATTTATCGTGTTATCGGTCAGATAGCTCTGGCCGGGGCGCAGGCTGTTGTTGCCCGCGGACCCCGTGAAATGGGCCTGCCCCAAGCGGCTGAGGCTACTCACGCGACTGGAGTGGCTCAAGAAGAGATTATCGGTCAAATCGTAGTCAAGACGCACTGTGAACACGTCGGCATCGACGTCAAATCCGTCAATAATGTTCTGTTCGACGCGACTGCCGTCGGCAAATAACGTTCTGATCCGTGTATTTTTGAAGCTCCCGACGTTGCCGTTCAGCAAATCAAACCCGGGTATCTCAACGATGCTGCCATTTGCCGGGTTACGTTGAACTGGCAGGGGCAATACAAAGGAGTTGCTCTCAGATACCTTCTTGTACGTCAGATTGATCTCGCCCCTGTCCAGCCTGCGGGTCAGATTCGCGCGAAACTCTCCGCCGCGCTCGCCGTTGAATCCGTTTTCGCGCTCCGAGTCTCCGAACTGGTAATATCCGCTAAGCGCGATCGTCCATTCGTCCGAAAGCGGGCCGCCGTAGAAAAAATCCGATCGGATATTGTCGTAACTGGCGTACGTCAGGCCGACGATGCCTTGGGAGTCCTGGGTCCCCTTGCGGTACAGATAGTTGATTATCGAGCCGGAGGCGTTGGGCGCCAGGATACCGGACGTGCCGCCCCGAACGGCCTCGACACGGTTGATTCCGAGGCTGTAGCGCTGAACAGCATCGATGGTGTACTGATCGTAGTTGACGGGCAGCCCGTCTTCCTGAACGCTCACATACCGGAAGTGATCGCCTGCGGGCATGCCCCTTACGCTGATGTTGTTCGAGGACGGCCCCCCGGAGTCCTGAACGTAGACGCTAGGGATTGCCTTCAGCGTGTCGACGAGGCTTCTGGGAGGATCTCGTCTGAGGTCTTCTCCGCTGATGATGGTGAGAGCCACGGAGGACTCCAGCGCGGTAACCCGCCGGCTCGTCGTACCCGTGACTATAATTTCGTCCAGCTCCGTCAGCGGCACCGCCCCGGTCTGGCGATCCTGCGCTGCCGCCGGGTCGGATACAAGAAACGACAGCGCGAGGACGGACGAACACAGGACCGAAGAACACAGGAGCGTTTGCTTCCCCGCCAACTCATAGAAATTCATCGTTTTCTCCCCCTGAAGTTTTCTTTTTTGCTTAACCAACGGGCTTTGCCCGCTTCTGGTCTGATCTAATTGTAGAAATTCAGTTCTAGACGAACCTCGTTTGGATCGATCACGAAAATCTGCGTGACATTGAGGTCAGGCACTACGAACAGTTCGTAGGATAACTGCATCGATTTCAGACGTTGCTCGAATGCTGCACAATCTCTTGCCTTGAATGCAACATGATGAATCGCTCCGGTTGGTCCTTGATTGACAACTGACCTGACTACGAGATGAATCAGGGGCTCTTTTCCAGAGTAAAGCCAAACTCCCTCAGCATCGAATGCTGGCCGGTTGCCAATCTCGAGTTCAAGCAGTGCCGTGTAGAAGCGAACGCTTTTATCAAGGTCAATGGTCTCGATGTTGATGTGGTCGAGCGCGTCGATCATTGCCAAAGCCGTCATCATCTTCGTTCGGCGGCCTCACGAAAACGCCCGCCGATCCTACCGTCCAGAGTCGTCCAACACCTTGACCATAAAAACAAGTGCGGTTGATAAATATTGCGCAGATTTGAGATAAAAATGCGTCAAGAGTGGTTCCTGATTGCAGGTCTATCGTTTCATTTAGTCGATATTTTACAACGCGCTAGAGAGCTTCACAAGCTAGTCTGCGACGTCCAGAATTGATACATAATTGCCGCTTTCTTCGATGCTTCTTGCCGTATTTGCGTCTTTGCGCTTGGCCGCAACGCTCAAGGAGATACGCTCGAGACCACGGTTTCAGGGTCGGCTGAAGGGTATTGCGTCTCCAAATGGCTATGATCATCAAAGCTGGCAGTTCCCAGCAGCAAAGACGGGCTGATCAGCGGAGCGTGCGGTCGACGGTTGATATGGTCCTGTCTGATATCGAGGATCAGGGCGACGACGCGGTACGCCGCTTCTCGGAAAAGTTTGATGGGTGGTCGCCCGCCTCGTTTCGGCTTGGCTTGGGTGAGATCGAAGCCTGCGTTGCGCAGCTCGCAACCCGTGACCTCGAAGACATCAAGTTCGCCCAGACCCAGGTGAGGGGTTTCGCTCAGGCGCAACGGGCCGCGCTGCGCGACATTGAGGTAGAAACGCTGCCGGGCGTTTTTCTGGGCCACAAGAACATTCCGGTGGACTCTGTGGGGTGTTACGTCCCGGGCGGGAAATATCCGCTGGTGGCGTCGGCACACATGGGCGTGGTGACGGCGAAAGTGGCAGGTGTGCCGCGCGTGATCGCAATGTCTCCGCCCTTCGAAGGGCGGCCGAACCCCGCAGTCGTGGCCGCAATGCACTTGGCCGGGGCTGACGAGATCTACTGCCTGGGGGGCGTTCAGGCCATCGGGGCGATGGCGATCGGCACCCAGTCGATCAACCCGGTCGACATGATTGTGGGACCAGGCAACGCCTATGTCGCCGAGGCCAAACGGCAGGTTTTCGGACGGGTGGGTATCGACCTTCTGGCGGGTCCCACGGAAACGCTCGTCATAGCGGATGAGACGTGTGACGCGGAAATGGCGGCAACCGACCTGCTCGGCCAGGCGGAACATGGCCCGACCTCGCCATCCATTCTCGTCACCACGTCAAAGGCGCTGGCGCACGCGCTTCAAGCAGAGATAGGCCGACAGCTCGAAACCCTCGAAACCGCTGCCATCGCATCGAAGGCGTGGGCCGATTACGGTCAGATCATCCTGTGTGATGACGATGCCGAGATGCTGGCGGTCGCGAATGACCTCGCGTTCGAGCACGTCGAGGTCATCACGCGTGATCCGGATTATTTCCTGTCCAACATGCGCAACTACGGCGCGCTGTTTCTGGGGCCAGAGACCAATGTCGCTTACGGTGACAAGGTCATCGGTACCAACCACACCCTCCCGACCGGCAAAGCGGCCCGGTACACGGGCGGGCTCTGGGTTGGTAAATTCATCAAGACCTGTACCTACCAGAGAGTAGACGCTGCGGCGTCGCGGGAGATCGGTGAATACTGCTCTCGGCTCTGCGCACTTGAAGGCTTCGCAGGACACAAGGCTCAAGCCGACCTCAGGGTGCGTCGCTACGGCTGAACGCTGGCGGAGAGCAGACAATGACAATCGAATGTGAGGCTGTGAGAACGGCGAGCACCGAAGCGCTCGCAACCATCGGTTAACGTGAAAGAAAAGCTGTAAGGCGGCAAACAACGCGACTCAAAAAGAAACGCGGGGCCGATCTTGGGAGGACAATCGAGTGCCTGGAACCCCCAATTGGGTGCGTTGGAGCGTCGTGCTGGCCTTTCTGGCGGCGGGGGCCGCCTTTATCCCCTATCGCGCAAGCGACGCACCCGATCTGCAGGTGCCCCGGGCCGACACCGTTATTTTCGACCTCGATCGAACCATCCGGAACCCCCGGAATTTCAACCCGTTCACGCCCGGGGTCAAACTCGTCCACGGTGCCCACCAAGCGATGTGGGAGCCTTTCTTCATTCTGAATTTCGCGACCGGAGAACTTGAGC
>JBBRVR010000111.1:0-7267 GCA_038246695.1 Sphingomonadales bacterium
ATTTGGCTTTCGAGCATTTGGCTCTTGCGATTCTGGTTCTTGTAGACTGATGGTCGAACCGCTTCGTTCATTCGAGAAAAGCCTTGCGGCTTCGGGCGCTGGCAACAGCACGGTAAAGCGTGTTCCGATCCCTTCGCGCGATTCTACCTGCAAGCGTCCGCCCATCGCTTTGATCATTTCGCGCGCTTCGAAAGCGCCGATGCCAAAGCCGCCCTGCTTGGATGAGACGAACGGCTTGAACAGCCCGGACCGCACGAATTCGGGCGACATCCCCTTGCCGACATCGATCACATCGATCCGGCCATACAGCGCATCTCCACCAACATTCAGACAGATCGGCGCACCGGGCTCACTTGCATCAAGAGCGTTTTGCACAAGATGCACCAGCGCCTGCTCCAGCCCCTCTGCATCGGCGAGCACCATAACCGGTTCAGGTGCGGTGAGCGTGACCGGATGCACACCCGCATACCGGCGCTCCACCGCAGCAGCAGTGGCCTTGAGATCAACCTCGCCGATAGCCTGCACATGCCCCGCACCATAGCGGCCAAGCCGCGCAAGCAGCGCCGTCAGTTTTTCGGATGAATTGCGCAGTGTTACCAGCATATCCGCCCGGAAGTCTGGATTGTCGGCATGTTTCTGTGCGTTCGCCGTCAGCAGCGAAAGCTGGCTCGCGAGATTCTTGATATCGTGCATGACGAAAGCCATGCGGCGGTTGAATTCGTCGAACCGGCTGGCGTCCATTAAGGCCTGTTGCCCGGCCTGTTCCGCCAGATAGCTGGCAAGCTGTTGGCCGACGACGCGCAGCAGGTCAAAATCTTCCCAATCAAGCCGCCGCATGATTCGCGGGCGGGCAAGCACAATCGTGCCCACCAGACGGTCGAAGTGAATGAGTGGGACCAGCGCCCACGCATCATCCGCCTCTGTCAGCCATTTTGGCACCTGCGCCAGTTCGCCGTGGTGGTCGATCCCGCTTCGTACTTCATCAAGGTCGAGAATGTGGTTGTGCCGTTCCAGCAGGCCGGTTAGCGCGAATTCGCCCGATACGCCGGGTACTTCGATCATCGGCCAGTTCCAGCGCGCGGTCAGTTCCAGCTGCGCTTCCTCGTTCGGCATTAACAGCAGGCCTGCCGGACTGTCGGTGATATCGGCAATCGCCTTTATCGCGCGTTCGTGAAAACTGGCGCTGGCGCTCGAACCGCGGCCGATGGTGCCGGTAAAGCGCAGCCATTCCTCGCGATAGTCATAACGGTGCTGAAACAGATGCTTGGTCGCTGTGACCCGCAGCCACCCGCGCATTCGCGGCGAAGGCAGCCAGAAAATCGCCGCCACTACCGCAAATGCCAGGAACACGATCTGGCTGGCGCGCGCGATATCGCCGCCGATCAGCGCCAGCGACCGTGTGATCAATACCATCGCCATGAGGTAGCCACCGATCACCAGCAGCGACAATGTCTGGAACGTCACTGCGCGCGACGGACGAAATTGCAGACCGGCGGTTTGCGTGTTTGCGCCAAATGCGATCAGGGCCGCCATTATCCCTCCAACAATCCCACTCATCGCGACCAGTGCGGCGGGTTGCTGCCCTGAAAGATAGGCAATGGTGAACAGATTGAGATCGTAGGCAAACACCCCCGCCAGCGCGAGCGTGCTCCAGCGCAGTATCTCGCGCGAGGACGCTGCAGCGCCTGCATACAGGTTGTGCAGCATCATCAGCATGCCGACCGCAACCAGCATGCCCAGCACCACCGATACCTCAAACGTCAGCGCGCCGAGTTCCGGCATCAAACCGGCACGCGCATCGATCAGCAGGAGTAACAGCTGACACGTTTCCACCAGTGCAAGCGTGATGATGACAGGTCGTGTCGGTCGCAGGATTTCATCGCGGCCATCGGCGGCAAACAATCGGAAGATCAGGAAAATATATGCAAGATTGCGCAGCGTGCCGGCTAGCATCGTGCCGGCAAAGAAGGGCCCCTGAAGCGCAGCAACAGCGCACCAGATCGCGGTCATCGCGCAGGCGATCATCGCGGCTTTTAGGTCTGGCCGTGTGCGATCGCCAAACTTTGCAATCCATAGTCCCGCCCCAAGCGCAAGCACCGCGCCCATGAAGAATGAAGCAAAGCCTATGTATGGCGCCAAACCTGAATCAATCAGCACTACAGCATTCATCAGCGTGCCCCTTCCGGCCACAGGATGACGCGCACTGTTTGGAGCAGGATCACCAGATCGAGGAATGGTGTGTAGTTCTTGGCGTAGTACAGATCGTATTCGAGTTTCTTGCGGCTATCCTCTGACGATGCGCCATAGGGATAGTTGATCTGCGCCCAGCCCGTGATCCCCGGTTTCACCATGTGGCGTTCGCCGTAAAACGGGATTTCCTCCTGCAGATCATCGACGAAGGCGGGAACTTCGGGACGCGGGCCGACAAAACTCATTTGGCCCATCAGCACGCTCCAGGTTTGCGGCAGTTCATCGATCCGCACCTTGCGGATGAAACGGCCCACGCGGGTGACGCGCGGATCATTCTTAGATGCCCATTGCGCCCCGTCCTTTTCGGCATCGGTGTGCATCGAGCGCAGCTTGATCAGTCTGAAAGGTTCTCCATACAGACCTATCCGGTCCTGCCGAAAGAATGCCGGGCCGGTGCTGTCGAGCTTTACGATAAGCGCGAAGACGAGGATGATCGGGAATGTGAACGCCAGCAGGACCAAACTTGCTGCGATATCGAATACGCGCTTCACCGCGCTTGAAACCATGCGTCCGCTTGAAAAACCGTCGGAAAAGATCAGCCAGCTTGGATTGACCGTGTCGAGATCGACGCGGCCAGTCTCGCGCTCCAGAAAGCTCGAGAAATCGTTGACGTGCACTCCCTTCGTCTTGATCCGCAGCAAATCCTTCAGCGGAAGCGCGTTGCGTCGCTCCTGCAAGGCGAGCACCACCTCGGAAACACCCAGATTTTCAGCAAACCGGCCAAGGTCGTGGATCGCCTCACGCGCGATGGCTTCCTCCACGACGCGCTCAGGCTCGCTCATCGCGATGTAGGAGACGATGACAAAGCCGCTTTCGGGGCGGTCGCCCAATTTGCGCAAACGCTGCGCCCGGTCACCTGCGCCCAGCACCATGACGCGGCGACGAAACGCGGATGAACCGATAAACGAGTTGAGCAGCAGCCGGTCCGCAACCAGCACCAGCACAGCAAAACCCATCGTGTAGAGCAGGGTCGAGCGCCAGAAAGTGTGACCGGGAAGAAGGAAGTCGATAAAGGCAAGGGCGATAATGCCCAGACTGATCGCCACCAGTAATCGCGCGCCCGCAAATCGCAACGATCGCAGGGCCACAGGCCCGTAGACCCCGACCGATATCATCGCCAACCAGACTATGCCCGCAGAGCCGAAAAGCGCGATCCAGCGAGAGCTGGTCGGACCGGGCTCCATGCCGATCTGCGCCGCACGAACCTGCCAAGCCAGCTCGTTTGCGACCACAAGGAGCGCGAAATCGAGCAGGCCAAGCAAGAGCACAGCGTGCGGAATATAGTGTTTGAACAGGCGGATCATGAGTCGGGCGCAGCGCTCGCTTGATTGGTTAGCGAGACCTCATCTACGCCCGACTCTTTAAGTGTCGGTAAACTTTACAGGCCCATCGCAACGCGCGGTGAAACAGGGGTTGTGATGGTTAAGACAAACCTATTCAGCGGTGGTAACATCGTCAGCGACACCCTGCACGGCGTCACCAACCTGATTGGCGGCTTCGCCAACATCCTCAGCGGCGCCTGCAACGGCATTGTCCTTCGAGATTTCGGCGGCGTTGGTTTGCGTCATCAGGTAAGCGCCGATTGCCACAGCAGCCGCCAGGATAACAAGGAACACCCACTTGCCCGCGCCGCCGCTGTTGCGAGTGTCGCCATCGGAAATGATGCGGGTGGTGTGCATGTTGCCCTGCGCATCGGTCGTTTCGGTAATACGTTCTTCAGTCATTGTTTCAGTCCTCCATCGCGTAATAACTGCAATCGCGATTGAGCGTTCCCGGTGGCCCGTTTGCGTGCCAGAACGGCTATTGCACCATCCGCCGGGTTGCAGGGGTGAGGCAATCGTTGCGACCGCATCGCGGGCATGGGGTGCCCAGCGGCAATGCATCTGCCAGATCGAGCGAGACGCCGCGAGCCTGCGCCAGATCATGGGCAAAGCGCGCCTCTAATCCCAGCACCACGGCCTTGCGCGCAGAACACGCGACCCCGTCGACCTCCACCGTGCGCGCGATGGTGAACCAGTGGCGCCGTGCGGCCTCGCCCTCCCCGAATGTCACGGGCTGCATCAACATCGTGCCGCGGCTTTCGAATGCGGCATAAGGTGCCCAAGCGGGCCAGCGCGCGCCTTCGATCGGGTGGATCGCTCCACTCGCCCCGGCGGTAAAGGCGACCATGCGTCCCGTCCGGCCAAAGCGGGCGCTGAAAAACGGCAAGCCGCGCTCACCCACACGCTGAAGTGTGGTAAGACGCTGCGCCACCTGATCGAAGCTGGAGGCAAATCGGCGTTGCAGCACCGCGAGATCGTAACCGGTCTGCTCGCAGGCACGCAGAAACCGGCGATACGGCATCTGTATCGCGCCCGCGCAGTAATCGGTGACATGGGCGCGGAACAAGTCGCGCGCTTCATTGCTGGAAAGGCCTGCCCCTTCGACCTGCTGCGTGATTGCCTCGCGCAGTTCAAGACTGGCTACCTGCCGTGCGATCTGAAACCTTCGCGCAGC
This sequence comes from Sphingomonadales bacterium, assembly GCA_038246695.1. Lineage (GTDB taxonomy): Bacteria > Pseudomonadota > Alphaproteobacteria > Sphingomonadales > Sphingomonadaceae > Erythrobacter. Next base: position 4,747 of record JBBRVR010000111.1, read on the forward strand.
CCCCGGCAGCATCTCCGATAGCTGCAATTGCCGCGCATGCAGATCGAGCCGGTGGACGATGCCCGGCATCACCTCGGTCGGGAGGATGCGCACCGATAGCTGGTGGTTCACCCGCAGCCGTTCGTTTAACGCGGCGCTCACATCTGAACGCGATAGGCGCAGCTCATCAGCCAGATCCTCGCATCGATGCTCGAGATCGGCGAAGTGGTTTTGCCAGCGTTCGACAGCGCGCCGGCAATCGCCCGCTGGGTCTTCTGCACGCGGCATTTGCGCGCCCGAGTTGTCGTATAGGCGGGCAAAGGCGGCGGCAGCCTGCGGGGCGCTGGCGAGGAATTCCTGCACCTCCTCCCGATCAATCTGGAGATCGGCAAAACGCTTGTCCGCCATCCTCCGGATCAGACCGTCAACCCCGCCAATCGCCTCATCCTCGCGCAACGAGCCAGGATCGAAGTCAAAGCGTTCAATCACCTGCACAAGCACGCGGGCGGAAAGCGGCCTTTGATTGCGTTCTATCAGGTTGAGATAGCTGGGCGAAATACCGAGCGAGGCGGCCATTGCGGCCTGCGTTAGCCCTTCGCGTTTGCGCAGACGGCGTAGCGAGGGACCAGCGAGAAGAGCAGAATCAGCCATACGTGCTCTGTAAATATCTTTACATCGTTACACAAGATGCGCCGCCAAAGCCGCCATACTGACACGAAAGTATGCAAATTTTCCTGTCATGACGCGCTGCAATATTGCATTTGCACCCCATCACCTCCCCAATCAGATCGGAGATACATTCATGACCTATCAGGATACGATCAACCACATGCGCGGCCTTGTCGAGGCCAATGGTTCCAGCTGGGCCGCCATCGACCCGGAAAGCGCCGCGCGTATGGCGATCCAGAACCGGTTCCCCACCGGGCTCGACATCGCGCGTTACACCGCCAACATCATGCGCGCCGATATGGAAGCCTATGATGCCGATCCCGCAAAATACACTCAGTCGCTGGGTTGCTGGCATGGGTTTATCGCGCAGCAGAAGATGATCTCTATCAAGAAGCATTTTGGCTCCACCAAACAGCGCTACCTCTACCTTTCGGGCTGGATGGTTGCCGCGTTGCGTAGTGACTTCGGCCCCCTGCCCGATCAATCGATGCACGAGAAGACCAGCGTTCCCGCCCTGATCGAGGAGCTTTACACCTTCCTCAAGCAGGCCGACGCGCGCGAGCTGGGCGGCATGTTCCGCGAACTGGATTCAGCGCGCGATGCGGGCGATGAGGTGAAAGCAAAAGACCTTCAGAACCAGATCGACAATTACGAAACGCACGTTGTGCCGATCATTGCAGATATCGATGCAGGCTTCGGCAATGCCGAGGCAACCTATCTGCTCGCCAAGAAGATGATCGAGGCCGGTGCCTGCGCGCTCCAGATCGAAAACCAGGTCTCCGATGAAAAGCAGTGCGGCCACCAGGACGGCAAGGTCACCGTCCCGCATGAAGATTTCATCCAGAAGATCCGCGCATGCCGCCACGCCTTCCTCGAACTCGGCATCGACAACGGCATTATCGTCGCCCGCACCGATTCCCTTGGCGCTGGTCTGACAAAACAGATCGCCTATTCAAAAGAGCCGGGCGACTTGGGCGATAAGTACAACAGCTTTATCGACGCAGAAGAGGTCGATCCCGCCAACATTTCCAACGGTCAGGTCTTCATCAGCCGCGATGGCAAGCTGATGACGCCCAAGCGACTGCCCTCCAACCTCTACCAGTTCCGCGCAGACACGGGTGTGGATCGCGTGGTGCTCGATTGCGTCACCAGCCTCCAGAACGGGGCCGACCTGCTGTGGATCGAAACCGAAAAGCCGCATGTGGAACAGATCGCCAGCATGGTCGACAAGATCCGCGAGACGGTGCCCAATGCAAAGCTGGTCTACAACAACTCGCCCAGCTTCAACTGGACCCTCAGCTTCCGCCAGCAAGTGTATGATACGATGGCAGAAGTTGGCAAGGACGTGTCTGCATACGACCGCGCTCGCCTGATGGGCGTGGATTACGACGCGACTGATCTGGCCGCCGAAGCGGACGAGAAGATCCGCACCTTCCAGAGCGATGCGGCAAAGCGCGCCGGTATCTTCCACCACCTCATCACCCTGCCGACCTATCACACGGCTGCGCTCAGCACCGATAACCTCGCGCGCGAATATTTCGGTGAGCAGGCAATGCTTGGCTACGTCAAGAACGTGCAGCGCGAGGAAATCCGGCAGGGTATCGCCTGTGTGAAGCACCAGAACATGGCCGGATCGGACATCGGCGATGATCACAAGGAATACTTCGCCGGTGAAGCTGCACTGAAAGCGGGCGGCAAGGACAACACTATGAACCAGTTCGCCGCTGCGTGATACGCAGCGGATGGGAACCAGTTCGCCGCTGCGTGACGCGTGTTGGCATGGGGCCAGTTGGCCGGTAACTCACAGGTAGGCAATGCCCCACGGGGTTGCGATTATCGCAACCCCGTGGTTACCAGTCGGACTGGTAACCAC
>JBBRVR010000112.1:0-7191 GCA_038246695.1 Sphingomonadales bacterium
CCCATCTCTGGCGGACCCAAATAAGAATGGCAGCAACTGTGTCGCAAGCCGAAGGTCGGGTCTTGGCGAAACCCGGGCTGAAGCTGCCAGTCCGGTTTCGGGATCGTCGAGGGTCACCGGGAATGGCTCAAACTGGGTGGATTGCTGTAAGTCGGCTGTGGTGATCGCGACCAAAGAAAGTAGTCGGAAATTGGTCAATTACTTTAGCTATTTAGCTAGGTCAGGAAACTCTTTGGAGCGAACCATCGGGTTATGAGCAATGCTCGGATCACGTATTTGCGATATATCTATCTCGCAAATGTGTTGGCCCATATGTCCATATGTGCTGCCTGTATGCACGATTCCAGAAACAAACATATGTATCGCATCGTCTTTATATGCATTCCAGAATAGTTCTAATTCAGCAGCTGCCTGTTCACTGAACTCCGGGTTGCAACCTATTTCTTGCATATCAGGGCATTGATATTCGGTGCAGAACTCAAAAGACGCACCCTCGCTTAGGTCAGGCCGATAGACACCTTCAAATTCGCCAGTTTGACCATCCATCGCCCGTAATCTTGCAAGCAATTCATCCGGACCAGATTTTGAGGTCTGACCGACCACGTCCTTGGGCGAGCTACAAGCCACAATCAGCAATAAGCAAAGCGCGCCTACAACGTTTCGATTGGACCAAATTGGGCGGGCGTCGCAGTTCATTGTCCAGCTATGACGTTGTAGTGGGATGTCTGCAATTGCGCGGTGAAAATACTTTGGTCTTCGGCAGCAATGGGGTCGTTAGCGGAATGTCCGCAATTATCTCAAAGGCTCGGATAGCTGCCTGTCCGATTTCAGTAGGTGACACGTGGTGGCCGTATGCCTGATGTTGAGTGGGAAGACGAAGCTAATTTCGGTTGGGACAATTGGGGTTAGACGCTCGACGCTGCCACATGCCCACACAAATCGGAGACCATTGGCAGCAGTTAGCACCATCAGAACAGGCCAAGCCCACCTTTGAAAATTATCCCCTAAAAGGCCGAAGTGATGGGCGGCCCAAGCGACGGCGAACATAAATATGACCGCCGGCCAGAGGCGAATGGAGCTCCGTACATCTTCGCTCCTGGCCTCCAATTTAGCAGTCTAACTTAACGCAGCAAATGGGTCAGTCGCCGACCGTCCGCATTTCTAACGATGCTTGCCGTTCCGAACGTTAAGCGAAGCGGCACCCGATCAGAACGGGATATCGTCGTCCAGATCGTCGTAGCCGCCGCCAGATCCACCGCCCGAACCGCCGCTGGTATCACCGCCGCCCTGATTGCCGCCGCCACCCGAACCGCCGCCTGAACCGCCGCCATGATTGCCGCCGCCCGAGCTGCCGCCATAGGGTGGCAAAATGCGACTTTCGAAAAGCGTCTGCTCGGATCAAAGGCATGATCTCGCATCGTAATGACGAGGCAGAGCAGTTCAGCCATGCACTCACTGCTGCAATCGGCCTTGCACCTCATTTGGCGAACGCTATGTAGGCCGTGGAATTGCGAATGACATTCAAACTCACTGGCGGAGCACCCCTCATGAAGATCGAAATGAAGACTTTGCCGCTTAAAACATGGACGACGCTGGGCTTGGCCACTGCGCTTGCGGGCGCTGGCCTGGCCGGTTGTGCCGGGGAATCGGGAACTGGCGCCGACACTGCCGACGCCTCCCAGGCTGCCGATGCGGGAGAGGGCGGTGAAGGCGGTGGCGAGGGCGGTGAAACCGGTGACGCGGTTACCCTGTCGCTTGAACAGCGGCTCGTCTTCATGGCGGGCCATGTTGAGGCCGGTCTTGCGCTTTACCGCGCGGGAAAGCCTGAAATGGCTGCTCGGCATCTTTCGCACCCCGTCACCGAGACGCACGCAAGCGAACGCGCGGGTCTGGACGCGATCGGGTTCGACCCCGCTGTGTTCAAGGCCGTGTCCGCCGCGCTTGAAGCGGATCAGTCCGCCGATGCGATCGCGCCGCAACTGGCCGCCGCCGAAGCGAACCTTGCCACAATGCGCGAAAAAGCAGGCGGCGATGCAGCGGCGCAAATCCGTTTCCTGATGGATACTGCGGTCGCGGAATATACCGTTGCTGTCCCGGCTGGCACGGTGACGGATGCGGCGGAATATCAGGACGCATGGGGCTTTGTTAAGGTTGCTCGGCAAATCGCCGAAACGCTCGACGCGCCAAAGGCTGGTGAGGTGCGCAAGACACTTGATACGATGCTGGCATTGTGGCCCGCAGATGCGCCGATCCCACCAGAAAATCCCGCAGCGGCGGGCAAGGTGTCCGCTCTCGCATCGCGCGTGCAGCTTGATTTGCCGCAATAGCCAAAGGCAATTCGCCGGGCGGGTTCTAAAACGTTTGCCGGCATGCGTTGGCGCTTGAGAGGTTAGTGCGCCCTGTGTGGGGACAACCTTGAGCACGGCCTCTTTGTCCGAACAGCGCGGTGATCGGGGCCGCCGTATCAGGTTTTCGCGACACCCCTTTCCAGCAGTCGATTGACGGCACCAGCCACGGATTCGAGCGGCAGACGGTCGCTCTCATCAGCCCACACCGCGTATCGCAAGCCAATAAAGACGTTCATCCCCATTACCGCCCACGCCTCGACCTCGCCCAGATCGTCGCGGAACTCCCCCGCAGCCGCTCCGGCGTGCAGCCGATCGGTAATACGCTGGGCGATGGTCTCGTAATGGGTGCGGTAACTGGCCGGGTCGACGAATTCCGACTCGTCAATGATGCGGTAGATTTCCTTGTGCTCACGCGCGAAGGTGAGAAACGCGGTCAACGCCGCGCGCTCGATCTCCAGCGCATCCATTTCCGGCAGGATGGCGGCGCGGGCGCTGGTGCGGACATTGTCGCTCAAATCGGCGACCAGGGCGCGGAACAGCGCGTCCTTGCTTTCGAAATAGGTGTAGAAGCTGCCCAGCGCGATCCCTGCGCGCCGGGTAATCGAGCTGACCGACGCTTCGTGGAAGCCCTTTTCGCCGAATTCGATGGCCGATGCATCCAGCAGTTTGCGCAAGGTCCGCCGCCCGCGATCGGTGCGCGGAACCTTGGTGTCGGAGGGGATCACAACGGCCGCGGGCGATTGAGCAGATGCAGCTCCATCGCCTGCAATCGTCGTCTCGCTGTTGCCCTGATCCGCCATATCCTACCCCCTCTCGGCCTGTGGCCTAAGGTGCAAGGCGGTGCATCACAAGACTAAACTTGAAAGTCGGTTCAACTTTCAATATCAAGGGTCCAAACCGCTTTATGACGGGAGAGGGGAATTATGAAAAAACGGATCTTGACGAGTCGCGCGCTGCTGTTGGCAGGCTGCACTGGCCTTGCGGCGATGGCCGCACCTGCCTCGGCGCAAACAATCCCCGATAGCGATATCGCAGCGGAGGAAGATGTCGAGGAGAGCACCAACATCATCGTCACTGCCCGGCGGCGGGAGGAGCGGATTGTGGATGTCCCGCTTTCGATCACCGCACTTTCCGGCGATGCTCTGGTGAAGCAGGGCATTCAGGATCTCACCCAGATCGCCCAGCAGGTTCCCAATATCACGCTGGAGGTCAGCCGCGGCACCAACACCACCCTCACCGCCTTTATTCGCGGTGTAGGACAGCAGGATCCCGTCGCCGGGTTCGAGGCGGGCGTCGGGCTTTACATCGACGATGTATATCTCAACCGCCCGCAGGCCGCCGTGCTCGATATCTACGATGTCGAGCGGATCGAAGTGCTGCGCGGACCGCAAGGCACGCTGTATGGCCGCAACACGATCGGCGGCGCGATCAAGTATGTGACGGCTGAGCTGCCCAATGAGACCAGCCTGATGGTGCGCGGCACCTATGGCTCATACGATCAGGCGGACCTGATTGTCTCCGGCTCGACCCCGCTGACCGATTCGCTGACCATCGGTGCGAGCGGCGCGCGGCTTTCGCGCGGCGGGTTCGGTGACAACCTCAATCTGGGCACCGAGAACTACAACAAGGACGTTTGGGGCGCGCGCGGCACGCTCGAATTCGATAACGGGCCGGTGTTCGTGCGGCTGTCGGGCGATTACATCCTCGATAAAAGCGAGGCGCGGCAGGGCTCGCGGCTCATCCCCGGCTTGCTGACGGGCGCGCCGGTGCTGGACAATGTGTTCGACACGCGCGCCGGGCTCAATGTGGTCGATCAGGAGGTCGAGGCCTATGGCGGCGCGCTCAACATCGCGATCGAGGTGTCCGACACGATCACGCTGAAATCGATCACCGGCTACCGCGAGGACAAAGCGACCACGCCGATCGATTTTGATAGCCTGCCTGCCGCCGATCTCGATGTGCCTGCGATCTACGAAAACGATCAGTTCAGCCAGGAATTGCAATTCCTTTACGAAGGCGAGCGGCTGTCGGGCGTGCTGGGTGCCTATTACCTCAACGCCAACGCCTTCACCGCGTTCGATGTGGCGCTGTTCAACACCGGCGCGCTGATTGGCCTGCCCGGACTGAATGCGCAGACGCTGGGCGATGTGAAGACCGAAAGTTGGTCGGTGTTCGGCGATTTCACCTATGATCTGACCGATACGATCAGCGTCTCTCTGGGCGGCCGCTATACCAGTGACAAGCGTTCCAGCCGCGTGCTGCGCACCACTTTTATCGGCGGGTTCTCCGATCTGTTCGTGCCGAACGGCCCTGCCATTCCGATTGCGGTGACGAGCGATTTCGAAGGCAGCGAGACGTTCAAGGATTTTAACCCGCGCGCCTCGATCAGCTGGCAGCCGACACCCGATCACAACCTCTATTTTACCTATTCGCAGGGTTTCAAGGGCGGCGGGTTCGATCCGCGCGGCCAGACCAGCGCTGCGCCCGATCTGGATGGCGATGGCGACCGTGATTTCGACGATCAGTTCGAATTCCTGAGCTTCGCCCCGGAAACGGTCGACAGCTACGAAATCGGGTACAAGGCATCGCTGCTGGATAACCGCCTGAACATCTCGATCGCCGCATTCCTGGGTCAATACAGCGATGTGCAGATCCCTGGCTCGGTTGGCCTCGACTCCAATGGCGACGGGATAAACGACAGCTTCATCGGGATTACTTCGAACGCGGCGGACGCTGACGTGAACGGGTTCGAATTCGAAGGCAACGCGCTGGTCGGCAGAAACTTCGCCGGCAATGGCAGCCGGTTCAACGTCAACTGGTCGGTGGGTTATCTCGATGCGGGCTTCAACACCTTCATCGATGCGTTCGGCAATGATGTGGCGGACAGCCGGGTGTTCCAGAACACCCCGGAATTCACCGCCCACATGGGTTTTGTCCTGGGCATTCCGGCAGCCGACGGCATGGTTGATTTCATCGGCCTTGCATCGCTGCGCGGGGATGCGAGCCAGTTCGAGACGCCCAATCCGTTCCTCGATCAGGATGGCTTCGTGCTGGTCGATGCCAGCATCGTCTACACCACCGATAGCGGGCTGTTTTCGATTGGCGGGCATGTGAAAAACCTGCTCGACAAGGAATACATCGTCGCAGGCTACAACTTTGTGGCGGGCGGCACGCCTCCGGGTACGCCGTTCATCCCGACATTGGGCCGCGAAGGCACGCTGACCGGATTTTACGGCGACCCGCGACGGTTTTTCGTGACAGCGCAGGTCAATTTCTGACCCGAGAATTGCTTGACCAGCTCTCCAGGTCGGCGGGTGTTCTTGTGGGGGTTGCGCCCGCCGACCAACCTTGTTTGGACAGACAAAAAAAGCCCCGGTCCGTGAGAACGGGCCGGGGCTGTTGCTTATGCTGGGATCAGTTGGTCGTCATGCTCGGCGGGGGGTTGATCACCGAGCCAGTTGCGAAGCTGGGAGCCTCTCCCGGCTGCGCGACCGCAACGCCGCTGAGATCGCGAGCCTGCTGCGTAGCATCCTCCGCCTTCTTGCGGTCGAAAAAGCGTTTGGCGAAATAGCCGCCCGCCCCCATCACGACCATCGCCGGAAAGCTCAGGCGCGAGATCACGTACGGAACCGCCGCGCCCAGCGCAGCGCCGGTGGCGCCACCGATTGCGGGGGTCTGCTTTGCAACTTTGGAGCCGATTGCGGCCCCGATCATCTGTCTGATCATGTGTAGTTCTCCTTTGTCAAAAGCAATCCCCGGCAAGGGCAAGAGGTTCCCGGTTCCTTCGCCCTTCCCTTCCGCGGGCTGAGCAGGCATAGGCGCGGCCATGCATGATATCCGCTTGATCCGAGACGATCCCGAGGGTTTTGACGCGAGCCTCGCCCGGCGCGGCGAAGGCCCGGTGGCAAAGGCCATTGTTGCGCTGGACGAGGAACGCCGCGCGCTGACGACGCAGCTTCAGGAAGCGCAATCGCGCCGCAACGAGGCGTCGAAGGCAATCGGCGCCGCGATGGGCAAGGGCGACACCGAAACTGCCGAGGCGCTGAAAGCCGAAGTGGCCGGGTTGAAGCAGACCATGCCTGCGCTCGAAGAACGCGAGCGCACGATTGCCGAACAGCTGAAAGCGGCGCTTGATGTAATCCCCAATTTGCCGTTCGAAGACGTGCCCGAAGGCGCGGACGAGACAGACAATGTCGAGGTGTCGAGCTGGGGCGAACAGCCCGCGTTCGATTTCGAGCCAAAAGAACACGCCGACATCGCGCCTGCACTGGGCATGGAGTTCGAGACCGGCGCGCGCATTTCCGGCGCGCGCTTCACCTTCCTGCGCGGCGGCATGGCCCGCCTGCACCGCGCGCTGGGCCAGTTCATGCTGGACCATCAGGTGAGCGCAAACGGCTACACCGAATGCAACCCGCCGCTGCTGGTGCGGGACGAGGCGATGTACGGGACGGACAAACTGCCCAAGTTTGCCGAGGATAGTTTTTTCGCTGCAGATATGAGCACTCGGAGCGTCCTGTTTTGGGCGGCAATGCCAGATGACTTTGAAGGTCAGATGGGCGCTACCGTGAAAGGTGAGTTTCGAGCCAGGCTTGGAGGCTTTTTAGAAAAAGCGGACACGGCAGAACAGTTCTGGCTCATCCCCACCGCCGAAGTCTCCCTTACCGCCAGCGTCATGGGCGAGTTGCTCGATGCGAGCGACCTGCCGCTGCGCCTCACCGCTCTCACCCCCTGCTTCCGCTCCGAAGCGGGCGCTGCGGGGCGCGATACGCGCGGGTTCATCCGCCAGCATCAGTTCGAGAAATGCGAGCTGGTCAGCATCGTCAAACCCGAAGACAGCAAAGCC
>JBBRVR010000113.1:0-6870 GCA_038246695.1 Sphingomonadales bacterium
AGAGGACATCACCGGCTTCATCACGCACGGAAAGCCCGCAAACTGCGCCGCCTCGCGCACTTCATCAAGGCTGGTGGCATAGCGATATCGCGAGGTTTTCAGGCCCAGTTCGCCTGCGGCCAGATCGCGGATCGCATCGCGGTTCATGGTCAGTTGCGCGGCGCGGGCAGAGGGGACCACGGCGAAGCCCTCACCCTCCAGATCGCCCAGAACTTCAGTGCGGATCGCTTCGACTTCGGGCACGATCAGATCGGGGCGATGCTTCATCACGACCGCGCGCAGGGCCTCGCCATCAAGCATCGAGAACACCTCGGCTGCGTCCGCCATTTGCATCGCCGGCGCATCGGCATAGGCATCGCAGGCGATAACCCGCGCGCCCAACCGTTTGGCCGAGATGGTGAATTCGCGCCCGAGCTCGCCCGAGCCAAGCAGCAGGATTGTCGCGATATGAGCCATACCGCACAGCCCTAGCGCCACCGCGCCTCAAATCAAGGCGCGGGCGACGGGTCAGACCCGCCTCAGACCCAGCCTATGCCAGCGCAACGCGGGGTACTGGCGCACCAAAATGAGAGTTTTCTGCCATCTGCATCCCGCCACGCGCGCGCGCCATCACCAGCGCCAGCTCCGCCTGTCGCAGCGTCCAGTCGACCGTGCATTCGATCACGGCAAGCCCGGCGCTGGCCGAAAGCTGCGGTGAACGCGCCGAAGCCGTCAGTGTCAGCGATGCAAATGTGCCCAGAACATCCTGCACCCATTCGCGCGCAGCCTGACGAGACAGCCCGGGAAGGATCACGCAAAACCGCTCGCCATCCAGCTGCGCCAGCTCGTGCGAGCCATGCGCCATCGCTTCGAGAAACCGCGCAAAACCCCAGACGATCTCATCCGCTGTGCGCTGACCGTATTGCATGAACACCGCGCGCATCCGGTCAATCTCGAACAGGGCAATGGCCCCGCCCTGCCCACTGGCCAGTTGCCGCCGCAGCGCAGCGCAAAAAGCGTGGCGATTGGCAAGGCCGGTGAGCGGATCGACCAGCGCGCGCGAATGGATTTCGCCCTCCAGCCCGCGCACTCGCTGCACCGAACGCAGCAGGCCAAGCGCGCCCGTAACCGCGCCGTTACCATCGGTCAGCGCACGCAGGCTGAGCGCATACCAGCACCCATCCGATGGCTCCGCGGCGCGATCCCCGGAATGAATGGCGAGAACCCGAAACTCAAGCCAGTCCGCAGCCCCATCTGCAGACCGGTCAGCAGGACCGCCATCCCGGTTGCCATGATCGAGAATCCGGGCTGAGTAAGCCTGCAACAAAGGTGAAAAATCACGCTCGGCCAGATCGGCCACATGCGGTTTCAGCAGCAATTGCGACAGATCATAACTGATGTCGGCAAGGTTTGCCGATGCAGATTTAATGAACCCGTCGCTATCCAGTCTCAGTACAATATCGTCAGTCGTTTCTTCAAGCAGGCCTCTCAAGGCCGAATCTTCAGCTAAACCCAGTCCCATATACATGCCGCAAAGCCCCCGGCTTAAATGTTTGCCCCCGGTTGTGGGCGCCCCGCCAATCAGTTGCGCAACTAACTTTCTGAGATAAAAATCGAGTATCTACGCAGAAAATCGAAATGTTCATCTAAAAATGTTAGTTACGTTGACTAATCAAACTAAATATCGAATCACAACCTGATGTTGTTTACCATATTTTAAGAACGGTACGACGCATAACTGATCATTCTCATGTATCCAGTTGTCTCAGACCTCGATCATTATGCGAATGCTATCCGGGTGCGTTCCATAGGCGATGGCGATACGCATGCGACATTCCTGCACGAGCGCAAAATGTTGATCATCGCCCAGCCTTTCTTCCAGTTCCTGCGTCGGGACGCCCAGAACCTGCGCAATCGCCGCAAGCCGGTCCGGCAAGGGTTTTGCCTTCCCCTTTTCCCACGCCCAGACAGTCGGTTTGCTGACGCCGAGCTTTTCCGCGACCTGCGCCAGCGTCATTGCGCGTTCCCGCCGCAGGCGATTGAGCTTTACCCCTAGCAGCTCGGGCGGAGTCTGGAGCGCTCCCATGGCTCCGACTTCCAGGCCCGGGGCCGACGGGTCCGGTCGATCATCGCCCTTGCTGACAAGGCTGCGCAATTGCACCGCGGCCAGCGCGCCTTGCGACAACGCCTGTTCAAAGGCGCAGCCATACAGCCGCTCGCTTTGCCAAACGATCGCCACGGGCAATGGGCCGGTTTCGGGCAGGTCGAGCACCAGCCGCTCCCCCTCAGCCAAGGGAATATCGGTTTCGAGCAACAACCCGACGGTCGACAAGTTGTGGATCAGCACATTCGCCTCAAGCCCGCCGGGAAGCACCCCGCTGGCTTCGAGCCGCAGTGCGCGGCGTTCCGCTGTGCGGGCATCTACTGAACCGGAATCAGCAGAACCGGATTCTCGGGTGCCGGGTTCGAGGTGGGCTTTGAGGGCCATGACGTCGTGTCTCCGTGTGTGGAAGACACGCCGTCGCGCTCAAAAGGTTAAGACCGAGTTATCAAATATGCCTAACAAAGTCCGAATGAGCCTCTGATGCGATGCTCTGACGCTTTCGTCGAGCCCAAGAGTTAGCTCCGTCAATCGACTGCATCCAACCCATAGGCGGTGTGCAGCACCCGCACGGCGAGTTCGGTTTCGTCCTCGTCGATCAGCACGCTGACCTTGATTTCGGAGGTCGAGATCGCCTGAATGTTGATGCCGCGTTCCGATAGCGCGCGGAACATCGTGCTCGCCACCCCGGCATGGCTCTTCATGCCCACGCCCACGACGCTGATCTTGGCGATCTGGCTATCTGTGATGATGCGGTTGAACCCGATCAGGCTCCGCTTGTCCTCCAGCATCGCCTGCGCACGTGCAAGATCGGCCTGCGGCACGGTAAAGGTCACATCCGTCTCACCCTTGTCGCGGCCCACGTTCTGGATGATCATGTCGACATTGATCCCGGCCTTGGCCAGTGGTTCAAAGATGTTGGCGACCGCGCCGGGCCTGTCAGGCACGCGGGTGAGGATCACCTTCGCTTCGGTCTTGTCATGTGCAATTCCGGTCACAAGCTGGCGTTCCATCAGGCCTCCTTTCACCATTTCGTCCATTTCAGCGTCCGAAACGATCAGCGTTCCGGGCAGATCGTCTGCGGGTGCGGCATCATCGCCGGTAAAGCTGGAGAGCACCTGTATGCGCACCCCCGCCTTCATCGCGAGGCCCACGGACCGGGTCTGGAGCACCTTGGCCCCGACCGATGCCAGCTCCAGCATTTCCTCATAAGTCACAGCTTTCAGCTTGCGCGCCTTGGCCACGATGCGCGGATCGGTGGTGTAAACCCCGTCCACATCGGTGTAGATATCGCAGCGATCCGCGCCCACCGCTGCCGCAATCGCAACGGCCGAGGTGTCCGATCCGCCGCGGCCCATCGTGGTGATGCGGCCATCCTCGCTCACGCCCTGAAAGCCTGGGATCACGGCGATTTCACCCTGCGCCAGCGCGGCCAGCATTTCAGGCGCGTCGATGGATTCGACGCGCGCCTTTGCGTGCGCTTCGACGGTGCGCACCGGCAATTGCCAGCCGAGCCAGCTGCGCGCCTTTTCACCCATCGATTGCAGCGTCAGCGCCAGCAATCCGCTCGTCACCTGTTCGCCGCTGGCGACGACAACATCGTATTCGGCAGGATCGTAGAGCGGATTGGCTTCGCGGCAGAACGTGACCAGCCGGTCCGTCTCCCCCGCCATCGCGCTGACCACCACGGCAACTTCGTTGCGCGGGCCGCCTTGTGCACCGGCAGCCTGTTTGCGCACCAGATCGGCGACGCGGCGGATCCGCTCGGTCCCGGCCATCGACGTCCCACCAAATTTCATCACTATTCGTGCCAACTGCCCCAAGCTCCCGCTGGTTTGGTCCCGTTCGCGCTGTTAAGGAGGGCGCATGGGAAACGCAAACAGTTCAAATATAACTATCCGCCCCGAAGAAGCCGAATTCTTCTCCGCCCTCGCGCGCGACTGGTGGAACCCCAGGGGCAAGATGGCGAGCCTGCATCAGGTCAACCCGGTGCGGCTGGAGTTCGTTCGCGCTGCGGTGGATGCGCACTGGGGCGGTGACCGGGGCAGCATCAAACCGCTGGCGGGGAAATCCGCGCTCGATATCGGTTGCGGGGCGGGGCTGTTGTGCGAACCGCTCGCCCGGCTGGGAGCGGACGTGACTGGGGCAGATGCAAGCGCCGAGAACGTCTCGGTCGCCGCCGCCCATGCCGAAGGGATGGGGCTGGATATCCGCTATATGGCGGGCGAGGTTGCGGGGCTGGATATTGGCACGTTCGATCTGGTGACCTGCGTCGAGGTGATTGAGCATGTGGCGGACAAGCCGGCGTTTTTGGCCGATGTGGCGGCACGTCTAGCGCCCGGCGGGCTGCTTGTCATGTCCACACCCAACCGCACCGTGCAGTCGCGCGTGCTGCTGGTCGGCGCGGCGGAAGCCATCGGCTATGTCCCGCGCGGCACGCACCATTGGAGCGATTTTGTGACGCCCGAGGAACTCGAGGCGATGCTGGCCGAGGTCGGGCTGGAGGTAACGGACCGGCGCGGGATAGCATTTTCGCCAACGAAAGGTCTGCACCTATCGGATAACGAGGCGCTGAACTACATCCTGAGCGCCCGCCACCGCAGCTAGTCCGGTAACCGCGCGCCGTTGACCAGCGCGACAAGCTCGCTGACATTGTCGGTGAAGAACCCGTCAGCGCCGCTCGCGAGGGCCGCTTGCCACAGCGGGCGGTAATTGCCGTCCGCAGCCGGTCCCCCGGAGGTTTGCAGCGCGGACGGCAGAAACGCGTTTTCCTTGCGCAGCGTCCAGGCGTGCACTTTCAGCCCGGCGGCGTGCGCATCGGCGACCAGCGTGGTCGGCTGCATCGTAGCAGGGTCCACCACATGCCCCAGCCACGGTCCGATCCCATCGGCATAGGCGGCGATTTCGGCGAGCCCGGTGGGCGCGATCATCTGCGCCCAGCGCATTGCGGGTTCATCCACGGGGCCGCCCTCTGGCCCGATCAGCAGGACGAGCGGCGTATCGACCAGCCGGTTCAGCCGTTGCAGCGGGCCGACTTCGAACACCTGCACGAACACCGGCGCATCCTGGCGGTCAATCCCGTGCTTGCGCAATTGCGCGACCAGCAGGTCGACCATGTCGATTCCTGCCTGCTGCAACAGGTAGGTTGGATGCTTGAGCTCGGGGTAGAGGCCGATCGTGCGCCCGGTCTGCGCCTGTTTGGCCTGCACCAATTGCACGATCTCATCGAAGGTTGGGATCTGATACAGGCCGTCATAGGCGGCATTGGCAGGGCGCGCATTCGGCACCCGTTCGCGCACGCGCAGGGTGCGCAATTCGGCCAGCGTAAAATCCTCGGCAAACCAGCCCGCAACCGACTGCCCGTCGATCTGCGCGGTCTTGCGCCTATCGTCGAATTCCTCGCGGCTGGCGACATCGGTGGTGCCCGAAAGCTCGTTTTCGTGGCGGGCGACCAGCACCAGATCCTTGGTCGAGACCAAGTCCGGCTCGATGAAGTCGGCGCCCTTGTCAATCGCCAGCTCATACGCGGCGAGCGTGTGTTCGGGCCGGTCACCCGACGCGCCGCGATGGGCGATGATGATCGGGTCATTGACGGATTGCGCCGCGACCGGCGTGCAAAGCGTTAGTGCGGCAAGAATTATTCCTGCAAAAGTGCGGCGGACCATTCGTCTTCCTTGAAACCTGCCAGAATGCCGTTCGAATGTTCGACGATTGGCCGTTTGATCATGGAGGGCTGCTGAACCAGAAGCGCTACAGCCTCATGACTGTCTGCCGCCGCCGCCTTTTGTGCGTCGGTCAGCTTGCGAAAGGTGGTGCCGCGTCTGTTTACGACCGCGTCCACGCCCTTGTCCGCGATCCATGCGGCCAGCTTGCCCGCGTCCGCGCCTTCCTTCTTGTAATCGTGGAAGGTGTAATCGAGGGCGTTGGCATCCAGCCAGCCCCTCGCCTTTTTCACGGTGTCGCAATTGGGGATGCCGTACAGGTGGATGGTCATCGGATATCCTTGTGTCTGCACAGGTGCGCATCGGCGATTGCCACCGCCAGCGCATCGGCGGCGTCAGCCCCGGCGATAATTGCGCCGGGAAGCAGCACCTTGATCATGGCGGCGACCTGAGCCTTGTCCGCGCCGCCGGTGCCGACGACCGCCTTTTTCACCAGCCGCGCGGCGTGTTCGCTCACCGCCAGCCCTGCTGCCCCGCACGCCGCGAGCACAGCCCCGCGCGCCTGCGCCAGTTTCAGCGTGGATTGCGGGTTCTTGTTGAGAAACACCTCCTCGCACGCGGCACGGTCTGGCCGGTGCGCGGCGATCACATCGGCCAGCGCGGCCTGTATCGCGTAAAGGCGCTGAGGCATTGTCGCTTTCGCATTGGTCGGTATCTGGCCATTGGCGACATGGATCAGCCGCGATCCCTCGGTGCGGATGACGCCCCATCCGGTGCAGCTGAGCGAGGGGTCGAGGCCAAGGATGATGGTCAATTGAAAGAACCCTGTTCCTAAAGCCCGACCGTCAGCCCCAACCGCCATATTATCGCCAGCAGAAACGCCCCGCCCAGTGCGAGCGCATAAAGCCATTCGCGTGCGTTCACGCGTCCAGCTTGTCCATCACCTCGTCGGGAATCTCGTAATTGCCCCACACGGTCTGAACATCGTCGTCATCGTCCAGCGTGTCGATCAGCTTGAGCAGGGTGCCAGCGCCTGTCTCGTCCATTTCGACGGTGATGCTCGGCTTCCAGGCGAGCTTTACATTCTCGGCCTCGCCCAGCGCCTTTTCCAGATCGCCCGCAACCTGA
>JBBRVR010000114.1:0-6762 GCA_038246695.1 Sphingomonadales bacterium
ACGCCGTGGACGATCCCGGTCAATCAGGCTTTGGCTTATGGGCCGGAGGTTGAGTACACGCTGTTTACCGTGGTGCCTGTTTTGTCGAGTAACGCGGGTGAGCCTGCGCAATCTGATGCTCTTCAGGTGCTTCGTGAAGCTCTCGCAAAGGTCGGCTGGAATGAAACTTTTGATGCCTTGATCGCCAGCTCATTGGAAGATGCGTTCACCGATCGACTAGGGCGGCTGCTTGGCGCGTTGGTGATAGATGAAGCACGCTTCTCGGGAATCGGAGTTTTGCTCGAGCCTAAAGCAGTCTACATTGGCTCCGAACTCGCCGGCACCCTCGCCCGCCATCCGATGCGCCACCTCGGCGGGTTCTACGCGGCACCGCGCCCGCTGCTCCCCGGCGATTTCGTCACCACCGACTCTGGCACCGGCCTCGTCCATATGTCACCAGATCACGGCGAGGACGATTTCGCGCTGTGCAAGGAGCACGGCATCAACCCGGTCTTCGCGGTGCAGGACGACGGGACCTATCGCGATGACTGGCCATGGCTGGGCGGGCATGACGAACGCCGCCGCAGCGTCATCAACAAGCCCTTCAATGCGCCCGACGGGCCAATCTGTAATGACCTGCGCGAAGTGGGCGCGCTGCTCAGCGCCAGCGCCGATTACGCGCATTCCTACCCGCATTCATGGCGCTCCAAAGCCAAGGTGATCTATCGTTGCACGCCGCAATGGTTCGTGCTGATGGACCGCGCGATGGAGTGGATCGAGCCCAAGAGCAAAGCGGACAAGGGCTGGGAAAACGAAGGCGGCGCGATCGATCCGAGCGAAGAAACGCTGTGCGCCTCGCCAACCCTGCGAGAACGTGCGGTCGAGGAAATCGCCCGCGTCGAATTCATCCCCGAAAAGGGCCGCAACCGCATCGGCTCCATGGTAGAAGGGCGGCCCGACTGGGTGCTCAGCCGCCAGCGGGCATGGGGCGTGCCGATCACGTTGTTTGTAAAGCCCGACGGCACCTATTTGGCTGACCCCGAAGTCAACGCCCGCATCGTCGCCGCCGTGATGCAGGACGGCGTCGACGCCTGGGACGAAAGCCGCAAGGCGGAATACCTCGGCCCCGATCACAACCCTGATGATTGGGAGATGGTCACCGACATTCTCGACGTCTGGTTCGATAGCGGATGCACCCACGCCTTCGTGCTTGAATCGGGGCGCTGGCCGGACCTCTCATGGCCCGCCAACCTCTACCTCGAAGGCAGCGACCAGCATCGCGGCTGGTTCCAGTCGAGCCTGCTTGAAAGCTGCGCCACGCGGGGTCGTGCGCCCTACGATCAGGTTCTGACCCACGGCTTCACAATGGATGCCAAGGGCAAGAAAATGTCCAAGAGCCTTGGCAACACCATCGATCCGCTCAAGGTCATGGAGACGACCGGGGCCGACATCATCCGCCTGTGGGCGCTCAGCGTCGATTTCACCGAGGATCACCGGATCGGCGATGAAATTCTCAAAGGCGTGGGCGACCAATACCGCCGCCTGCGCAACACGTTCCGGTATCTGTTGGGCGCGCTGGATGGTTTTATCGGCGATGTGTCCGATGGCGGCGAAATCCCCGGGCTGGAAATGTATGTCCTGTCTCTGCTGAGCGAGCTTGATGGCAAGCTTAAGAAAGCGGCGACCGAGTACGATTTCAACACCTACACCCGCCTGCTGGTGGATTTCTGCAACGAAGACCTCAGCGCGTTCTTCTTCGATATCCGCAAGGACACGCTGTATTGCGATGGGCCGGAAAGCACCGCGCGCACTGCCTATCGCACCGTGCTCGATCTGCTGTTCCACGCGCTCGTGCGCTATGCCGCGCCGGTGCTGGTTTTCACCGCCGAGGAAGTGTGGCAAACGCGATATCCGCAGGATGGCGAGCCCGATGAAAATGGGCGGTTGGGCAGCGTCCATCTGCTCGAATGGCCGATTGTGCCCGGCGTCCCCGCCGATGGCGAAAAGTGGGAGCGTTTGCGCGCCCTGCGCGAACGCGTAACCGAGGCGATCGAGCCGCTACGCCGGGAAAAGACCATCCGCTCCAGCAACGAAGCCATCGTCACCGTGCCCGCTGCGGCGGTGCCTGAAGGCGTCAGCGATGCACTGCTTGCCGAATTGTTCATCACCGGGACAGTGACACGCGGCGATGGGGATGAGGTGATCGTCGCCAAATCTTCTGATGCCAAATGCGGGCGCTGCTGGCGGCTGCTGCCCGACGTGCCCGAAGACGGCGCGCTGTGCGGTCGTTGTGCCACGGTGGTCGGAGAGGCAGCGGCCCATGCGTGAGATATTCACGCGAGGGCGCCTGATCGGTCTTGCGCTGGCGGCGCTGATTGCGGCGTTCGATCAGTGGACGAAATGGTATGTGACAGGCCCGCTGCGGATCGATTCGATCGGTGCCCAGATGGACCTGCTGCCGTTCTTCGATCTCACCTACACCCGCAATTACGGTATTTCGCTGGGCATGCTGGAGGCGACCAGCATGGAGATGCGCTGGCTGCTGATCGCAATGACGGGCGCTATTGCGCTGGTGGTACTGGTGTGGATGATGCGCGAGAGGCTGATGGGAGACATTCTTGGCCTGGCGCTGATACTGGGCGGGGCGATCGGGAACATTCGTGACCGCTTCAAATTCGGCTATGTCATCGACTTTGCCGATTTTCACCTTACCGTTTTCGGGCAGTTCATCCGCCCGTTCCTGATATTCAACGTCGCCGACGCCGCTATCACCATTGGTGTGGTCGTCATCCTTGCCCGCGCGCTGTTCTTGGGCGAAAAGGGCGACAGCAACGATACGCAAGACGGCGCCTCGGGCGCTCTGGAGAATTGACATGGCTATTTCGCTTGGGCGCAACCTCAAAACCGCAATCCTGCTGGCAACCGCCACCGCCATGCTCGCCGCATGCGGAGGAACAGGCCTGTTCAACCGCGACCGGCCCGATGAATTCGCGGTGCAGCGTCAGGCGCCACTGGTGGTGCCGCCCGATTTCAGCCTGACCCCGCCCGCCCCGGGTGCGCCGCGTCCATCCGAAGGTACCGCATCCGAACAGGCGCTCGATGCGCTGTTCGGCGGCCCGCAGGCTCGCAGCGAGATTGAACGCAGCACGATCGATCGGGCAGGCAGCGCCGCGCCGGGCATTCGCAGCCAAGTGGGCGATCCGGGCACCAACACTGTTGCCAAGGGCCGTGTCACACGTGACATCATCGCCGCTCCCGAAGGTGATGGGGCCACCGCCTCGACGATCATACCGGGTTAGGTCAGGCAGGCGCGTTGGCGCGCCCGGTCAGCTTATCTGATCGTCTGCCTCACGCACCAGAATCTTGTCGATCCGGCGGTTGTCCATATCGACGATTTCGAACACCCAGCCCTGCTCGGTAAAAAACTCGCCCTCCATCGGCAGTTTCTTCATCACCGACAGCACATAGCCTGCAGCGGTACCGAATTCGCGGTTGGCATCGTATTCGATATCCAGCCGGTCGGCGAGAATGTCAGCCGAAAGCGATCCTGACACCAGCAGCGATCCATCGGCGCGCTCAACGATCTGCGGCGCGTCGCCCTGATCGGAATCGCTGGCGAAATTGCCGGCAATCGCGGTCAACACGTCCACCGGGGTGACGATGCCTTCAAAATGGCCGTATTCATCGTGCACCACCGCCATCGCGATATCGGCCGATTGCAACACCCGCAGCGCGTCCATCGCGTCTAGCTGATCAGGCACCACTTCTGCCCTCACCGCCATGTCGCGGATCGACACGACCTGCCCCGCAACCAGCGCGGCCAGCACTTCGCGCACCTTGACGATACCAAGGATGGCATCGGGCGACCCTTCGGCGACAGGCAACAGCGAATGCGGGCTTTTCTCGATCGTCTGTTTGATCGCGGCTTCGTCCGCGTCAGCTTCGATCCAGTCAACTTCGGTGCGCGGGGTCATCATTTCGCGCACCGGCCGTTCGGCAAGGCGGACAACACCGGTCAGGATCTGATGCTGCTCTGCCTCGATCACGCCTGATCGCGTCGCCTCGGCGAAGATCATCTGCAATTCCTCGGCGGTAACGCTATTCGCGCCCTTTGACCGAATGCCGAACAGCCGGATAATCCCGGCGGAACTGGTATCGAGTAGCCACACAAGCGGTGCAGCGATGCGGGCCAGCCATGCCATCGGCAGAGCGGTGACGAGGCTGATCGGCACCGCTGCGCGCAGCGCCACTTGTTTGGGTACTAACTCCCCCACAACCAGGCTGAGATAGGTCGTAATCGCGATCACGAGCGCAAATCCTGCCTCCTGCTCCATGTCCTGCGGCAGGCCCAGCGCCACCAGCCGCTCTCCAACCGGCCCGCCAAGGCTTGCACCGGAATAAGCGCCGTTGATAATCCCGATCAGGGTGATGCCGATCTGCACGGTGGACAGGAATTTGCCCGGTTCAGCCGCCAGCCGGATCGCGGTCTGCGCCGCGACGGAGCCTTCCTCCGCGCGCGCGCTAAGCCGCGATGTCTTGGCCGAGACAATCGCAAGCTCGGACATGGCGAACGCGCCGTTGAGCACGATCAGCCCGGCGATGATAAACAGGTCAGACCAAGGAAAAGGTGTCACGCGCAAACCGCTAGCACAATTCGACAGTCTTGCCAGCAGCGTCATGCCGCCCGTGTGATGCCGCATCAGAATCGCGATACAGCAGGAAACGGGCCGTTCAGCTTGGTGCAAACCGCTGCGGTCCAGCGATTTTTTTTGGAACCGTGCGCACCCTCGATACTTGCATAAGAGACAACATAATGGAGGATACCCAATGACAATTCCCCGCATCCTGCTTTCGGGCACCGCGGCACTCGCCCTGCTTGGCACCAGCGCCTGCGTTACCGATCCAAACACTGGCGAACAAAAGATTTCACGCACCGGCATCGGCGCAGCCCTTGGCGGTACGCTCGGCTATCTGCTCGGCGGCGCGATCGGCGGCGATACCGCACGGATCATCGGCGCAGGCATCGGCGGTTCGGCCGGTGCGGTTATCGGCAAGCAGTTCGATGACCAGATCAAGGAACTGGACGAACAGACCGCAGGCAGCGGCGTCGATATCGAGGAAATTGGCGATGGGGACGCGATCCTTGTGCGCCTGCCCGATGGTGTGACGTTTGCCACCGGCTCGGCCGCGATCAATCCCAGCTTTCAGCGCACACTGGATACAGTGGCAGACAGCCTGATCAAATATCCCAACAGCCTTATCGACGTATACGGCTTTACCGATACGACCGGCAGCACCGCCCTCAATCAACGCTTGTCGCAACAGCGCGCAGAATCGGTCGCCGATTATCTTGCCGCGCGCGGCGTGGCGCGCGGTCGCATGGCGACGCGCGGTTTCGGCGAAAGCTATGATGAGCTGCGCGTGAAGACCGCCGATGGCGTGGCAGAACCGCTAAACCGCCGGGTCGAGATCAAGATCATCCCGGTGAGCCAGGACGATGTGAACGCCGCACGCGGAAGCTGATTGGTCACTGCGTTGTAAATCTGGAAGCGAGCCTGCGCATCGGCGCGGGCTCGCTTCACGGCGAACGCAGATACCGTTATTTCAAGGCATGAGCGCGCTCGCTCAGCCGCTCGACCGCTTCGGCGTGGATGCCCGGTGCGCATACCAGAACGCCAAAATCGCGCGGATCATGCTTGTTATAAGCAAGTGGTTTGCCGAATGCATCGGATACCTGCGCCCCGGCCTCGCGCGCGATCAGCGTGGCGGCGGCCACATCCCACTCATATCCCCAGCGCAGGGTCGCCACCAGATCGGCACGGTCATCGGCGACCATAGCGATGCGCAGGGCGATGGAGTTGGGCTTTTCCACCATCACCAGGTCCGAATCGACACTCGGCAATTGATCCACCGGCACGCGCGATCCGGCGAACTTGTCCCGCGTGCTCGCCCGCAACGGCTTGTCATTCAATGTCGCCCCCTGCCCCGCCTCAGCGCACCATTCTTCCCCGCGCGCCGGAGCTATCAGCATCCCGATCAGCGGGCGCTCGGCACTCACCAGCGCGACCGATATTGCCCAGCCCGGCCGCCCGCGCACGTAATCGCGGGTGCCGTCGATCGGATCGACAAGCCAGATCAGGTCGCTATCCGTGCGCGCCTTGTCATCCGCGCTCTCTTCGGAAAGCCACGCCGCCGATGGCAGGAGCGCAGTCAGCTCTCGGCGCAGGAACCGGTCGACTTCCAGATCGGCCTCGCTGACCGGATTATCGGGCGTCTTGTCCCAGCTAGTGAGCGCATGACCATCGCCGGGCCAGCGCGAAAGTGCGATC
Organism: Sphingomonadales bacterium; assembly: GCA_038246695.1. Taxonomy (GTDB): domain Bacteria; phylum Pseudomonadota; class Alphaproteobacteria; order Sphingomonadales; family Sphingomonadaceae; genus Erythrobacter. Next base: position 6,309 of record JBBRVR010000114.1, read on the forward strand.
CGGCCCGCCTCACGGACGATCTCCAGCAGTCTTGAACGGTCTATCATATGCGCCTTTGGTCAGGCTTACTCTCGTGCGCGCGCGACAAGCACTTTTCAAGCGTCGCGAGACATGCTTATGCCCTGCGCAACGGGAACCTCCCCACAGGAACAGAGCCCTCCCGCAGCTAAGCGGCAGGGCAAAAACACGCAAAAGGGATCACGCTGCCATGAACGTCCATGAATATCAGGCCAAGGAACTGCTCAAGGAACATGGCATTGCCATTCCCGCAGGATATCCCGCGCTGACCGTAGAAGAGGCGGTCGAAGGCGCAAAGAAACTGCCTGGCCCGCTCTATGTGGTAAAGGCGCAGATCCACGCCGGTGGCCGCGGCAAGGGTAAATTCAAGGAACTGCCCACCGAGGCCAAGGGCGGCGTGCGGCTCGCCTTTTCGCTCGACGAGGTCGAATCGCAT
>JBBRVR010000115.1:0-6742 GCA_038246695.1 Sphingomonadales bacterium
GCCTTTATCGAGGTGAAATGGCGCCGCCGCAGCGCAGACCTTGCGACCGCAATTGACGAACGCCGCCTTGCGCGGGTCGCCGCCGCTGTCGAAGTGGTCGCGCATGAATACACGCAGGCAGGCGATGATATCCGCGTCGATGTAATCCTGCTTGCGCCCGGCGCCCGGCCTCGCCACATCGAAAACGCTTGGATGCCCTAAAGCAATCCTCTTACCGGAGTTAAACCAGTGTCGCTCAGAATTGCGGTCCAGATGGACCCCATCGAACACATCAACATCAAGGGTGACAGCTCGTTCGCGCTGATGCTGGCCGCGCAGGAACGCGGTCACAAGGTTTATGAATACCACGTCGAAAGCCTCACACTGGATGCCGACGACAGGCTGTTTGCGCAGTGCCATCCGGTCACCGTGCGCCGCGTTGCGGGCGATCACTTCGACAAGGGCGAGGCTGTGCGGCTGGATCTGGGCAGTGATATCGACGTGATCCTGATGCGTCAGGATCCGCCGTTCCACATGGGATACATTACCGCCACGCACTTGTTGGAGCGGATCGCTGACGAAACGCTGGTGGTGAACGATCCCGCAAACGTGCGCAATTCACCCGAAAAGGTGATGGTGCTCAATTACCGCCGCTTTATGCCGCCCACGCTGGTGACGCGATCAGTTGACGAAGCGCGACGGTTTATGGCGCAGCACGGCGCGATCGTGATGAAGCCGATCCATGGCAATGGCGGCAAGGCGATCTTCCGCATTCCGGAAAATGGCGAAAACCTGACCGCGCTGTTCGAGGTGTTCAACCAGACATGGCCCGAACCGCACATGTTGCAGCCGTTCCTTCCCGAAGTGGCCACAGGTGACAAGCGCATCGTGCTCATCGATGGCGAAATTGCGGGCGCGATCAACCGGATACCGGGCGAAGGTGAATTCCGTTCGAACCTTGCCATGGGCGGCAGCGCAGAGGCGACCACCCTGACGGAGCGGGAACTGGAAATCTGCGCGGCGATGGGCCCGGATCTGAAACGCCTCGGCCTGACATTCGTTGGCATCGACGTGATCGGTGGCAAATGGCTGACAGAGATCAACGTGACGTCGCCCACTGGCATTGTGGCGATTGACGCTTTCAACGGCACCGATACGGTGGGAATGATCTGGGACGCGATCGAGCGCCGGGTCGCGGCTCGGAGTTAAACCAGAATCGCAGCGCGCTCAGCGCCGCCTCGCTCTCGGATGCGCATTGCGATAATCCTTCAGCATCTGCGCGGCATCGACCTGCGTGTATATCTGGGTCGATCCGAGCGATGCGTGGCCCAGCAATTCCTGCAAGGACCGCAATTCCGCTCCGGCGCTTAGCAGATGCGTTGCGAATGAATGTCGCAGCGCGTGCGGGGTTGCAGTGTCTGGCAGGCCGAGCGCGCGGCGCGCCTGAGCCATCGCTTTTTGCACCATGCCGGGAGACAGCGGACCACCCTTCGCCCCGCGAAACAGGGGATCTTTGCGTCCTAACGGCCAGGGGCAGCGTGCGGCATAATCGGCCACCGCATCACGAGTGACAGGCAGGATCGGCACGACCCTTTGCTTGCCACCCTTGCCTGTCACCATCAAAGTCTGATCGAGCTTTGCATCGCGCCCGGATAGGGACAGCGCCTCGGCAATACGCAGGCCCGATCCATACATCAGCAATAGCACCGCCCGGTCGCGCGCACCCGTCCAGTCGTCCGCCGCCAGTTCGCCCACGAAATCGACCAGATTGACCGCATCATCGGGGGAAACCGGACGAGGAAGCCCTTTCTTCAGGCGCGGCCCCCGCAAACGCGGCGCGCTGGGATCGGGATCGCCCGCCTGCACGCGGGCAAAGGCGACAAACGCCTTCAATGCAGAAAGCTCTCTCGCGGCGCTGGCATTGGCGAGGCCCTCGGCCCGCCGCATGGCAATGTGGCGGCGCAGATCATGCGCTTCTATCCCCGCTGCATTTTCCCATGTGGCAAGGCATTGGGCATTTATCAGCCGCCGCGCCGCTGCGACATAGGCGCGCACCGTGTGCGGGCTGCGGCGTTTTGCGTGGGTGAGGTGATCCTGCCACCCCTCGATCAGATCGACGCCCTTCACGCGCCCGCCACTTGCGCCATCACGAGATCATCGGCGACGATCTCCGCCAGCAAGGCATCGAGCAGCGGGCGTCCATCCGGACCAACACCAATCCGTGTCCCCTCCTGCCACAGCAAGCCCTGTGCGGTGTACTGCGCCACCTTGGCAGGATTGATCAAATCGTCCTGTGAAAAGCCGAACCGCGCAGCCAGTGCGCCAAGATCGATCCCCTCAACCAGTCGCAGCCCCATCAGCAGCGCCTCGGATGCCTGTTCGGCAGGGGGCAGGGTGCGTGCCTCACAAATTCCGTGGCGACGATCTGCAACAGCGGCGAGGTAATTCTCCGGCTTTTTGTGTCGAATGGTCGCCATGCCACCGCGCCGCCCGTGCGCACCGGGTCCGATGCCGCAATAATCCTCATACCGCCAATAGGTGAGGTTATGGCGGCTTTCCTCACCGGGCCGGGCGTGATTGCTTGTCTCATAGGCAGGCACGCCGCCAGCCGCGGTCAGATCCTGTGTCAGCGCAAACATCTCCGCCGCGTCGTCATCGTCCAGCGGCGCGAACACTCCGCGCCGCACATCGGTCGCAAACCGCGTCCCCGGCTCTATCGTCAATGGGTAAAGCGACAGGTGTGATGTGCCAAAACCAATCGCGCGTTTGAGCTGGGTTTCCCATCGCGAAAGCGACTGGTCGGGCAGGGCATAGATCAGGTCGAAACTCACGCGGTTGAAATGTGCCTGAGCGGTTTCAAGCGCGTTCAGCGCCTCCTGTGCCCCGTGCAGCCGCCCAAGCCATTCCAGCGTTTTATCGTCGAGCGATTGCACCCCCAGCGACACCCGATTGATCCCCGCACCCGCCAGATCAGCGAACTTGGCCGCCTCCACCGAAGACGGGTTCGCCTCCAGCGTAATTTCGATATCGCTTGTAAACCCCCAAAATCGCTGCGCTTCTTCCAGCAACAGCGCTACCAGACGTGGCGGCATCAGGGATGGCGTGCCTCCGCCAAAGAAGATTGAGGACAGCGCCTCATCACCGGCAACCGCGTGCTCTGCGCGCATGTCTGCGATCAACGCATCACGCCAAGCACCCTCATCAACAGCGGCGCGAACATGCGAGTTGAAATCGCAATACGGGCACTTTTTCGCGCAAAAAGGCCAGTGGATATAAAGAGCGCGCGCCATTCTGCACGATATGCGACACGCTGCGCGAAATGCCAATGGCGCAGGCGCCGATCGACCCGCCTTCTTTAAGGCACGCACCGGCATAAAGGCGTGCGCGAACCACGCCGGAAGGTTTTGACGAGCGCACAATTAACCTCATGAAGTCAGAGGAAATTAACCCCGATTCCGGATACCTGCCCGAATGAAGAAACGCCCCCTGGTTCGAATCAGAGATTGCTCCATGATTTCACTACTTGCGCTGTGTCTGGCAGCCTGCGGAGGCGATGAGCAACCCGCACCACAGCCGAGCGGTGCGGGCGCAATTTCCACACCGTCGCCTACACCCACTCCGACCCCAAGTCCCACACCCACGCCAGCCCCAACGCCAACGCCAACGTCAACGCCCACCCCGGGAGGCGGAACGTCCGGCGTTCAGGATCAGCTTTTGCGGGTGATGCTGGCCGCCCACAATGATGCGCGAAAAGCGGTGGGAACGCCCGATATGGTGCTGGACCCGGCGCTCAGCCGTCAGGCGCTTGAATATGCGCAGGAGCTGGCGCGAACAGGGTCGTTCCAGCATAGCCCTTCATCCGCGCGTCCCGGTCAGGGAGAGAACCTGTGGGCCGGCACTGCAAGCCGCTTTACGCACGAACAGCAGGCGGCCGCATGGATCGACGAGCGGCGATATTACATCCACGATCGGTTCCCCTATGTCAGCACCACCGGCAGATGGCAGGATGTGGGGCATTACACCCAGATAATCTGGCGTGACACGGCTCGGCTGGGCTGTGGGATCGCGACCGGCGGCAACAGGGATTATGTCGTGTGCAGATACTCGCCGCCCGGGAATGTATCGGGCCAGTTCGCGTATTAGCGCAGGTGGGCTGTTTCAGCTCCCGTTGAACTGATCGGCCACCAGCTTTGCGAAGGCATCGGCGCGGTGGCTGATAGCGTGTTTTTCCGCAGGGTCGATCTCGGCAAAAGTCCGTTCGCGGTCTTCAGGTAAGAAGACCGGGTCATAGCCAAAGCCCAGCTCCCCGCGCGGTGGCCAAGTCAGCGCGCCGGGGCAAATCCCCTCGTAAACAGCGCTTTCCCCGTCTGGCCATGCAATTGCGAGCACGCAATGAAACGCTGCGCTGCGATCGGTATCCGGGCCCAGCTGTTGCAGCATCCCTTCGACCTTGCCCATCGCCATGTACCAGTCGCGGCCCGGCGCGCCTTCGAACCATTGCCGTTCTGCCCAGTCGGCGGTGTAGACGCCGGGGCGCCCGTCCAGCGCCGCCACGCTTAATCCGCTATCGTCCGCCAGCGCAGGCAGACCGGCCGCTTCGGCCGCCGCGCGCGCCTTTATCAGGGCATTGTCGGCAAAGGTGGTGCCGGTCTCCGCAGGCTCCGGCAGGCCAAGCGATCCGGCGGAGAGGCACTTCATTCCAAACGGTTCGAGCAGCGCCGAAATCTCTTTCAGCTTGCCCGCATTATGCGTTGCAATGACGAGTGACCCTCCGCCGAGCTTGCGCATCATTTTGTCGCGTTCAGCTGCTCGGCAAAGACCCGGTCGCAGCCCATCCTGGCAAGGCGCAGGAGGCGCAAAAGCCCTTCCTCGCCATAGGTTGCCCCTTCGGCGGTAGCCTGAACCTCAGCGATCTGGCCGCCTTCGATCAGCACAAAATTGGCATCGGCATCGGCTGAACTGTCCTCGATATAGTCGAGATCGAGCACTGGTGTGCCCTTGTAAATGCCGCAAGAAATCGCCGCGACTTGCCCGGTGATGGGATCGACCTTGATATCCCCCGCTTTCATCAGACCGTTCACAGCAAGTCGAAGGGCAACCCATGCGCCTGAAATCGCCGCCGTACGGGTGCCACCATCGGCCTGGATCACGTCGCAATCGAGCGTGATCTGGCGCTCGCCCAGTTTCTGCAGATCGACCACGGCGCGCAAGGAACGACCGATAAGGCGTTGAATTTCCTGCGTGCGCCCCGATTGCTTGCCGCGCGCTGCTTCGCGGCTGCCGCGTGTGTGGGTGGCACGGGGAAGCATGGAATATTCGCCCGTCACCCAGCCTTCGCCCTTGCCGCGCATCCACGGCGGCACACCTTTTTCAACGCTGGCGGTGCACAGCACTTTCGTGTCGCCAAAACTGATGAGGCACGAACCTTCAGCATGTTTGGTGAAGCCGGTTTCGATGGTGATGGCGCGCATTTCATCGGGCGCGCGGGTTGATGGCCGCATGAATATCTCCGTCTCGCAATCGCCCGACATTTGTCGAAAGGGCGTTCCTTTGCTTTGTCGAAAGCGCTTGAAGGAAGAAGCGCGCTGCGACAAGCTCAGCTCGACCAATTTCGATCCGAACGAAGTGGAAATATCTGCACCGCCCATGGCATCGACCACAATCTCTGAATTGACCGACCGCGCGCGCGACATATTTCAGCGCGTGGTCGAGGGCTATATCGAAAGCGGGGCGCCCGTCGGGTCAAAGACGCTGGCCGCTGACGGCACGCTCAATCTTTCGCCCGCCTCGATCCGTTCGGTGCTTGCCGATCTGGAGGGGTTGGGGCTACTTGCCGCTCCGCATACCAGCGCGGGGCGGTTGCCGACTGATGCAGGCCTGCGGATATTCGTCGATGGGATGATGCGCATGGCCGAGCCTACCCGCGAGGAGCGCAAGCGGATCGAAGCTGGTCTTTCCGAAACCGGTCCGGTGGAGCAGGCACTGACCAAGGCGAGCACGCTGTTGTCGGACCTGTCGGGTGCGGCGGGCATGGTGATGGTGCCAACACGCGAACAACGGCTTGCGCAGTTCAGCCTGGTTGATCTGGGGCAGGGCCGTGCGCTGGCGGTGCTGGTGGGAGAGGATGGCGGGGTGGAAAACCGCGTCATCGAGCTGGGGGGTGCGGTGCCGGCCAGCGTCCTTGAACAGGCTAGCAATTATATTACTGCTCGGCTTGCCGGGCGCACTCTTGCCGATGCAGCGCAGGCGATGCGCGCCGAAATCGCTTCGGAAAAGAGCCAACTGGACGCGGCAAGCCGCGATCTGGTCGAACGCGGTCTGGCTGTTTGGAGCCAGGATACCGATGCGCGCCCAGTCCTGATCGTGCGCGGCGCAGCGAATCTTCTGGACGCTGCTGCGCTGGAAGATCTGGAACGGGTCCGCTCGCTGCTCGATGATCTTGAAAACAAGCAATCGGTGTCGGTCCTGCTCGAAAGCGCACGCGAGGCGGATGCAACCCGCATTTTTATCGGCAGCGAAAACCGATTGTTCGGCCTGTCTGGCTCTTCCGTCATCGCATCCCCCTATCGCGATCGCGAGGGTAGAGTGGTCGGCGTTCTGGGGGTGATCGGCCCAACGCGGTTGAATTACGCGCGCGTGGTCCCCATGGTGGATCTGACCGCCCGATCGCTGGGCAAACTCATCGCTTGAACGACCATTCCAGGCTGGAACCAAACACATGACCGATAAAGACAAGCCGCAAGACGATGCGGTGGAAAAAGAA
>JBBRVR010000116.1:0-6500 GCA_038246695.1 Sphingomonadales bacterium
ATTTGGCACGAACACCCGGCTCCATTCTCCTGCCGCCATGCCGTATTGCGTGCGGCGATTGACGCAGCCATCTGCCGCCCAGTCAAATTCGACATCATCAGTGCGTGCGCCGGTAACGCGGCTGCGGTCCGGCACCAGCGTACAGATGAGCGTGCCATCCCCGGCGGCGGTGGGTTGCGGGCCGGCATCGCCGGTGGCCTTAACATTGGCGCCGTCATCCCCGGCTCCACTTCCCGTTGCGTTATCAGCGCCTAGGATCGCCTCGACCCGGTCCTCGAGGTCCGAAAAGCCGGGCCGCGTGATCCACACCAACACGGCGCCGATCATCAACGCCCCGCCAAGTCCCGCCGCGATAATTGTGCGTGGACCTGCGCTGGCGCTTTCATCGCGGCGCTTGCGCAATTGCAGCGCAATGAAGCCTGCGCCCAGCCCGGCCAGCAGCAGAAGCAGCGCCAGTGCCATCGCATCGTCGCGTTCCTCGGAGATCGTAAGCAGCGCCTGCATCCGCGCGCCCATGCGCTCTTCCTGCAGCCGGGCTTCACGCACGGCGAGCCGTTGGCGTGCCTCCTCGCGCTCGGCATCGAACCGGTCGCGTTCGGCGGCGTTCAGCTCGTCGATCGAGCGGCACGGCATGGAATTGACGCGCGGTTCTACATTGTTTGACCGGAGGAACGGCAGCAATTCCTGCAACGACACCGCGAAATAAAACTCCGCATCGGACCCGTCCGAATCTGCGCCGAACGAATTGACCCCCAGCACCCGTCCGCACGAATCGAGCAGCGGCCCGCCCGAATTGCCGCGCGCGATGGGGGCAGTGTGCAGCAGCGTATCGAACTGGCGGCTGGGGCGCTCACCCGACAGGAACCCGCGACTTTTGACCGGCGGTTGCGCGTTGAAGATATCCGCAATCTCCAGCCCCTGCGCCACATCCACATTCATGGGATATCCGACCGCCGAGACCTCGCCCATATCGCCGCTGACTCCGCCCGCGATAGTGAGCGGGGGCAGGCGCAAACCTCCACCGGCAATTTCCAGCAGCGCCAGGTCGTTGCGCGGGCTGACTGCGATGGCGCGCGCGAATGCCCCTTCGCCCGCAGTCCCGGCCCCCTCGCTCGGCACGATGCCAATGCGCAGCGTATCGTCCTGCAAGGCCTCGCGGATGACATGCGCATTGGTGACGATCATCGTCGGGGTCACGGCAAAGCCGCTGCCGTGGCTGATCGGGCGCACTTCCTCGCCATCTTCGGAAATCAGGACCACCCGCACCACCCCGCGCGCAGCGGCGTCGACATCGCCCGGATCGGCGGCGGAGGGGGTTGCCAGGGCAATCAGGGCAAGGCCTGCGAAAGCGAGTGAGCGGGCCAGGCGGGCGAGCATATCCATCCTTGCATCTATAACGGCTTTTGCAGCGTTGCCGAGTGTGCTGTTGCACTGAATGCACGGTCGCGAGAAACCGCCCGGATAAAGGTTCAGCGCAAGGTTCGGGAGGCGTAAGCTGACGATTTGTGGCATCAGGTGCGCATGACGCAATCAAACACCCTGACCGATGAAGACCGCTGGCGCATCGCCTTGGCGAAGGACCGCCGGTTTGACGGGGCGTTCTTGACCGGCGTGCATTCGACGGGGATCTATTGCCGCCCGTCCTGCCCGGCGCGCGCGCCCTTGCGCAAAAATGTGCGGTTCTACGCCACCCCAGCCGATGCCGAGGCAGCAGGCCTGCGGCCGTGCAAAAGGTGTTCGCCCAAGACTCAGAGCGCGGAGGAGGCCTGTGTGCTGGCAGCGATCGCCGCGATCCGCGATCAGGGGGCGATGACGCTGGATCAGTTGGCGGACCTTACCGGCTATAGCTCAGCGCATTTCCAGCGGCTGTTTACCCGCACTGTCGGCCTGTCGCCTGCTGCGTTTGCTCGTGCCTTGCGCGAGGCGCGGGTGCGCAGCGCGCTAGAACGGGGCGCAAGCGTCACCGATGCGCTTTACGAGGCGGGCTATTGCGCGCCCTCGCGGTTTTACGACGACACAAAAGGAAAGCTGGGAATGCAGGCAAGCGACTGGCGCGACGGGGGAAAGGGGCGGGTGATCCATTGGCGTGTGATCGAGACCTCGTTGGGCGACATGCTGGTAGCCGCCACATCGACGGGCGTGTGCTGTGTGTCCTTTGGCGAGGGGGAGGCGCAGTTGGCTGCGCGTTTTCCACATGCCGAACTGGTGGCGGCTTCCGATGAGTTTGCAGCGTTGTTCGACGCCGTTGTGTCAGCGGTGGAGCAGCCCGGAGCAGGTGGAGGTACGGCGATCCCGCTGGACGTGAAAGGTACCGCGTTTCAACAGCGCGTCTGGACTGCCCTCCAACAGATCCCGCCCGGCGAGACGCGCAGCTATGGCGAACTCGCTGCCGCGCTCGGCAACCCCGGTGCCAGCCGTGCGGTGGGCGGTGCGAACGGCGCAAACAAGATCGCGGTGCTGATCCCGTGTCACCGCGTGGTGCAGGCGGATGGCTCCATCGGCGGCTATGCCTATGGCCCACAGATCAAGCGCGAATTGTTGCGCCGTGAAGGGTGGGCTGGCGAAGACGCGGGCGAGAAGGAATTGTTCGGAAATGACGAAAGCTGAATTTGCCGCGCTCCATCGCAGCGACGATCCGTTGATCCTGTTCAACATCTGGGACGCCGGCAGTGCGCGTGCGGTGGCCGATGCGGGCGCCAGCGCGATCGCCACCGGCAGCGCTTCGGTAGCGGGCGCGCAAGGGCATGAGGATGGCGAGACTATGCCATTCGCGGCGCTGGTCGAAACCGCAAGGCTGATCGCGCTCAGCGTGGACCTTCCTCTCACCGTCGATATCGAGAGCGGATATGCCAGCGATCTTGCCGTATTGTGTTCCAATGCAGCCGCGATCCGGGCCGCCGGTGCCATCGGATGCAATCTGGAGGATCGCCTGATCGGCGGCGAGGGCCTGCGCACAGTGGGCGAACAGGCCGATCGCATCGCAGCGGTCGAACGGGCCGGCCTGTTCGTCAACGCGCGGACCGACATATTCCTTGGCCCGATGATGGCAGGTGAGAACCCGAACCGCGCGGAACTGGTCGATGCCGCTATAGATCGTGCGGCGGCTTATGCGCAGGCTCGGGCCGGGTGCTTCTTTGTCCCGGGTCTCAGCAATCCTGAATTGATAGCGCGCCTATGCGCTGCGGTGAGCTTGCCAGTGAATGTGATGCGATTGCCGGGCATGATCGACAATGCCCAGCTTTCCTCGCTGGGAGTTGCCAGAATCAGTTATGGCCCCGCACCGTGGCGCACCGCGATGGCAGGCGTGACCGAAGCCGCGCGGTCGGCGTTTGCCTGCTGATCCAGCGCCAAGCGCGCGGGCCAGCCTCAGGCCGCAACCAGCCGCTTTGCCTCGCGGAAAGTCACCAGTTTGCGCCGTTCCTCGTCCCACAGCGCCAGCACCATCGGTTTCAGCGTCTGGCGCAATGAGAAGCGGTTGAGCTGTTCCAGCTCGGGATGCGCCTTCAGCACTTCGGGCAGACGATAGAACGGGATGCTGCTGGCAAGGTGGTGGACGTGGTGGATGCCGATATTGCCGCTGAACCAGCGCAGCGGCTGGGGCAGGGTGAGATACGAACTGCCCAGCAAAGCGGCCTCGGCAAACGACCAGTTTTCGCGCCGGTCCCAATGCGCATCTTCGTATTGATGCTGGATGTAGAACAGCCACACACCGGTCGATGCAGCGATCAGAACGGTGGGCAGCACCACCAGCGCGGTGGTCGCCGCACCAAATGTATAGACCAGAGCGGCAATCATGAGTGCAAGCACCGCATTGGTCGCCATCGCGTTGATCCAGTATTGCGATCCGTCGCGCATGAACCCGACAGGCAGGCGGTGGCGCACCAGGAACAGGTAGACCGGCCCAATACCAAACAGCACGACCGGGTGCCGATACAATTGGTAGGCGATCCGCTGCATCCGCGTGCCTTCGTGAAATTCGCGCACGGTCAGCGTGTCGACATCGCCAAAGCCGCGCTTGTCCAGATTGCCAGTGCGCGCGTGATGACGCGCATGGGCCTGTTTCCAGCAATCATAGGGCGTAAAGGTCAGCACCCCCAGCGCCCGGCCAATCCAGTCGTTGCCGGTCTTGTTCGGCAGGAATGATCCGTGTCCGCAATCGTGCTGGATGATGAAAAGTCTCAGCAGCAGCAGGCCCGCAATCGGCGTCAGCACAATCGCGATCAGGTATCCGATCCAATGGCCGGAATCGAGCGCAAACAGGCTCGCCGCGACACTGCCGAAAAACGGCACCAGCGTGGCGATCAGTTCCCAGACGCTGCGCGCGGATTTCGCTCTGGCAAAAGCCTTGAGCTCGGTCATCAGTTTGCGCGGGTCGGGCAGTTTACTGCTTGTCGTGGGGGCAGGTGCGGGCGCACGGGCGGTATCAGGCATTGTTTCTCCGGAAGAAGGCGTTTCGCAACCAGATTGGCATATCGCCGGAGTCCTGAATAGCCCCCTTTCCGTTACGAAATAATGATGGTGCGCCTTGTGGTGTTTTACAACAGGGGCGCCCTCGCAATAAGGCATTGTTGAGCGTGGTTCGGCGCGATTTTTTCCTGAGCGGAAGCGGTGGGACACCGGCCGGCAGGCGCAGCCAATGCCCTTTTGCCGCAGCGCCTCAGCCCGAAACCCCTCAACACCGAAGTTTCCTGCGCTTCGCGCATGACAGCTTTGAATTTCCTACAGGCGATGCGACTGGTAACCACGGCCCGCTCTTTCAAATTGTTGGTGCTCCCCTTGCGCGCACGAAGGCTGCGCAATCGTGCCGCGCATCGGCGGTGCGTTTCAATTGTGAAAAGTGTCAACTTTGCCAAATCGACAAGAAACTTCTCATAAAACAAATGCTTGATGGCAAAAAGCGCTGCTGACACCGTGTCGACATTGTCAACTTTGAACCGGCTGCCTTAATCGAGCTTGGGCGGGAAGCCGGGCTCGCATTTGGCCATGGCGCGCTGGTAGGCATCGCGCGCTCCGATGTGTTGCAGATACGCTTTCAAATTGGGCATGTGATCGATGCTCATATTGTTGAAGGCGCGGCTGGTCGTCAGCTGAAAACCCATCATGATGTCGGCGGTGGTCATATGCTTACCCCCGAAATAATCGGCCTCTCCCAGCCGCGTCTCGACGATGTTCCACGCCTTTGCCATGCGGTCTGCCAGGAACGGCGGCATTTCGGTTGCGCCCAGTGCCTGTGCGATGATCCCCATCATGCCATTGGTCATAAAGGTCGCGTTGGCCCAATGGTAATAGAACAAGTGATCGGCAAAATCGGGATCGTCCACGCCAGGGACTAGCGCAGTATCGGGCGCATGTTTGGCGATGATATATTCGATGATCGCGCCGCTTTCGCCCAAGACGAAATCGCCATCGGTGATGACCGGGGCGATGCCCATCGGATGCAGCGCCTTCAGTTCATCGGGCGCGAGCCGGTTGTCTTCGCGCCGGTTATACAGTTTCAGATCGTATTCAATGCCCAGTTCCTCGCACAGCCAGACGATGCGTTCGGATTGTGAAATGCGCAGGTGATGGACGGTCAACATGGATCTTGGCTCCTAATCGTTTCGCGCCCATCCTTTGCTGGGGGGCACCAGAGAGTCGAGGAATTTGTCGGCACTTTCCAGATATTCACGCTGCCTGTCCTCGCCCATGCGATCCCAGTTGGCATAGATGCGCCCGATGCGGTGATTGCTCTCCAGCCGGTCACGGTGGCGATCTATGAAGTGCCAGTAAAGCGGGTTGAACGGGCACGCGCCATCGCCCGTTTTCTGGCTGACCTTGTAACGGCAGCCTTTGCAGTAATCGGACATCTTGTTGATGTAATTGCCGCTCGCCGCGTAAGGTTTGGTCGCCAGCTTCCCGCCATCGGCATACAGCACCATGCCGCTGACATTGGGCAGTTCGACCCATTGATATGCATCGGCATAAACCGCGAGATACCAGTCCTGAACTTGCGCCGGATCGACCCCGGCGATCAGGCAGAAATTGCCCAGCACCATCAGCCGCTGGATATGGTGGGCATGGGCGTTATCGTGAGTGGAGCGGATGCAGTCCGAAAGGCAGCGCATATCGGTCTCGCCGGTCCAGAAAAATTCGGGCAGCGGGCGGGTGGCGTTGAGGGCGTTGTCGCTCTCCAGCCCCGGCATGTGGAGCCAATAGAACCCGCGCACGAACTCGCGCCAGCCGATGATCTGGCGGATAAATCCTTCCACTGAATTGAGCGGCGCGCGGCCATCCTCATATGCTTTTTGCGCGCGCTGGCACAGCTCCAGCGGATCGAGCAGACCGCAATTGATGCTGGTCGAAAGCATCGAGTGATAGAGGTCATCGGACCCGTGGACCATCGCGTCCTGAAAGGGGCCGAAGTTCTCGATACGCTCGGCAAAGAACGCGTCGGCGGCCTGCTCTGCCTCGGCGCGGGTGACGGGCCAGTGGAAGCTTTCGAGATTGCCGAAGTGGTCGGC
>JBBRVR010000117.1:0-6478 GCA_038246695.1 Sphingomonadales bacterium
GTGCTGCGCCGCAAAGACATTGCGCATGCCGGGGAAACAACGATGCCAGAATTTCTTGGCTATGAGGGGGAAGCATGATGATAATCGGCGTCTATGGCGCGGCCGGCTGTGGTCGCGAGGTGCTACCGCTTGTTCGGCAGGCGCACCCGGATCACGACGTGGTCTTCGTCGACGATGGTCATCCAATGGTGAAGCAAGAACGGGTGTTTGCCTACACGGACTTCATTGGCGATGGAGACGTGTTCGGCATCGTTATCGCCATCGCAGACAGCACGATTCGCCGTCGACTGAGCAACAAGTTAGCCGCAGACGGCATCGCCGAACTTTCGGTGCGTGCGGCTTCGGCACAGGTGCTCGAAACGGTAGCAATCGGCCATGGCCACATCTTGTGCAACAACACCATCGTGAACAGCGATACCACTATCGGACGCGGTTTCCACGCGAATTTGAACAGCTATGTAGCGCATGATTGTGTGATCGGCGATTTCGTTACCTTTGCGCAAAATGTTGCGTGCAACGGGAACATATGGATCGACGACGATGTCTATGTCGGGACCGGCGCAATCTTTCGCCAAGGGGTTCCGGGCAAGCCGCTCAAGATTGGCAAGGGGGCGGTGATTGGCATGGGTGCGGTCGTCACGCGCGATGTGGCCGCAGGTGACACCGTCATCGGCAATCCCGCACGCCCGATGGTGCGCTAATGCGCATCTTGATCATCAGTCAATGGTTCGATCCCGAACCGACCGTCAAAGGGGCAGCGTTTGTCGCGGCGCTTGTCGCGCAAGGCCATGAAGTTTCGGTGGTGACGGGCTTTCCCAACTATCCCGGGGGTAAGGTCTATCCCGGCTACAGGATCCGGCCGTGGCAACGCGAACGCATCGCGGGTGCCGACGTCATCAGGGTGGCGTTATGGCCTTCACACTCAACGTCAGCGGTGGGGCGTGCGGCGAATTACCTCAGCTTTGCATTAACCGCGACGATCGGCGTTTTTGCGGTGAAGCGTCCCGACATTGCCTATGTCTATCATCCGCCGGGCACTACTGCGCTGCCTGCGCTCCTGCTCAAGCTTTTGCGCGGGGTGCCCTTTGTCCTCGACATACAGGATCTGTGGCCCGACACGCTCACCGCAACGGGCATGGTCGGCCCGGGTAGAGCGTTGCGCCTGATGGGTGCCGCAATGGCTTTCATCTATCGTCACGCCGCCCGGATCACGGTGCTCTCGCCGGGGTTCCGCCGCATTCTGATCGAGCGGGGCGTGCCCGACGCCAAGCTGAGTGTGATCTCCAACTGGTCCTTTACTCCGCCGGCGATTTCCGATGATGTTCATCCCGATCGCACTGAATTGTTCGGTGACGCGCGTTTTGTCGTGCTGTTCGCCGGGACGATGGGAAGGGCGCAGGCGCTGGAGACGGTGCTCGATGCAGCGGCAATACTCGCAGAGCGAGATCCTTCAATCCACTTCGCGCTGATGGGCGGTGGGATTGAGCGCGACGCCCTGGCACGCGCGGCGGCTTCGCGGCGGCTGGGTAATGTTCGTTTCATCGATCGCTGCTCACCCGCAGAAGCAGCACTTCGCCTGGGTCTCGCCGATGCGCTGCTTGTTCACTTGCGCGACAACCCGCTATTTGCGATCACCATCCCGTCCAAGACCCAGGCCTATTTGCGGAGCGGCAAACCCATATTAATGGGTGTTCGCGGCGATGCGGCGGCGATGGTGGAAGAGGCGCAAGCCGGCCTGGCCTTCGAACCCCAGAACGCGCAAGCGATGGCCGACGCAGTTCTGCGACTTGCGACGATGCCGCAGGCCGAACTGAGTGCAATGGGCGTGGCCGGAAGCAGCTATTACGCTCGCGCTCTATCGATTGAGGTGGGCGGTCAGCGCATGGGCAACATGCTTGTCGAAGCATCGCAATCTTGACGCTCCAACATGATGGATTGCCCAAACCACATAGCATGGCTGCACAGTAGGACGATTGCTCCGGCAGAGGCGCAATGCGGTTAAGCGCTTGATTTTCGCCGGGCGCTGCCAACCGCCATGATGATGGCGCAGACGCGTTTAACATCAGCATCCGTCATCGCAGAACCAGAAGGCAGACACAGTCCGTTTGCGAACGTTTGTTCTGCTACCGCACCGCCCAGAGTTCTCGTGCCTGCAAACAGCGGTTGCATGTGCATCGGCTTCCATAATGGGCGGCTCTCGATATTTTCTGCCTCAAGCGCGAGCCGGATATCTTCGCGATCAAAACCCGCCGTGGAGGGATCAACTTGGACGGTCGTCAGCCAGCGATTGGCGCGCATTCCCGGCGCTTCGGGGCTGAACTTCAGCCCCGCGATATGCCCCAGCCGGTCGCGATAAAGGGCGTTGATGTGACGGCGCTGGTCGGCCCGTTGCGCGAGCACACCCAATTGGCCAACACCGATCGCTGCGCAGACGTTACTCAACCGATAGTTGTAGCCGAAGGTGGTATGCTCATAATGCGGCGCCGGATCGCGCGCCTGGGTCGACAGAAATCGTGCCCGGTCGATCAAGTCTGCGCGGTCACTGGCTAGCGCACCGCCGCCTGATGTGGTGATAATCTTGTTCCCGTTGAACGACAGGATCGCAAAATCGGCACCTTTGCCAGCGTGGCAATCATCGCGATAAGCGCCGGCAGCCTCCGCAGCATCGCTGATCCAGATGAACCCATAATCATCCGCCAGCGCGCGTATCCGCTTGCCATCGACAACATGACCGTACAAATCCGTTGTTATCACGACCTTGGGGATGCGCCCGACGATCCGCGCGAGCGCGAGTTCGGCCTCGAGAAGATCAAGATCGATTAGCAGCTGCTCTTTCTCAATGTCGACGAACACCGGCGTGGCACCCGCATACAGGATCGGCGCGACGCCCCCGATAAAGGTCATCGTTGCGCCCCAAACTTCGTCGCCCGCCCCAATCTTGCTCAACCGCAGCGCGAGATGAAGCGCGGCCGTGCCACTGGAAAGCGCTGCTACGTTTTCGATGCCGGTCAACGTCCCCAACTCGTCCTCAAAGCGCGTCACCATGGGGCCAGTTGGCGCGAGCCAATTGCTTGCGAACACTTCATGAATGAGGGGGAGTTCGTCTCCGCCCATATGGGGAGCGGATAAAAAAACGCGATTTGGCAAAGTAAATCCTTAATATGAGAGATCCTGGCAACATTTCCGAATTTCGCAGGAAATATTGCAATTTAACCAGCATATTGCTTGAATAGCTTGTCTTGTAAAATCAACTATTTGTAAATTGACCCGATGGTGAGAGGTGGCTCGGTGTGTCTGCACAGTGATTGGCAATGGATAAGTGGATCGTCCGCCGTCTGTTTGCTAGATATTCCGATATGGGGCGTCATGCAGGGAGGGCGTGGCCCGACCGGAGTGACGCGCCGTATCGATGACTAGTTTCATGCTGCCCTCTTCACGGGCAGGTTGTCAAAATATGCTTGATTTGGCGTCCTGGCGGCGAGGCTCAAATTCGGCCTCGTGCCATTGTAGAAGCATAGATTTCCGACCGATTAATGCCCGGGCTTCGCTGACCCCATCGTAAGCGCGCAGATAGATTTCCTCATACTTCACCGAACGTCACAGGCGCGCGACAATGGCGATGTCGCGCCGTGCGCCACTGACAAAATATCATTCACCAGCGCCAACTCGCCCATCTTGGCATGCAAGGTCTTTACGTCGATTTCAGGCTCCGCCGCTTCGCTTGCGCTGTCCGCGCCAAAACCGACAGCGGCCCCATCAAACAGCTACGTTCGCCAAGTTGTGATCTGGCTCGCGTGAACGTCATACAACTGCGCCAGATCGGCCGGCGTCTTCCACCCTTCAGCGTGGCCAATGCCACCTTCGCCTTGAATACCGGGCTGTGATTCCGGCAGCGTCTTCTGCTCATATGCGCTCCCGACGGCGGCCACATTGGCCGCCGTCAGGCATAAAATCGACTTATCGCAATGTACAGTTTTGTCAGGCCACCTTTTGAAAGCCCCGCAACTGATTCCGAAAATTGCAAATTTCCAATCAAAGCATTCCATAACACAGTACAACTTAGATTTAGAAACCAGCATAATAATATCATACTGGATAAATTTATGGTCAGCCAGCAGAAAATAATCGTTTTAGCTCTAAATCTGAAACTTCTAGGTCTGACTGCTGTTGAGTGTCTGCGGCTATCACAGAAGCCGTAAATCTCATAAGATAGCATTGCTCGGGTATGTTAATTAAATAACGCGAAGTTATTTTCTGTGACTTGATCGCAATAGTCTGACTCCAAACGGTTTCGATTCCCGCTCGCCTCACACACGCAGCTGACCAAGACATCTGCGCCCTTGAAGTAGCAGCGGCGTAAGACAGCGTTTGCAGAAATTGATATTTCGCCTTCGGATGAACCAAAATGTCCCGGGTCGCCAGTGTGCCGCTGCCAAGTGGGCGTATTTCTGCTGCCAACACCCCGCCTTCGCCTAGCGAAGACGACACAAGATCGGTCTGCGGCATCGTCCATGCGAGCGATCCCATGCGTGGATCGACTGTCGAGGCACTCATCGCAAACTTACGGAATGCAGACGGAGTAATATCGGGGATCATTTTACCTGCAAGGGATAGTGCCAAATCAGCTTTCCCATTCAACGCTAGCGCCATAATCATGGCTGATCGAGCTCTTGTGTACTCAGGCGAAGATAAGTTTTGCGCGATTAAAATCGCAAAGGCCCCGATATCTTGCGCGCTCGCATCCTCCGATACTTTTTCTACAAGAGCCGGACCCCATATGGCATGCTGCGCAATATAGGGCCTGATCGCCGATCGTACCTCGGGGATACTAATCGCCGAGGCTATGATCGGCATAAGTGTTGTCGTCAGCTCCGGTTTGATCGACATTGCCGCGTTATAATGACAGACGGCTGCCGTAACGTCACCGTTAGTGACAGCCCTCTCGATCAGCCAAAGCTGGGCGATTATATCCCGACGCGTGACACGATCTGCAAGCCGCATAATTTGATCGGCCTTCGCAGTATCACTGTCCTTTTCTGATCTGATCGCCAGGAACGATAGGAGTGTTGCCGACAGTGGGCGCCTTACAAGGGCTGACCGGGCATTTGCGACATCATGATCATCAAGCGTAAAATTTGAGTTCTGCTCCAACTGCCAGGCAAAGGCCGCGCTCGCTGCTTGCGCATCATCCGGATAGACTTTGTATCCCTCCGTTTGTTCAAACGAATCGGCGCTGGCGCGGTTTGATGTATCCCAAGCCTGAAATGCAGCGCTGCCAACCAACAAACATGCCGTTAACTTTAGTGCGACAGCAAATTTCAAGCGGGACGTTTGCATCGACTCATTTCTTAGCAACGTCTTCGCCGTATCGCTGGCCATAACCATAGCCATAGCCATAGCCATAGCCATAGCCATAGCCATAGCCATAGCCATAGCCACCCTTCATACTTCCGATCTTGCTCAACACGATCCCGAAGACATGGGCGTTGCTCTGCTGAAGGCGCCTAATCGATGCCTTGATGCCGCGAACGGCGACACCTGTCGACTGAACAACGTAAACGACGCCCTCAACGGATTTGGCAATCAGCGGTGCGTCGGTTAGGCCCAGAACAGGCGGGCTATCGATAACGACATAGTCGAAACGCAATAAGCTTTCGCGAATGAATTCGTCCAAACGATCTCCGCTGAGAAGCTCAGCGGCGCTGGGTGGGGCGGGACCTGCGGCCACAATGGTCACATTCTTGAGATTGGTTTCTTGGAGTAATTGTCCCCAGTCGTCGTTACCTGCAAGGTAATTGCTGAAACCGAGGTCATTCTTGCAACCGAGCGCCGAATGAATTGATGGTGATCTCATGTCGGCATCCACCAACAACACATTTTTTCCGGTTCGACCAGCGATCTGCGCCAGTGCAAGTGAAGTTGACGACTTGCCTTCAGAGGGCCTGCTGCTGATGATCGCAATCGACTTTGGCAAACCATGGTTGGTTGAGAATGCGAGACTTGAATGAATCGAGAAAAACGAATCGAACAAATGTGATTTGGGGTCCGCCATTTCCGCTTCGAAATCGGCGTCTTCAACGGCCGGTGTCATGCCGAGCAGTGGTAGTCCGAGCAACGCCTCGACCTTAGATGGTTCGCGGATACCCTCGTCGATTTGCTCGAGGGCGAATGTGACACTAACCGCAATAAAAACGCCAACAAATAGCGATATCAAAATGTTAAGTATAAGATTGGGCGAAGAAGGACTGTCAGGTGGGATCGCAGGGTCAACGATAGCAATGTTATTTACCCCAACAGACCCAGCAATACCAATTTCCTTGTAACGCTGCAACAACGCATCATAAAGCTGCCGATTAGTTTCGGCCTCGCGTTGATAGGCATTGAATTGTATATTAGCGCGATTCTGCCGATCTAATTCCACTTTATAATTATTAACCTGCGATTCTAAGCCTCGTTCACGCTGCAATGATTCACTATA
>JBBRVR010000118.1:0-6433 GCA_038246695.1 Sphingomonadales bacterium
CGCTGATCGTGTTTCGCTTTCTCAGCTTTGTGCCGCTGCCCGGTGTAAACCCGGCAGCGCTGCAGAACCTTGCGGAACTGGGCCGGGGTGGAATTCTTGATATTTTCAATACGTTTTCCGGCGGCAGTCTCGAACGCATGAGCCTCATCGCGCTTGGCGTGATGCCTTATATTACCGCCTCGATTGTTGTGCAGATGGCATCTGCGCTGCACCCGACGCTCTCCGCGCTCAAGAAAGAGGGTGCGAGCGGACGGCAAAAACTGAACCAATACACACGTTATGGAACGGTGTTCCTGTGCGCAATCCAAGGGTACTTCCTCGCGGCCGGGCTTGAAAGCTTTGCCAGCCAGGAGGGAATCGGCGCGGTCGTCAACCCGGGTTACATGTTCCGCGTCGGCGCGGTCGTAAGCCTCGTCGGCGGCACCATGTTCTTGTTGTGGCTGGGAGAG
This sequence comes from Sphingomonadales bacterium, assembly GCA_038246695.1. GTDB lineage: Bacteria > Pseudomonadota > Alphaproteobacteria > Sphingomonadales > Sphingomonadaceae > Erythrobacter. Next base: position 450 of record JBBRVR010000118.1, read on the forward strand.
CAGATCACTTCGCGCGGCATTGGTAATGGCGTCTCGCTGATCATTATGGCGGGTATCGTTGCGCAGTTCCCCACTTTTGCGACTAACCTTTTCGAAGGCGGTCGAACCGGTTCGATTGCGCCGGGTATCATTATTTTATTCGTGGTAATGGTGGTGGCGCTCATCCTGCTGATTTCTTTTGTTGAGCGCGCGCAGCGTCGCCTGCTGGTACAGTATCCCAAGCGTGCGACACAGCGCGGCATGGTGCAGGCGGACAACCAGTATCTTCCGCTCAAGCTCAACACGGCAGGCGTTATCCCGCCCATCTTCGCGAGCTCGCTTCTGCTGCTGCCGCTGACAATCTCGCAGTTCGCAGGCAACTCGGTCGACACCGACAGCACCTTTGGCGGGGTCGTTGTGACGCTGAACCAGTACCTTGCGCACGGGCAGCCGATCTATATGACCCTGTATGCGGTCGGGATCATCTTCTTCTGCTTCTTCTACACCGCGGTAGTGTTCAACCCGGAAGAGACGGCGGATAATCTCAAGAAGAATGGCGGCTTTATCCCCGGCATCCGTCCAGGCAAGCGAACCTCGGATTATCTCGAATATGTCCTCACACGCATCACTGTGGTCGGCGCAATCTATCTGACCCTCGTGTGTGTGCTGCCAGAATACATGATCGCGCAAACCGGCATTCCGTTGTTCCTTGGGGGGACCAGCCTGCTGATTGTCGTGAATGTCACGGTGGATACGATTGCTCAGGTTCAGTCGCATCTGTTTGCCCACCAGTATGACAATCTCATCAAGAAGGCCAAGTTGAAAGGCCGCAAGCGATAGAGCATGGGGTTCGCTCCTAATCGGAGCGAACCAGATTTGACTCGCGCGATAATCGGGGGATGCGATGAACATCATTCTTTTGGGGCCTCCGGGCGCGGGCAAGGGCACGCAAAGTGCCGGGCTCGTTGAACGGCATACGATGAAGCAGCTGTCGACCGGCGACATGCTGCGCGATGCGGTAAAGGCTCAGACCGAGGTCGGGAAGAAAGCCAAGGCGATCATGGATCGCGGTGACCTGGTTTCGGATGAGATCGTCTCTCAGCTGATCGATGATAACCTTGCATCGCTGGATCGCGATACGGGCGCGATTTTTGATGGCTATCCGCGAACCGCCGCGCAGGCCGAACAGCTCGACGGAATTCTTGCGAAGCACGGGCGCAAGCTTGACCACGTGATCGAGCTGGGTGTGGACGAAGATGAGCTGGTTGAACGGATCACCGGTCGGTTTTCGTGCGCCAAGTGCGGCGCTTTGTATCACGAAACCGCCAATCCGCCGTCGACACAGGGTGTGTGCGACAATTGCGGATCGACCGAGTTCAAGCGCCGCCCCGATGACAATGAGGAAACCGTGCGCAAACGCATGAGCCTCTATCGAGCGGAAACCGCACCGATCCTGCCCGGCTATGATGCGCGCGGGATCGTGACGCGCCTCGATGGCATGGCCGCGATTGGCGAGGTTGCTGACGCGATCGACGCGGTAATGGCCGATTGATTGCACGCAGGCGTGCGGTGGCGGGCTGAGTATGCCAGGCTTTTCGTGCCGGCAGGTCTGGAATCGCTATTCCTGATCGCCTAAGCCTTCCTGATAGGGAGTTACGGGTCATGCGAAATCTGGTCATCACAATTGTCGCCTGCGCGGGCGCTCTTGCCACGATGCCCGCCAGTGCAGAGGTTGTGGATAGCAGCGATGCTGGCTTTATCACGCGCGATGAAGCGGTGGTTGAGGCTGACCTCAAGGCCACATGGCTGGCGCTCATCAGTCCGGCGGACTGGTGGTCTTCGGAACACACATGGTCTGCTGATTCCGCCAATCTGAAGCTGACGCCTCAGGCCGGCGGCTGCTTTTGCGAAACGATCCCCGAAGTAGATGAGCCCAATCGGTTCACGCTGGAGGGCAGCGTGGAGCATATGCGCGTCATCCAGGCCTATCCCGAAAACGCGCTGCGCATGGTCGGCGCATTGGGGCCCCTGCAGAGTGAGCCGGTCACAGGCGTGCTCACAATCGCCTTGAGCAAGGTCGATAAAGGCACCCGCATCGTGTGGGAATACAATGTCGGTGGCCCGATGCGCTATGAAGTGCCTGTCATTGCGAAGGCAGTGGACGGCGTGATGACCATGCAGCTCGCGGGACTTGCGACAAAGCTGGGCCGGGTAGACAAGCCCGCTGGTGCCAGTGAAAAGGATGCGCCGAAAAAGGCTCCTGACGAGAAACTGGCCAAACCTGGCGTTGACGAAGCGTTTGGCAATCTGCTTGGCGACGATTGAGCATCGATACACGTTGCCAAGTTTCTTCTGGCTGATGAAATAACCGCTGCTCTGCTGTTGACGAGGCGACCGATTCGGCTTAGATACGCGGATCATTCGACACGTTCGAACCCGGTCCGGCAGGTAAACGCCTTTGCGTTTGCCAACCGGGCTTTTGCCGTTTGGAAGGCTTTCCCGTCCAGGCGGCCCGCTTATGTGGAGCCGGGTCTTGATCATGTCGGTTTGGAAGCGTTGAGATGGAGGCTCTGGGCAAACTTGCCTTACCCCTCTGTGGAGCATGGAGAATTAAGTGGCTCGTATTGCCGGGGTAAACATCCCCACAAATAAGCGCGTTATCATTGCGCTCACCTACATTCACGGAATTGGTCGCAAGACCGCGGTCGAAATCGTTGACAAGCTTGGGATCGCGCATAGCGCTCGAGTGCAGGACCTCACCGACGAGGAAGTTTTGCGTATCCGCGAGACGATCGACAGCGATTTCTCGGTCGAGGGTGATCTGCGTCGCACCACTGCGATGAATATCAAGCGTCTGATGGACCTGCGTTCCTATCGGGGCCTGCGTCACCGTAACGGCTTGCCAGTTCGCGGTCAGCGCACACACACCAATGCCCGCACCCGCAAGGGCAAGGCCAAGCCGATCGCCGGGAAGAAGAAGTAAGTTCAGGTTTCTACCTGACGCTTTTCCCTTCACCCGAATTCAAAAGGAATACGAGAAATGGCACGCGAACCGGGCGGCAAAGTAAGACGCCGCGACAGAAAGAACATTACAAGTGGCGTGGCGCATATCAACGCCAGCTTTAACAACACCATGATTACCATCACCGACGCACAGGGCAATGCAATCAGCTGGTCCAGTGCCGGAGCGATGGGGTTCAAGGGCAGCCGCAAGTCGACGCCGTATGCCGCACAGGTTGCGGCCGATGACGCTGGCAAGAAGGCTGCCGAACACGGTGTGCGCACGCTCGAAGTCGAAGTGAAGGGCCCCGGTTCGGGCCGTGAGAGCGCGCTGCGCGGTCTTGCGGCTGTTGGATTCAACATCACCTCGATCCGCGATGTGACGCCGATCCCGCACAATGGCGTACGTCCGTCAAAGCGTCGGCGCGTCTGACCCGATCCGGATTGGCGGCAATTCGCATTGCCGTCAGCCGAGCGGGTTTCATGGCCACCCTGCCCAGCAGGAATGTCCGGCGGCCCGCACAACACATTTGAACCGCTGAAATAGCGAATTAGGGGAAATCCATGTCCGTCAATACGAAGAACTGGCAGGAACTCAAGAAACCCAACGCTCTGGATATCAAGGAAGGCAGCGACAAGCAGCGCAAGACGACGTTTGTCGCCGAGCCGCTTGAGCGTGGCTTTGGTCTGACGCTCGGCAATGCGCTGCGCCGGGTGCTGCTGTCCTCGCTGCAAGGCGCTGCCATCACCTCGATCAAGATCGAGAACGTGCTGCACGAATTTTCCTCGCTCGCAGGCGTTCGGGAGGACGTGACCGACATCGTCCTCAACGTGAAGCAGATCGCGTTAAAAATGGAAGGCGAGGGGCCCAAGCGCCTCCAGCTTTCCGCGACTGGTCCCGCGACCGTCAAGGCGGGCGATATTGCGGTTTCCGGCGACATCGAGGTCACGAACAAGGACCTAGTCCTGTGTCACCTCGATGAAGGCGCAACGCTGAACATGGAACTGACCGCGGATGTGGGCAAGGGCTATTCGCCCGCCGTCCAGAACCGCCCGGCCGACGCGCCGATTGGTCTGATTCCGATTGACTCGCTCTACAGCCCGGTCCGCCAGGTCAGCTACAAGGTCGAGAACGCCCGCGTCGGGCAGGAACTCGACTATGACAAGCTGTCGCTGACCGTCGAAACCGATGGCACCGTCACCCCAGAAGATGCCGTGGCCTATGCCGCGCGCATTCTGCAGGATCAGCTGACGTTGTTCGTGCACTTCGAGGATGGCATCCCGCAGCCGCAGTCCGCCATGATCGGTCACGCTGCGCAACCGCAGGAAGACGACGCCAACCAGCTCAACCGTTACCTGCTCAAGAAGGTTGACGAGCTGGAACTGTCGGTGCGATCGGCCAATTGCCTCAAGAACGACAACATCATCTATATCGGCGATCTGGTCCAGAAGACCGAAGCTGAGATGCTGCGCACGCCGAATTTTGGCCGCAAGTCTTTGAACGAGATCAAGGAAGTGCTCTCCAGCATGGGTCTGCGTCTGGGCATGGATATCCCCGGATGGCCGCCCGAGAACATCGAGGAAATGGCCAAGAAGCTCGAACAAGAGCTTCTTGGTTGATACAGGCACCGGCGGCGCGCCTTCCACGGACGGGAAAGCGCCGCCAGCTACGGGCTACCTGATACGGGCCCATAACGAACGAAGGAAATTTTGATGCGTCACGGTATTTCGCAGCGTAAGCTGAGCCGCAAATCGGGCCACCGCAAGGCCCTGTTCCGCAACATGGCGGCCGCTCTCATCAAGCATGAGCAGATCGTCACGACCCTGCCCAAGGCCAAGGAACTTCGCCCCTACGTCGAGAAGCTGATTACGCTCGGAAAGCGTGGCGGTCTCTCCAACCGTCGCCTTGCGCAGGCGCGCCTGCTGGACGAGACGCAGCTCAAGAAGCTGTTCAGTGTTCTGGCCGATCGCTACAGCGACCGTGAAGGTGGCTACACCCGCATCGTCAAGGCCGGTTATCGTGGCAGCGATGCCGCCCAACTGGCGGTCATCGAATTGGTCGACCGCGATCTCGACGCCAAGGGGCAGGATAGTGGACCGGTGATGAATGAGCAGGAAGAGTTCGCCGAGGCGTAAACCGCATCCAGGCCGAGAAACATGAGACCCCGCTGGAGCGATCCGGCGGGGTCTTTTTCTGGCCTTTTCGGGGAGGGCGCGGGACAACAATTGCAGCAAGTCTCGCAAGCTGATCGACTGTGCGCGCATCCAACCCGCTCGTTCATGCAGGGGCGTATTATTCTGAACGGATGCTGCAAGGCCGCTTCAGGCCAATCTCATCATGGATCATGCACAAGGGCATTCGCAGCCGGGCAAATCCGCGTCGGCTCGGAACCCAAGGATAACAGCCATGACCAAGACGAAAGCTCTCAAGAAGACGCTCGCCAAGGGAACGCTGGGGACCGTCGCGGCAGGCGCGATGGCTCTGGCTTCCGCAAGCCCGGCAATGGCCGATGATAGCCGCGACCGAGACGGCATTGGCGCTGGCGAAATCATTGCTGGCGCCGTCGTGATCGGCGGCATTGCTGCGCTCGCCGGCGCATTCGACGGTGATCGCGATCGCGATCGCGATCGCTACCGCGACCGCCGCTACAACGACCGCGGCCGCGATTTTCGCCGCAACGAGTTCGGCCGACAGGGATCGCGCGGCGCAGTTGAACGCTGCGTGCGCGCCGCCGAAAATCAGGCGCGCCGCTTTGGCGGATGGCGCTATGCCGACGTGACGCAGGTGCACGATGTTGACCGCACACGCCGCGGCTTCCGGGTTGAGGGTCGCATTGAGGTGCAGGGCAACCGCAGCTTCCGCGACAATTTCGACCGTGGCCGGTTTACCTGCACACTTGATGGTCGGGGTCGTCCGTTCGTCGATTTCGACGGGATACGTGGATTGCGGTGAGCCGGTGGGCCGCTCAGCCTGATCTGCCCGGAAATTCTGCCTGCCAATAGCC
>JBBRVR010000119.1:0-6429 GCA_038246695.1 Sphingomonadales bacterium
TCGCCAACCTTAACCGGATGCAGGCGCACCCCACAGGCGGCAACTTGCTGATTAACACCGCGCAAGGCGGGCGGCGCGCGTTCACCGTCATGCGCTGCCCCGAGATCGACGCGGACGTATCGCTTTACAAGGACGACATGACCCGTGCCCCGGCGCGGGCAGGCTACACGTTGGGCGGCGTTCCGATCCCGGATGAGGTGGGCCAGAACCCGCTGTGGGACTTCGGGTGGCCGATGGGCTTTGAAGGCTTCCGCGTCACGGGCGATGATGGCGCGGCCTACCTCTACGTCCGGTCGATGAGCAACAGCAACGCGCCGACGTGGTTCCCCGGCTATGCCGAACTCGGCCTTCCGGCGCGCGCCTTCGGCCCGTTCGAGCTTGTCGGGTTCCGGCGCGTTGGGGCGGGCGCGGCGGTGGAAATGACCGGCACGAGCGCCGTGCTCAAGAGCGCGGGCGTGGATGAAAGCGCGGCCACGTGGTTCTATATCGAGAACAGCGAGATTGTGCAGAACGAGGGCAACAGCGGGAACACCGCTTATGTCATCACGATCCGGCGCGGCGGCGTGACCTCGGGCGCGGGCACGGTCGCGGTAGCGACTTCGGGCACCGGGATTGCGCCCGCCAATGCCGCCGACTTTGCAGGCGGGGTGTTCCCGAGTGGCACTGTCAGCTTTGCTGCGGGCGAGGCGACCAAGACGTTTACCGCCCTCGTCAACGGCGACACTGCCGCCGAGTTTAACGAGACGTTCAAGTTCACGCTGTCTGCGCCTTCGGGCGGGGCGGCGCTGGTGGCGTCGGGCAGGGATGAATTGATTTGCACCATCACCAATGACGACGCGGCGCTGGCTTCCAGCTTTGTGTGGCTCGGCGGGACGCTATCGAGCGCACCGGCGAGTAGCGGCGCACCTGCCGGGGCAACCTACCTAAACGCGACAGAGACCACCATCGTCACGCGCGGCGGGCTAAAGATGCGGGCGCGTCCTGCGGTTGGCTTTTCGACCACCGTGGGCTTCCTCGGCCTGCCATACTGGGGAATTAACAGCACGGTTAGCCACGGTGTCGAGTTCGAGCTGGCGGCGGGCACTTGGGAAATCGGCTTACTCTTCGTCACTGACCCTGGGAGTGGCGGGCCGGTCGAGGTGGTAAATGATCCGCTCGGCGCGGCAAACATCCGGTATTCCTTTACGGTCCCCAGCACCGCGCCCACTCGCCTGCTGGACACTGATGGCACAGCCTACACCGGAGCGAGCGCGCCAACCGATGCGTTGAACAACCTCACCTTTGTGGGCGGCATTATCGTTACCGACCTGGGCGGCGGCGTTGGCATCCTGCGCATCACGGGCGGAGCGCCCTTCGTGCTGCTTAGTGCTGTTGCGCTGAGGCAGGTGTGATTGGGAGGCAAGCGCGGCAGCTGAGTTCGGACTATCCAGTCAGTCCCGATCTCAAGCTGTCGCGCGGGCCATCATCCGCGAATACTGAATCATCTGCTGACGCTTGGGAACCTGCATCTGGACATTACCCCAGTTGACGGCCGAAGCGAGAAGCGCGATCACGCTCATGAAAAGAAGGTTGGACGACCCGAAGTAGTTCACCGTCTGCCCGACAATCAGATAGATGATCATGCACATGTTGATCCCGATCGCAAACGCGCGGTCCTTGGGGGACAAGTACGGGATAATCAGGCCAAGCCTGATTATGCCATAAAAGATAGCGGCCAGCATCATGATCGGCACCACGAGCCCATGGCGCATGGCCATCAGCAGGAAGTGCGCATCGACACTTTCCCCCATCCAGCTTGCCCGCTCCCACTGCTTGTACGCAATGCCAAACCAGGGGTGCTTCGCAACGGTGAGCGAACCCCAATTCCAGATGTGGATCCGATACTCTGCGGTGTCCGGCGTCAAAGTAAGGCGAGCGATCACGTAAACAATCCCGCTTTTTGAAATCATGTGCAACGTCAGAACAAGAATTATCAGCAAGCTGCTGATCGACCACCAGGAAATCTTCGGTATAAAGGCCTTTACTTGGTAGAGTGCCACCCCCCCCACTGCCAATATCAGCGCAAGGAACGCAGCTGAACTGAGGCCGAAAATTCCCGTTAGTGTGATAAGAACCCCGCCGATTAAGGGCCATGACCGCAGGCCGCTGAAATAATAAAGCGGTAAAAAGCCGATCATCATGATCCCGGCAAGGATAGGGTGTGGGAACGGGCCATATGCGCGCAGCAAGCCCAACCGCTTCTGGCCTTCAATCGCGAGAGCTCCCGTGTTCTCGCCTCCCACAAATACGTTCATATTGCCGAATATCGAGGCAAAGGCCGGGCGAAGCAGGAGCCGTCCCGACACGCTTTCAACAAGCAGGGTAAGACCTGCAAACGCGATCGCCGGGAGAACCAGGATCAGAAAATATCGCAAATCGTCCAGCGACTTGATGCAAGTCCGGACGATAAAATAGGGAAGTACCGTATCGATTGTGACACCGGCACCGCGAACAATCCCCACACCGAACCCATAATTCATCGTGAACGAGAGGATCGTCCAAAAGCCGATGATCGCAACCGCCACGTCCATGAATTGGATCGCTGCGATCCTGCCTCGCATCGACGACCAGAGCGCCGGCACCGAAACCACAAGCAACGCAATGCGATAAGACGGGAAGTTGACCCCGAACGCCGAAAATTCCACTTCCGGTGGCAGTAGGAATATCGAATAGAAGACCACCAGTACCGGTATCAACTGCATCACGCGATGCTTCGCGGCTGCACGCATGAGCGAACGCTGACGGTTGATGGCGAACGCTGCGGTCGGAGAGGATTGCTGCATCTCGGGGGTCCAGACACGGGCTGGGGCGCCAAACTCGGCACCCTCACAAAAGGCATGCAGGCTGGTAAGCCAACCCCCTTTCAGGTTCAACCCTGTCGGAACGACCCCGTGGAATTGGCCATGACAGTGCCGATCTGCCACATCCCTCGCAATGGCTGACCGTTCACGTCGGCGCTTGCCGACCCGCCTGATTTGCGCTTTGTGGAAGCGCTGCGTGGCACCGGAAGGGCTGCGCGAACCGACATTCACCTCACGAGAAGGCTGCCCCATGAACGGCGATGCGAACCTGAACCCGTGCGTGCGCACTGGCCGCCGCGGCAGTTCCGCTGCCGGGCAGCATCCCCGCGCACCGCGAAAGGCGGACTGACCATGCAGTCGAACACCCGCGCCTTCCTCAAGCGCAACCTCCCCCCTCAGATCAAGACATTGATCCATCGGATGCGCGAAACAGTCGCCCCGCCGCCGGTCGACGATATTGTGCTGGCTGAGTACCATGCGCTGTGCGATGACAATCCGACCCCTCGCCTCAGTTTCGTCCTGCCGCTGCTGCAAAAGGGTTCGGATTTTGGGGGCACGGCAACGGGCATCGACATTTTCTGCCGATTGTTTCTTGCCCTGTCCGCTTCGCGCCAATTCGATTTGCGGATCATTGTTACCGATGTGGTCGCCGAAACCGACACGTCGATCATCGTTACCCGAGCCGCGAAGGCAGGGCTCTCCATAACGCCCGACCAGATCGAACTGGTGCGCAGTCCCCGCGCGCGAATCGCCGTGCGCGCCAATGAGATATTCATGACCTACAACTGGTGGGTCACATTGAACTTCGCCGACCTGCGCAACCAGCAGGCTGCGATGTTCGGCAGCGACCCCAAGCCGCTGGTGTGGCTGATGCAGGATTACGAACCGGCCTTCATGGCCTTCTCGTCGGCGCACATGCTGGCAAGAGCTGCCTACGACACCTCCGAGCCGCTGTGGGGCATGGTCAATAGCAGCAATCTGGCGAACTACATGGAAGCGGTCGGACATCGTCCCGCACGCCAGTTTGTCTTCGAACCGGTGATCGTGGACGCCCTGCGCCCCTATCTCGATCAGGTTGCCACCAGCACGCGCAGCTGGCGGGTGCTGGTCTATGGCCGGCCGAGCGTCGAGCGCAACTGCTTCCCCGCGCTGGTCCGCGGCCTCAAGCGTTGGGTGCGCGACTATCCCGAGTTCGCCGATTGGGAAGTGATCTCGGCCGGGGTGCCGCATGATCCGATTGATCTTGGGGGTGGGCGCAAGTTGATGTCCGTCGGAAAGCTATCGCTCGATGAATATGCGCAAATGCTGCTCAGCTGCTCGGCTGGCGTCAGCCTGATGGCTTCGCCCCATCCGAGCTACCCTCCGCTGGAAATGGCGCATTTCGGATTGCGAACGGTCACCAATGGCTATTTTGCAAAGGACCTGACAGCCTTCCACCCCAATATCCTGTCACTGCGTTCGATTGCTGAGACGGAATTGGCCGCCACTCTGGCCGAAGCATGTCGCCAGGCTGCGCACCCCCCTGCGCTTTGTCCCAACCCGGTTTACATGCGCGACGAGCCCTATCCGTTCGTGGACGAATTGGCTGCGGCGCTGAACGAAGCGATCGGTGTAGATGCCGTCGGCGCATGATCGGGAAATAGCAGGCATGATCATCTATCGCAGGGAAATTGACGGTCTGCGGGCTGTCGCGGTTGTCCCAGTCATACTCTTTCACGCCGGCTTGTCGCTGTTCAGCGGTGGCTACGTCGGCATCGACATCTTTTTCGTCATCAGCGGATATTTGATCACCACCATTCTGATTGGCGAGCTCGAGGAGGGTAACTTCTCGATCGCCCGCTTCTACGAGCGCAGGGCGAGGCGTATCCTGCCCGCGTTGTTCTTCGTCATGCTCTGCTGCATCCCCTTCGCTTGGATGTGGATGTTGCCGAGCGAGCTTACGGACTTTGCCCAAAGCATCATCGCGGTAGTTTTCTTCGTCTCCAACATACTGTTCTGGCGAGAAGAAGGATATTTCGCTCCATCAGCCGAGCAAAAGCCGCTGCTGCACACATGGAGTCTGGCAGTCGAAGAACAGTATTATGTCTTCTTCCCAATTTTCCTGTTGCTGGCTTGGCGCTTCGGGCGCAACCGCGTTTTCTGGTCAATCTGCGCGATCGCCACGATCAGCCTCATCGCAAGCGAATGGGGCTGGCGCCATAAGCCCAGCGCGAATTTCTATCTCGCACCGACGCGTGTGTGGGAGCTCCTGGCCGGGTCCATCTGCGCCTTCTGGCTGTTCGGCCGGGAGCAGAGGATCAACAACGGGCTGAGCCTTGCGGGCTTGGCGCTCATCCTGTTCGCAATATTCGCTTACGACGAAAAGGTACCTTTCCCGAGCGTCTACGCACTTGCGCCTGTCGTCGGAACTGCACTGATCATCGTGTTCGGCGGAACTGGATCGTGGACGGCCAAAATTCTCGGGATGCGGGGCTTCGTGGGCATTGGGCTCATCAGCTACAGCGCCTATCTTTGGCACCAACCCCTATTTGCCTTCGCGCATATCCGTAGCATTGCCGAGCCGTCACCTTTGCTTATGGCAGCATTGACGGGGCTGTCGCTGATCCTGGCCTACCTCAGCTGGCATTTTATCGAAAAGCCGTTTCGCAAGGGTCACGGCTCAGTTTTGCCGACCCGCCGCGCGGTTTTTGCCGCTAGTGGGGCAGGCGCGGCACTCCTCGCTGCCTGCGGCATAGCAGGCAGCGTTGCAGCGGGCTTTCCGCAGCGAACTACCCCCTCTGGCGAGACCTACGACGAGGCTTTGAAGTCGGACCGGATGCGGCCAAATTACGGCTTGAGCAGCGATTGCGAAGGGGCGTTTACGCTATCCAAGAATTGCCGGACCAGCCCACACCCGCAGGCGGTCCTATGGGGCGATAGCTATGCCATGCACCTCACCGGCGCTCTCAGAAGCAGTGCAACCCCGCTGGACTTCATCCAGCATACAAAAAGCCAATGCGCGCCCATTTTTGATATCGCGGTGATCGATTCCGTCACGCCATGGCAAGATTGTGTGGCCTTCAATGACAAGATTCTTGAGTACATAAAGAATACCAAGGAATTGAGGCTAGTCATCCTGGCTTCGTCGTTTGCGATCTCGGGAGACTCTTCCGTCATCTTCGACCGGAGCGGGAGTTCGTACAAGGGCGGCAACCGGCCCCTCGTCGAAAAACAAATGATCAAGACTGTCCGGATGCTCGAGGGCATGGGCAAGCAGGTCGTGATCATCTCCCCGCCCCCGACCGATGGCCTGGATCATGGGAAGTGCCTCCTAAAATCGTCGCTGCGGAAATCTGAACTCGGCTTTTGCAACTTCGTTGACGAAGACAAGAACTCCATCGGCAACAAGGAGATCATTGCCTTCGTCAAAAAGGTGACGAGCGAAAATGCCCTCAATGTCGTCGTCCTCAGTACATTCATCTGTAAAGCTGGCACGTGCAAGGCAAGCGATGACGGGACCTTCGTCTATCGCGACACCGGGCATCTGTCTGTCGAGGGATCGAAACTGATCGGAAAAAAATACGACGTTTCCGGCGCGATCATCGCTGCA
>JBBRVR010000120.1:0-6393 GCA_038246695.1 Sphingomonadales bacterium
GGAAGCGATTTTCCAGTCAGGCAGCTTTATGATCGGGGCGGTTTCCTAGGAGTCGATGGCCCATTCCGTTTCGGCCGGGACGGGATCGCGGAACGCGCGCTCGAAGTGCGTCAGGTGACCGGCGAAGGCATCACCCAGGTAGATGCGGCCCCAACCGGTTTTGATAAATAGCGGCGCAAAAGACCGCAGGTTGCCTTGTGGCGGATGCGGCTGCGCGCCATATCCGTTGAATGGCCGACGATCTGTTTGAAAACACGCCCACCTCCAGCGGCGATTACAATGCCTCCTCCATCGAAGTTCTCGAAGGGCTGGAGCCGGTGCGCCGCCGTCCGGGCATGTATATCGGCGGCACCGATGACCGCGCCCTGCACCACCTCGCCGCCGAAGTCATCGATAACGCAATGGACGAGGCGGTCGCAGGCCATGCTACGCGGATTGAAGTGCGCCTTGAAGAAGGCAATCGGCTGGGCGTAGCGGACAATGGCCGGGGCATCCCAGTCGATGAACATCCCAAGTTTCCGGGCAAATCCACACTCGAAGTGATCATGTCGACGCTGCATTCGGGCGGCAAGTTTTCGGGCAAGGCCTATGCCACCAGTGGCGGCCTGCACGGTGTCGGCGTCAGCGTGGTGAACGCGCTGTCCAGCAACACTCGGGTCGAAGTGGCCCGTGACAAACAACTGTATGCGCAGGAATTTTCCAAGGGCCATTCGCTCGGCCCCATCGAGACCATTGGCGCAGCGCCCAACCGGCGCGGCACCACCGTCGCCTTTACCCCCGACACCGAGATTTTCGGCGACCGCCAGTTCAAGCCGCAGCGCCTGTTCAAGCTCGCCCGGTCCAAGGCATATCTGTTCGCCGGAGTCGAAATCCGCTGGAAATGCGCCGAGAGCCTGACCAGCGAAGATGTGCCCGCAGAGGCGGTGTTCAAGTTTCCCGGTGGCCTTGCCGATCATCTCGCCGAACAGGTGGGTAAACGCGAATGCGTCACCTCCCTGCCCTTCACTGGCAAGCAGGATTTTGCCGATGACGATTCCGGCACATCGCAGGGGCGGGTCGAATGGGCGATTGCCTGGCCACTGTATTCGGACGGATCGACAAGCTGGTATTGCAACACCGTGCCCACCCCCGATGGTGGCACTCACGAACAGGGCCTGCGTGCCGCGCTTACCAAGGGCTTGCGCGCATTCGGCGATCTGACCGGCACGAAAAAGGCCAAGGATATCACCGCCGATGATGTGATGACCGGCTCTGAAATCATGCTGAGCGTGTTCATCCGCGAACCGCAATTCCAGTCGCAGACGAAGGACCGGTTGACCTCGCCCGAGGCCGCGCGGCTTGTCGAAAACGCTGTGCGCGACCATTTCGACCACTTCCTGACCGACGACATGGAGCGCGGCAAGGCGCTGCTTGGCGAAGTGATGGAGAGCATGGATGAACGGCTCAAGCGCAAGCAGGAGCGCGAGATCAAGCGCAAGACTGCGACCAATGCAAAGAAATTGCGCCTGCCGGGCAAGCTGACCGATTGCTCCGGCGAAGGCGACCGTGAAACCGAACTGTTCATCGTCGAAGGCGATAGCGCCGGTGGCAGCGCAAAACAGGCGCGCGACCGCAAAAGCCAGGCGATCCTGCCGATCCGGGGCAAGATCCTGAATGTCGCATCCGCCACGCTGGACAAGATCCGCGCGAATTCGGAAATCGCCGACCTTTCGCTTGCGATGGGCTGTGGCACGCGCAAGGATTGCGACGCAGAAACCCTGCGATACGACCGGATCATCATCATGACCGATGCCGATGTCGACGGCGCGCACATCGCAACGTTGCTGATGACGTTCTTTTTCCAGGAAATGCCCGACATCGTGCGCAAGGGGCACCTGTTTCTGGCTCAGCCCCCGCTCTACCGCTTAACAGCAGGCAAAGAGAGCCGTTATGCCCGCGATGATGCGCACCGGGCCGAATTGGAAGCGACCGTGTTCAAGGGCAAAAAGGTCGAGGTGGGCCGGTTCAAGGGTCTGGGCGAGATGAACCCTTCGCAATTGCGCGAAACGACCATGAACCCCGAAACCCGCTCGCTCATCCGGATCACGCTGCCGACCGAATTTCAGGAGCGCGCCAGCGTCAAGGAACTGGTCGATCAGCTGATGGGCCGCAACCCGGAACACCGTTTCAACTTCATCCAGAATCGCGCGGGGGAAATGGACCGTGACATGATCGATGCCTGAGCGGCCCGAAGTCGATTATCGCGTCGATTACCCCGATCCGCGCGAACAAGACATCATGGCCGGCGATCGGCGCATCTCGCGCCCGGATTCCTCGCTGCCCGATTGGGAGGTGCCCGACACATCATACCGCGCTATCCCGATTGTCTGGTTTACCGGCGCGTTCATCCTCCACCTGATTGCGGTTCACGCGATCATGCTGGTGTTCTCGTCACTGGGCGCATTGGCCGTCGTCTGCATCAGCGCACTTGCCGCAGGGGCAGTTGGCAAATGGACGTGGGATCGGGGCATGAAGATTGCCGGGGCAGGTTGGAGAATTGCGACTGTTGTGATCCTGTCCCTCAATCTGCTGTATGTGGCGGCGGTGGCTTTTGGCGGATGACCGTCGAACCCCGGCGGATGGGAAGTGTATGACTGTAGACAAGATATGAGACACCTCGCCTTGATCGCAATGCTCGGAACGATGGCTCCGGCAACGGCGCAGGATGCTGTTGAACCGTTGCCAGCCAATTCTGCTGAAGAACGGACTGCGATCCAGCAACGGGCTGACGATGTGGTGGCTCTGATAAATGGCCAAGGCGAACCGGCAGAGCTGTTCACTGAGGGATTTCTCGCAGCGGTTCCGCCCTCCCAACTTGCGGCACTTTCGCAGCAATTGACCGCGCAGTTCGGGGCGGCGATCAGTGTGGAAAGTCTTGACCCACCCGGCGCCACGCGCGCGGCGCTTTCGATCCGCATGGAGCGCGCAATTGCACGCGGCGGCATCGCGATAGACCCGGCAAAAGACAACAGGATCAGTGAATTGCTGTTCCAGACCTTTGAACCGATTGATGACAGTCGGTCAAAGATCGAGGCGGATCTGCGAGCCTTGCCCGGCAGGGTGACTGCGTATTTCGGCCCGCTGGACGAGGCGCCGGATGCACTTTCCATCGCGCCAGACGCGCAGATGCCGATTGGCTCGACAATGAAGCTGTATGTGCTTGCCGCGCTGGGCCGTGAGATTGCGCAGGGCAGACGGTCGTGGAGCGATACCATCACGCTGGATGTGCGCAGTTTTCCCAGCGGGCAGATGCAGGATTGGCCGGCAGGCGCGCCGGTGACGCTGCACACGCTGGCCAGCATGATGATTTCCGTCAGTGACAACACTGCAACCGATCAACTGATCGCGCTGCTGGGGCAACCGGCGCTGGCCGATATACTTCAACGTTCCGCGCATTCAGCGCCCGATCGCAACGCGCCGTGGCTGACAACGCGCGATCTGTTCACGCTGAAGGGCGGCGACCGGGATCGGCTTAACGCCTACGCCATTGCCGGGCCAAAAGTGCGTCAGCAGATTCTGGATGGGATTGCGGGAGAGAGCGTCAACCTCGCCGCTGTAAACCGGGCTTTCACAAACGGCCCTGTCGGGCTGGATGTGGAATGGTTCGCCAGCACCGGCGATCTTGCTCGCTTGTTCAAGACCATGCGCGCCGAGTGCGACCCCGAGGTTTTCGCGATCATGGCCATCAATCGCTCCGCGCCTCCAATTGCAGCGGCGAGGTGGGAATATATCGGTTACAAGGGCGGGTCGGAGCCGGGCGTGCTCAACCTTACATAGCTGCTGCGCGACAAGGCAGGCGTCGACCACATGCTCTCGCTCAGCTGGGCCAATCCCGACGCCACCCTCGATGAAGCGACGCTGGAACTGATCGCGCAGCGCATCCTGAACCTTCCGCAATAACGCCCCCCTTGCGCGCAATTTGCTCGCCTCCTATCGCGTCGCCAGACAATTTCAGTTTTTAAGGACAACCGATGACCGATCAGCAGCGTTTCGAGGGCACCAGCAATTACATCGCAACCGAGGATCTGAAAGTTGCCGTCAACGCAGCCGTAACGCTGCGCCGCCCGCTGCTGGTGAAAGGCGAACCGGGCACCGGAAAGACCGTGCTCGCTCACGAAATATCCAAGGCTCTGGGTGCGCCGCTGATCGAATGGAACATCAAGTCCAGCACGAAAGCACAGCAGGGTCTGTACGAATACGATGCGGTCGCCCGCCTGCGCGATGGCCAGTTGGGCGAAGAACGCGTCCACGACATTCGCAATTACATCAAGAAGGGCAAGCTGTGGGAAGCCTTCACCGCGCCCGAATTGCCCGTCCTGCTGATCGACGAAATCGACAAGGCCGATATCGAATTTCCCAACGATCTGTTGCAGGAACTCGACCGGATGAGCTTCGATGTTTACGAAACGCAGGAGCGGATCGAAGCGGTCGAGCGCCCGATCGTGGTCATCACCTCGAACAATGAAAAGGAATTGCCCGACGCATTTCTGCGCCGCTGTTTCTTTCACTACATCAAATTTCCCGATCGCGAGACGATGCAGGAAATCATCGACGTGCACTTCCCCGACATCCAGAAGATGCTGGTGAAGAAGGCGATGGATATGTTCTATGAACTGCGCGAAGTGCCCGGCCTCAAGAAAAAGCCGAGCACGAGCGAACTCCTCGACTGGCTGAAACTGCTGCTGAACGAGGACATGCCGCTCGAAGTGTTGCAGGATGCCAACCCCAACACCGCCATCCCGCCGCTGCACGGCGCGCTGCTGAAAAACGAGCAGGACATCATGCTGTTTGAGCGCCTCGCCTTCATGGCGCGGCGAAATCCTGGTTGAGGAGCCACCGATGACGCATCACGGGCGGTGCTTTTGCGGCGAGGTTACGTTTTCGATCGAAAGCGAGCCAAAGGGCGCGCGGTTCTGCTGGTGCCGTGATTGCCAGCGGATCGCGAGCGGATCGGCCACTGTCAATGTACTGTTTGACGAAGATAGCGTGCATTATCAAGGCCCGATAACGCTCATCTCGCGGGTGGCCGACAGCGGCAACACGGTCGAGCGTGGCTTCTGTTCGGTTTGCGGGTCGCAGATGTACAGTCGCACCGTTGAAGGTCGGGCCATGCCGATGCGCATTCGTGCCGGGACGCTCGACAATCCGGAAATCTGCCCGCCCAGCATGATCATCTGGGGTGCCAAGGCACCTAACTGGGCGCCCTTCCCAGTTGGCATGACAGTGCTGGAAGCAGGGCCGGGTTCGGCAGAGATGCGGTCCCGCTGAACCGCTTTCAGTCGAAGCTGTAGGCCAGTTCGAAATCGCCCCAGCGCCGCCCGTTGATGAACAGCGGCACGAATACGTTGCGAACCACGATATAGGTATCGCGCTGCATGTCGGCGCGATAGACCGCCATCATGTATGGGGCGGCGCTGGATTTCGCCTTTTCATCCATGGTGCCGAAAATTATCCGCCCGTTGCGGCAGAAATTGGTATCGTGCGCCTCGTCTCCGGTGGGTTTGCGTGATTTTTCAGTCAAATGGGTTGGCAGGAAGCCGCGCATGTCGGTGCAGGCGGCTGCTATGATGCGCGCATCGTCGGCTTTTGTTTCATCGAGCAAGGGACGCCAGTTGCGTTCGGACCATTCGGAAAGCCTTGTGCGATACAATTTCGGATTGGTGCCGGGAACTTCGATGTAATTGTCATCGAACACGGCATCCTGTGTCAGTTCCCCGCTGCGGATTGCGTCCTCGACCCGCTGTTGCGCACGGCTTGCGAAGTCCTGCGCGCGTGTCACCATTTCTGTGTCGTTCGGGCTCAATCCTGCATGGACAAGCCGATCAAACATGTCGCAGGCGGTCATCTCAAGGTCGCCCATGCGGTGGCGAACGCCTTGCAATTCCCTCTCGTTTTCGCGAGCTGCGCTGTCAAAGCTAGTGAGCACCCCTTGCACTGCATCCACGTGTGCACTGATCGTGCCTGTGGAGCGCGCGATGACGTCGTTCTGCTTGTCCACTTCCTCCACCAGACCGCCAACGCTCGTAATCGTGCTCTCGATCCGCGCGACCGAGGCTTTGGCATCGCCGCTGGCCTGTGCGCCTTCCTCGATCCGGCCGATCACGACGCTTGCTTCCTGGCCGAGAGTATCGATGGTGCTGGCAATTTCCTCGGTCGCCTTGCGGGTATCATTCGCCAGACTTTTTACCTCGCTTGCCACCACCGCAAATGTGCGCCCTGCATCGCCTGCGCGCATCGCCTCGATGGTGGCATTCAGAGCAAGGATATTGGTCGTCTCGGCGATGTCCTCGATATCCTTGGCGCTGCGTCGCACCTGCTCCATTGCGGCGGAGAAACTGGTGACATGCTGGCCAA
>JBBRVR010000121.1:0-6361 GCA_038246695.1 Sphingomonadales bacterium
CTCCAGCGTACCGGGCCGGATCGTCTCGTGATAGAACAGCGCCTCGCGCGCGGTGAAGCCCCCTCTTTGCGGCGGCGCCTCCCCGTTGCTGACAGCGTTATTCGCCCCGTTTTCGTCGCCACCACCGTTCCCGTTGCCGCCTGCCATCAATTTCTCCTGTGCAAATCCCACTGTCGGGGCTCGCCTAACGTGCATTGGTGCGAAGTTATAGAGGCTTTGCGATATGATCGCTCAGGCGGCCACTTCGATGGGGCGCGCCAATCAGGGGATAGCGGCCGGGCGATGCCATGCCGAATCGCACAAGGCTTGATAGGGCTGGTGCGATGGCCGCTTCCACATCCTCAACCAAAGCCTCCGGGCCGACCCCGATGATGGAGCAATATCTGGCGCTCAAGCAAGAGGCCGCCGGATCGCTGCTGTTCTATCGCATGGGCGATTTTTTCGAGCTGTTCTTTGAAGATGCCAGGCGCGCCTCCGCAATCCTCGATATTGCGCTCACCAGCCGGGGCGAACACGCGGGTGAGCCGGTTGCAATGTGCGGCGTGCCGGTGCATTCTGCCGAGGGGTATCTGGCGCGCCTGATCAAGGCAGGCGAACGCGTCGCCATTGCCGAACAGGTGGAAACCCCGGACGAGGCAAAGGCCCGCGCCAAGGCCGAAGGGCGCCCATCTTCAAAAGTGCTGGTGAAGCGCGATATCGTGCGTTTCGTGACGGCGGGCACACTCACCGAAGAGGCGCTGCTGGAACCGCGCCGCGCCAATGTGCTGGTGGCGCTGGCCGATGTGCGCGGGGGCATCGGGATCGCCTCGGTCGATATCTCCACCGGCGCGATGGTACTGGCAGAGGCCGCGCCGCACCTGCTGGGCGCGGAACTGGCGCGGCTTGGCCCAAGCGAGGTCGTCCTGCCCGAAGGGTGGGAGCATGACGCGCCCGAAGATGCCTCCTTCCATGATCGACGTGCGTTCGACAGCGATAGCGGCGCGGACCGGCTGCGCAGCCTCCACGGCGTCGCAACGCTCGATGGGTTCGGCGATTTCAGCCGGGCGATGTGCGCGGCGGCGGGTGGGCTGATCGCCTATCTGGATCATGTCGGGCGCGGCAAATTGCCGCTGCTACTGCCGCCGCAAGTGCGCAAGGCCAGCGCGGCAATGGTGATGGACGAGGCCACGCGCACCAGCCTAGAAATCCTCGAAAGCTCCACTGGCTCTCGCACCGGCAGTCTGGTCGCGGCGCTGGATCGCTGTTCGACCGGAGCGGGATCACGGCTGCTGGCCGAAGACCTCTCCGCGCCGCTGCTGGATGTGCAGGCGATCACCGATCGGCTGGCGCTGGTGCAATATCTGCGCGACCGCCCGATAGAGCGCGCCAGCTTGCGCGATCTGCTGCGCGCGCTGCCCGATCTTGGACGGGCGCTGGGGCGGCTGGTCGCCGGTCGCGGAAGCCCTCGGGATCTGGGGCAGGTGCGCGATACCCTGGCCGAGGCAAAGCGGATCCAGACCGGACTTGCCGGGATGCCCGACCGACCCGCTTTGCTCGATGCGCTGCTGCCCGCGCTGGGCGGGCATGGCGCGCTGATCGACTGGCTTTCACGCGCGCTTGTCCCCTCCCCGCCGACGGAACGATCGGGCGGCGGCTATATCGCCGATGGCTATGACGCAGGGCTGGATGAATTGCGCGCCACATCGGGCAATTCCCGGCGCGCGATTGCCGCGATGGAGGCGCGCTATCGCGACCAGACCGGCATCGCCAGCCTCAAGATAAGGCACAACGGCGTGCTCGGCTATTTCATCGAAGTGCCCGGCCGCCACGGCGATACCCTGATGGAACCGGACAGCGGCTTTACCCACCGCCAGACGATGAAGGGCGCGGTGCGGTTCAATTCGCTGTCTCTCCATGAAGAAGCGAGCCGCATCGCAGAGGCAGGCGGGCACGCACTCGCCGCAGAGGATTCGCATTTTGAAGAACTGGTGAGTGCGATTGCCGACGCGCGCGAGGCGATTGCCGCCACCGCCGCCGCGCTCGCCCGGATCGATGTGGCCGCAGGCAATGCCGAACGCGCGAGCGAGGGTGACTGGTGCCGCCCCGATGTGACCGCAGAACCCGGCCTGGCGATCACCGCCGGGCGCCATCCAGTTGTAGAAGCTGCGCTGGTGAAATCAGGCGACCGGTTCGTCGCCAACAATTGCGCTTTGTCACCCGACAACCGCCTGTGGCTGATCGGCGGGCCGAACATGGGCGGCAAATCGACCTTCCTGCGCCAGAACGCGCTGATTGTGCTGATGGCGCAGGCCGGCTGTTTTGTCCCCGCGCAAACGGCGCGGATCGGGCTTGTGGACCGTTTGTTCAGCCGCGTTGGCGCAGCGGACAATCTCGCGCGCGGGCGCTCCACCTTCATGGTCGAAATGGTCGAAACCGCCGCGATTCTGGCACAGGCGACCGACCGCAGCTTTGTCATCCTCGACGAGGTCGGGCGCGGCACCTCTACCTATGACGGGGTTGCGCTGGCTTGGGCAGTGGTGGAGGCGGTGCATTCGCAAATCGGCTGTCGCTGCCTGTTCGCAACGCATTACCACGAACTCGCCCGGTTGGCAGAAACTTGCGAGGCGCTCTCGCTGCATCACGTGCGTGCGCGCGAATGGAAAGGCGAACTCGTGCTGCTGCACGAATTGGCGCAAGGGCCTGCGGACCGATCTTACGGGCTGGCCGTGGCCAAGCTGGCTGGCGTGCCGCCAGCGGTCGTCGCACGGGCGAAATCGGTGCTGGAGCGGCTGGAGAAAACGCGCGCGGAAACCGGTGGAATCGCCGCCGGGCTTGGTGAACTGCCGCTGTTTGCCGCCGCCGCCCAGCCTGCGCCAGCCGTCCAGAGCCCTGAACAAAAGCTGGCAGATCGGCTTATCGAGGCCGACATTGATGCGCTGTCACCGCGCGAAGCCTTGGACCTGCTCTATGAGCTGAAACGCGAACTATCAGGCGCGGCATAGCTCCATAAATTCTTAACCGTTTGGACGTTATCAAACCGAGCCATGACAGTCGTTCTTTTCGCAAACAGCAAGGCTGCGCTGGCGTTCGCTGGCTGCGTTCTTTTTGGTACGGCACTGCTTACAAGCGCGCTGGGCAATCAGTTTATTCCCAAGACTGGGAGCGGCGAAGTTGAAACAGACGCCTACACTAGCGATAGCGCGGCTGACGAGGGCTATACCATGTCCGATGGCGGGCCCATCAATGCACAGGGCGAAGTGCAGATCACCGCTGACGGGTCCAGCGAAACCGAAGTTCCCGTTGGCTTTGCCAGCGACGAGGAACTGATCGCCGATACCAGCGGGTTCAATCCGTCACCGATGAGTGCCAAACCAAGCGCACAGCAGGCCGCTTCCAAGGCAGCCGAACCAGTCATCTCACAAGAAGAAGGCAGCGCACCTACCGCGCCCTACTGATCCGCCACAACGTTGGTGCTGCTGATTTCTGACGACGCAGGATCACGTATCGCGCGTGGTTTGCTCCTCATCATCATGCTCCGGCTCGTTTGCGAACGCGCCGTTATCTATGATGCCGGTTTTCTCCATTTTGCGCATTTGATCGATGAGGTCAGTTTCGGTGCCTGCGACATTGTCGACGCCGGGCGAGGCCGGTTTGCGGCTTTCGGTGCCACCCGGTTTGCTGTGCGTGCCATGCAAGGCCTGCTCTGCAACCTCCTGCGCCTGGGCGCGGTGATCGTCCTGCTCATCGTTGTGCATTTCGGGGGCCAGTCCGGCCTGACGCTCTTCCTGGCTCACCGGATCAGATTTATCGGTCATCGCAAAGTCTCCTTTGCCCTATCTACGGCTGCACGCCCCCTAATGTTCCCGCAACCGGAGCCTTCGGTGGCGTTGCTGTCCGTTACCGGGTGGGGACAGGGTTATCGCCAGTGTAGTCGTAAAAGCCGCGCCCGGTCTTGCGCCCCAGCCAGCCGGCCTCGACATACTTCACCAGCAGCGGCGCGGGCCGATACTTGGTGTCGCGCGTCGTCTTGTACAGCACGTTGATGATGTCGAGGCAGGTATCCAGCCCCACGAAATCCGCCAGTTGCAGCGGCCCCATCGGGTGATTGAGGCCAAGACGGCAGCCCTTGTCGATATCCTCGATCCCCGCTGTCGATTGCCCCAGCACGAACACCGCCTCGTTGATCATCGGCAGCAGGATGCGGTTGACGACAAAGCCGGGTTCGTCCTGGCTCAGCACCACTTCCTTGCCCAGACCGCGCGCAAAGGCGGTCACCGCATCGGTGGTCGCCTGCGCGGTCGCAAGGCCTGGGATTACCTCGATCAGGCCCATCACCGGCACCGGGTTAAAAAAATGCAGCCCGATAAAGCGCGAAGGATCAGGCGAATGGTTCGCCATCCGCGTGATCGGGATGGAACTGGTGTTGGAGGCCATGATCGCCGTATCGGCCAGAACCTTGCCCACTTTCTCGAAAATCGCCTGCTTGATCGGCTCTTTTTCGGTTGCGGCCTCGATGATGAGATCGGCGGCGTCCATCGGGGCGTAATCGGCAATCGGGGTGACCCGGTCCAGCAATGCCTGCGCGGCGTCCGCTTCGATCTTGCCGCGCCCGACCAGTTTGGCGACCATCTGGTCGATGCGGTCCTTGCCGCCTTGCGCGTGAGCAAGATCGATGTCGGCCAGCATCACTTCCATCCCGTTTGCAGCAACGGTCTGGGCGATGCCGGTTCCCATCTGACCGGCTCCGATAACGGCGATTCTCCGCATGGCAGCATTTTCCTTCGCAAGTGCAGCAAAGGTCGTTAGCGGCGGGCGTGACGGTTGGCTAGAGCGATAGCGCGCAATACGCGCGGATCAGCGGTTGGCGCCCGGAACCCACTGTACATCATCCGTGCCATCGGCATTGGCGACCCGGCCCAGCACGAACAGCAGATCGGAAAGGCGATTGATATACATCAGCGCGGCGGGATTGACTGCGGTCTCCCCGGCCAGCGCGGTCATCGAGCGTTCCGCTGCGCGGATGCTCGCCCGCGCTACATGCACGCGCGCCGCCGCTTCGCTGCCGCCGGGCAGGACAAAGCTGGTCAGCGGCTCGAGCCGTTCGTTGAGCGCATCGATCTGCCCTTCGATCCATTTAGCCTGTGCCGGGATAATCCGCAGGACCATTTCCGAAGGGCTGAAGTCGCCATCGGCCGCCGGGGTCGCCAGGTCAGCGCCCAGATCGAACATGTCGTTCTGTATGCGGATCAGCATTGCATGCTGCGCCGCGTCGGTGACCGCACAGATGGCCAGCCCGATTGCGCTGTTCGCCTCGTCCACGCGTCCGATCGCGTCGATGCGGGCGGAATGTTTTGCGGTGCGAGATCCATCGACCAAACCGGTCGTGCCGTCATCGCCCGTGCGGGTGTAAATCTTGTTTAGCTTGACCATGATTCTACCTGTTGCCCCAAACCGTTGGGGTAGCGGTGCGCCTAATTGCCGCTCTGCGCGACCATCAGGATGATCGCAACCACCGCAATTGCCAGTCCCTGATATTTAATGCGCGCGAACATCGCCTTGTTCTGTGCCAATTGCATATCGGTCGCGGTTTCACCCTCGCCGGTTTCAAGGTCGATCCGCGTCGTGCGCAGAAAGGCGATGATCCCGCGCACCAGCGAAACGACTACGAGCACACACAGGACAGCGAGGACGGCGAAGAGAAAATAGTTCATGCCTGCTAACATAGTCGCTCGTCGCTCAGGTTCCAGCCATGATCCGCCGTTTGCGCAATTGATCGGCCAGTTCGAGCCCATCCTCGCCCGCCTCGCGTCGCGTCGAAAGTGCTGGCGCAGCGCGGCTTTTCGACAGTTTTTCGCCGTCATCGGCCATTATCAGACCGTGATGCAGATATTTCGGCACAGGCAGGCCCAGCAGATGCTGCAACAGACGATGCACGTGGGTGGAGGCGAACAAGTCGGTGCCGCGGGTCACCAGCGTGATGCCATCCACCGCATCATCCAGCGTGACGGCGAGGTGGTAGCTTGTCGGCAACCCCTTGCGCACCAGCACAACATCGCCAAATTCGCGCGGGTCCGCCAGTTGTTTGGCAGCAATCTCATCGTGCCAGAACAGCGCTCCCGCGTGGGCCATTGCGCTATCCAGATCGAGGCGCAAAGCATAGGGAGCACTTTCCTGTCCCTTCACACAGCGCCCCTTGCACGAGCCGGGATAGCCGAAGCCGTCTTGCCCGGTGCGCTCAGGTAGTGCGTCAATCTCGCGCCGGGTGCAGGCACACGGATACAGCAACCCATCCGCCAGCAATCGATCTGCGGCTGCGCGATAGCTCTCCAGCCGGGTAGATTGCGCGGGCACCTCACGCCATTCGAGGCCCAGCCATTCCAGA
>JBBRVR010000122.1:0-6104 GCA_038246695.1 Sphingomonadales bacterium
ACCAACCTCTACAACGCCCGCCCCGCCTGGCTCGATCACGCCCACCGCGCGCTCGATGAGGCGGTCGCCGATGCCTATGGCTGGGGCGAAGACTACCGCGCCGGAGCCCTGACCGACGACGAAATCCTCGCCCGTCTGTTCAAGCTCAACCAGGAAAGGGCAAAAGCCTGATGCACGGCCCCGCTTCGCCTGAAATCCAACGCCTGATCGGCCTCATCGACTACGTCGAGGCGACTGAGCGCGACAAGTTGAAGACGGTCTTCGACTATGTAGATCACAAGGGCTTCCGCAAAACTGGTGCCGAACTCGACGGCATGCCCGGTGTTGCGCTGAATGTCGGGCGGGATGACGATGCGATCTGGCTACGGGTCGATCGTATGCAGAAAAAGGTGCCGACCGCACCGGATGCCGCTGAACTCGCCGTTTGGCTTACCTATCGGGATGACCCGAAGACGGAGCCCCGCCTCAAGTCCGAGGTGGCAGGCGCGGTGCTGGTCGAAGCGGGCCTGATCCCGACCGAAGACGCGCCCGAGCGGGTGACCCTCGATGATTTCGCCGAGCGCGAGATGGTTGAGCTGTTGTTCGATGAGTGGCGGAGCAATGCCTGGGTGAGTTGGGTCAAAACCGAGACACCCCGCCGCGAGACCATTGCGCTCTACAACGGCCTTTTCATGCTGCGCCAACAGCTGGAAGGCGTCAGCGATGTGCCGTTGGAATTGGCCTGCGGCATCGGCTTCGCGACACTGTACCGGGACGGCAAGCGGCTGCGCTATCCGTTGCTAACTGTCGCGCTGGAAATCAGCCTGAACGATATAACTCATGCAATCGAGGTGAGGCCTCGGATGGAGGCTGATCCAGGGATTGAGATGGATCCGCTAGACAAATTGGGGCTTGCCGCGCTCGATAAATGGCGCGGCGCGACGGAAGCATTTCTGCGCGAACTGGAAGACGATAGCCTTTCGCCCTTCGCACCCGAGACCTATCACCCGCCTTTGCGTCAGGCCGCCGCTCTGTTCGATCCGGATGCGGTGTATCTGCCTGACCATGACCCGGCGCAGGC
This sequence comes from Sphingomonadales bacterium, assembly GCA_038246695.1. Taxonomy (GTDB): domain Bacteria; phylum Pseudomonadota; class Alphaproteobacteria; order Sphingomonadales; family Sphingomonadaceae; genus Erythrobacter. The sequence continues at coordinate 1,061 of JBBRVR010000122.1, forward strand.
AGGCGTAATTCCAGCGATCGGACCCCAACTCCAGATCAGCGATGCTTTCGCATTTTTCCAACGAGAGCGCCGCGCGACGCAGCTCATGGAGGACCTGCGCCGGTTCCGCGATTTGCTGGGAAATGAAGGGGAAATCTTGGACTTGCCGCCAGCGATCGCCTCGCTGTTGAGCGAGCCTGCCTCTGCTGTTCGTGACGAGGAATATCCCCAGTTCCGAGGCATTTCGAGCATTCCTGGCGTAACCAGCTCGACTGGCGAGGGAAAGGATCTGTTCTTCCCCCTGCCGTTCAACCGGGAGCAGGTAGAGGTGGTGCAACGCCTCGAGGTGCGTCCCGGAGTGGTGGTGCAGGGGCCGCCTGGGACAGGCAAGACCCACACCATCGCCAACATCATCAGCCACTATCTCGCGCTTGGCAAACGGGTGCTGGTCACCTCGCAGAAGGCACCCGCGCTGAAGGTGTTGCGGGATAAATTGCCGGAGGCTGTACGCCCACTGGCTGTCAGCCTGCTCGAAAGTGACCGCGACGGTCTCAAGCAATTTCAAGAGTCGGTCGATATTATTGCCGAGAAGCTGCAGCGGCTGCGACGCCATGAATTGCAGAGTGAGATTGCTGACCTAGACCAGCAGATCGACAGGCTGCACCGTCAGCTTGCCCAGATCGATACTGAGGTGGACAAGATCGGGCGCGCTGCGATTGAGCCAATCAGCCTAGACGGAGAAAGCTATGAGCCCATCCGGGCGGCGCAATTGGTGGCTGCCTCGCCAGAGCTGACGGCTTGGCTGCCAGATAATCTTGATACTTCGTCGGCTTGCGATCCCGCTTTTTCAGATGCCGACATCGCGACGCTCCGATCGGCAAGGAAATCCGTTGGCGCAGACCTCCGTTATCTGAACGCGAAATTGCCCGACCTCGAACGGTTGCCCGCAGTCGAAGCGATCCTCAGTGCGCATAAAGACCTGTCCGAAGCAGAGCAGATCCGTCAGATGATCAGTTCAGGAAAGCTGCCTGCGCTTTGTGAGGATTCAACCGATGGCGCGGTGCAACTCAGAGATTTGCGGGCGAAGCTAAGAGAGCTTTCCGGCGAAGAACAGCGGATCGCAGATGCTCCCTATGGGTGGACCGGTGAACTTATCTCCTGTCTCATGGTATCGGGAGACGAAGAACGCCTGAATGCGCTGGAAAGGCTGCGACCTGATGCTGGGCGCTTGAGCGACGAATATCAGCATTTCCTGACCCGCCCGGTCGATGTTCCGGACGAATGTTTGTCCGACGAAAAGTTTCTCGCCGCGATCGAGCGCGAAGCCGAGGGCAAAGCTGGTGTCGGGCTTGTAGCCGGGATATTTGCGTCCAGGCTGAAGGCCCAGCTTGGGCAGGTAACGGTGCTTGGTGAGGCACCGTCGAACCCAGAGGATTGGGGCGACGTGGTTCGGTATGTCGCGGTACGTGCAGCAGTTCGGCGATTTGCCGCAGCATGGAACAACGTAGCGGCCGGCGGGATCGGGGACCGGTTGCAGAAGCAAGAACTTGCCACGGCCCAAGTCGCAAAACGGCAGTATGACCACATCGCAGCCGCGAAGGAGCTGCTCGGTAAGCGCCGCGAAGTCAGGAGGCTGGTCGACTCAACATTTGTTTCCACCCCCATCTATGTCGACGGGAATCAGCAGGCACTGCGGAAGCTTCTCGAAGCGGTGGATGCCCACCTCCTGCGCTACCGTCTGGCCGACGCAGAGAGACTTCGGATCACTCTTCGTTCAGAACTAGAGACCTGCGATTACGAAATCAGCACTGAATTGCGCAACCTCGTGATGACGAAATTGGGTTCACCGGATGTCTCGGCCGAAACGCTCGCGAGATCGTGGGGCGCATTGGTGACGCGGCTTCGAGAGATACACTCGAAACACGATCAGCTGGTCAAGATTGCCGAAATCGCTGACCTCGTCGAGATGTCGGGTGCGCCCAAGTGGGCCAACCAATTGCGAACCTTGCCTGTCGAAGGCGTAGAAGATCATCTGCTCCCGGGAGACTGGGAAACTAGATGGCGGCTTCGTCGCCTCGAGTGCTGGCTCGAAGCGAACGATCAGCATCATAGGTTGAGAACCTTGGGAACTGAACGTGCCGAGAAGGAGGCCCTTCTTAAGCAAGCCTACGAGCGGTCCATCGAATCGCGGACGTGGCTCGAACTCAGCAATAAAGCCAGCGATGGGGTCAAGGCAGCGCTAGCGGCCTATGCCGACGCCATGCGCAGGATTGGACGGGGTACTGGCAAGCGCGCCGGACGTTATCGCCGGGACGCGCGCAACGCCTCGGATCGTGCTAAAGGCGCTCTGCCGTGCTGGATCATGCCACATTACCGGGTCTCGGAATCACTTCCGGCAGACCTAGGTCTGTTCGACCTAGTGATCGTCGATGAGGCGTCGCAGTCAACAGTCGCGGCATTGCCAGCACTGCTGCGTGCGAAGACGATCCTTATCGTCGGCGACGACAAACAGGTCAGCCCCGATCAGGTTGGTCGGGATCAGCAGCGCGCCGACGAACTCGCCACTCGCCATCTGGCCGAGCAGGTTTCCGACTATAGGGCCTCGCTGCGGGAAGATCAGTCGCTGTACGATCTCGGCAAGGTGGTGTTCGCGGGCGGTGCAATCATGCTGACCGAGCATTTCAGATGCGTTGCACCGATCATCGAATTTTCGAAATCACAGTTCTATCAGAGCCTTAATCCCCTCAGGCTACCAAAGGCTTCCGAGCGGCTTGATCCGCCATTGATCGATGTGCGGGTCGAAGATGGCTACCGAAAAGGCGACATCAATCCTCCCGAGGCAGCCTATATTGTTGAGGAGATTGAAAGAATTTCCACCGATCCGGCAATGGCAAATCGGACGATCGGCGTAACTACCCTGCTGGGTCAGAAGCAGGCGGCTCATATATACAGCCTAATAGAGCAAAGGCTTGGGCCTGCTGTAATTGAACAGCATGAGATTCGGGTTGGTGATCCTACAGCCTTCCAGGGCGACGAACGTGATATCATGTTCATCTCCATGGTGGCTCAAGCAAATGACGTCCCCCTCTCCGGTGTTCGGTTCGATCAGCGCTTCAACGTAGCGACATCTCGTGCGAGAGACCGCGCTTATCTGGTTCGATCGGTGGATATCGAACAGTTACGAACCAGCGATCAGCTTCGCCGAGCATTGCTTGACCATTTCCGAATGCCGTTCCCGGCTGAAGGGCGAGAGGCAACAAACCGCCGCGAAAGATGCGAGTCGCCGTTCGAATTCGAAATGTATGATCTGCTGGCCGAGCGGGGCTACCGGGTCGACACTCAAGTGAAGGTCGGCGACTTTAGGATCGACCTCGTAGTGGAAGGCGAGAATGACCGCCGCGTCGCCATCGAATGCGATGGAGATCGCTATCACGGGCCCGACCGCTGGGCCGCAGACATGGCGCGGCAGCGCATTCTGGAGCGAGCTGGCTGGACCGTTTGGCGTTGTTTCGCTTCCCGGTTCGTGCGGTATAAAGATCAGGTCACGGCCGAACTGACCGGGTTTCTGGCCGAGCGCGGAATTGAACCAGTTGGACGGTCAGAGCAATGGGTAAGTCGCCATGTGGAATTGCGCCAATGGGGCACCCCAGATGTCGACGACGAGCCCTTTTCGGGCGAAGTCGTAACAAATCCTGAACCGACCGAGGAGAGCGTTCAGCTACCCTCACTGCCTGACGATGAAATAGCTGACGGGCAAGCAAGCGCTCTGCCGCGAGTGACGGAGTCGCAGGTTCAGGAGGAGATTCTGAATTTGATGTCCGATGGCCGAACATGGAGCAACGCAGAGCTAAAGCACGCGCTAGCTGGGCGCCTCCCCTTGTCGACTGCTGACCGCGAGCAGGCATCTTTCAGGCCCAACGAGGAAAAGTGGGAAGAGCTCGTCAATAATGCGCTTTCCCCTTCGCGCGGTAATTCCTTATCAGCGCGCGGCCTTGTGGTTAGTCGGGGACGAGGTCTCCACCAGCTTGCGACACCATCCGCAACACGCGACGTCGTCTCGGAAGACGCTCAGGAAACTGCCAGTGACGGGTTTGAATACCTGCTCCCAGCCTACGAGGTGGGTCAGGAATATCGATTTGCAGACATCACGGTTGCCGATGACGATGGTGACCTCATCTACGAGGAATCTTACCATCCGCGTCTACAGGATTTGGTTGCCGAGGTGATAGAATGCGAAGCGCCTGTCTACCTCGAGCTGGTGGTTGAGCGCGTCGCGAGGGCTCATGGGAAGCAGAAGGCAGGTCGAATAATCCATGAGCGGGTGATTTCAGCAATCCCTCGGGAATGCCTTAGACACGCAGACGGTGGCCGCGTCGTAATCTTTGAGAAGGGCGCAGATTCACGTCGGATCGTAGCCCTGAGGCCGTCGAAGTCTGACGGGAGGTCTCATCAGGACACGCCGTTGATTGAGCTGGCCAGCTTGGCACTGCCGCTTGTTAAAGCCGGGAAAACAATAGATGAAATCCTTGCCCACTATTTGCGATCGCTCAAACTGACCCGCCTTCGGCAACCGACAAGAGAGCGCTTTGAAGCTGCGATTGCCATGGCGAGGCTAGCTATCATTTCTGGTCAGTAACCCTAGCGTTCATCGCATCGATGCCCGCCGGCGCATCAATTAGTGACATGGGTCTTGCAGTCTTACCCTATGCTCGCACGAGCAACTGCCGACAGATGCGCGCTTGGGGCATGCCGCCACCAACACCGAGGTCGGTCTGCGATTGAGCAGCTATCAGCGGTTCACCAGAAACGTAACGTTCGGAAGTGGTCTTGACCGGAAGTGTCTGGTGACACGCGCCGAGGTCTGTTCAGAGATTCTCCAAGAATATTTCCCAACAATCTGAGTGCCCAGCTTTGTCTTCTCGACCGCACCATCCGTCGGATTTGTCCGACAAACCGCTTGTGCAACTCGTGCATGATTGGCTAGCCCAAGGGCACGACCATGCTGGAAGCTCCATCTTATCATGCAATAGCAGCCATGGCGGTCACCATCGCCATGTTCATCGCG
>JBBRVR010000123.1:0-5692 GCA_038246695.1 Sphingomonadales bacterium
CATCGGGGGCGGGCTGGTCGTTTTCCGTATCGTTATCGCCGCCACCTTCGGGTGGAGGTTCCGGCGGCGCGTCTGGCGACGATTCAGGCGTCTCTTCCATCTGCGGAATCCGGGTGGCACGCGGCGCCAGAACCAGCCGGACAGCGGCGGCAAGGTCATCCTTGTCGGCACTCGCGCGACCTATCAGCGCAGCATGCGCGCGGGCGGCATGCGCGGCAAAGATCATCGGGCGCACAGAGGATATGCCGAGCGCCTCTGCGGTTGCGGCCAGCGCAGTCAGCGCGTCGTCATCCAATGCAGTGACATCGGGCAGAGCCACCTCGGGCAAGCTATCGAGCGGATCAACCTGCCACTTTCGCGAATGCGTGAGGTCGCAGTGAAACGCGGTGCGCTCCAGCAGGCTGGCGGGCGGTGCATCGTCAGGCTCCGCGCTATCGTCCAGCAGCACCAGCGCCGGCCCGGCATCGCTTTCATCGCAATGCTGGGCCAGGCGCCCGGCAATTCCCGGCTCGATCCGTTCGGCCATCGGCACGATCACGATCCCGCCCGCGCTCTCCTCCAGCAATCCGCGCTGGCGCACAGCGGCGCCCGAGGCGAGGCTGGCGGCGATATCGACCCCGCCCAGCAACCGGTCATCATCGACATGGCCCGGCATCTTGCGCGCGGGGTTTCCGGCTGACGTCACGGCGTCAGTCAGTACCGACACCATGGCGTCACGCGCAGGCGAGGCACCGCGCAGCGTGAGCCCGCCGAACATCGTCGGCGCAATCAGGAACAGTTTGGCGGCAAGCAGCGCGTCCTCGACCGGATCGGGCGCGATCACATCAGACGCGCCGTCCGCAATCATCCGAACAGCTCTTCAATCGCGCGGGTGATCCGCACGGTCGACCCGGTTTCATCGAGCACATCGCGCCGCAGCCGATGCCGCAACGCCGAAGGAGCGACCTCGATAAGGTGCTCGCGCCGGACCTCCTTTGCCCCTTTCAGCGCAGCCAGCGCGCGCGCCGCTCGCATCAAGGTGAGTTCCCCACGCAGGCCATCTGCGCCCACAGCCTGGCACAGATGCGCCGCATCGGTCAGCAGATCATCGCCCGGCTCAAGTTTTTCCAGCCTGGCCTTGCCGCGCGCAACCTGTTTGAGGATTGTTTCGTCCGACGCCGCCCATTCGTTTGCGAAGGCATCGGCATCGCGTTCTTGCGCGGCGACGAGGCGCATGATCGCCACCCGCGTTTCGATATCTTTGGGCGTCCGAACCTCGACCGAAAGGCCAAAGCGATCGAGCAATTGCGGGCGCAATTCGCCCTCTTCGGGGTTGCCGCTGCCGATCAGCACGAATTTCGCGCGGTGACGGACTGAAAGCCCTTCGCGCTCGACCACGTTCTCGCCCGATGCCGCCACATCCAGCAGCAGATCGACCAGATGGTCTTCGAGCAGGTTGATCTCGTCAATATACAGGAATCCGCGATGCGCCTTGGCCAGCAGGCCCGGCTCGAACGATTTTTCACCCGCTCGCAGCGCGCGTTCCAGATCGAGGCTGCCGATCACCCGGTCCTCGGTCGCGCCCAAGGGCATGTCGACGAACGGCACCGGTTTCTTGCGCACCCGGCCCGATGTGCACGGATCGGGACAAGTGCCGCGCTGTTCGCCGGTGCAGCCATAGCGGCAATCGTCGACCGCGCTGATCGGGGGGAGCAGGCTGGAGAGCGCGCGCGCGGCGGTCGATTTGCCGGTGCCCCGGTCGCCGAACACCATGACGCCGCCCACTGCCGGATCGACGGCGGCAATCAAAAGCGCCTGCTTCATCTCGTCTTGACCGACGATTGCGGAAAAAGGAAAACGTGCCATAGGCCTGCCCTTGTGGACGTTTGTGGCGGCCCGGACAAGGGATAGTGACAGTCTGGCCTGACAGTTTTGCCTGGAAAAATGTGTCCTGATGGATCGCGGTCTTACCGCGTGCGTGACCGGGTCAGCAGCAGCACCGGGATCAGTCCGGCGGCCATTAGGATCAACGCCGGGATCGACGCCTCGACCAGCCGTTCATCGCTCGCAAGACGATAGGTGCGGGTCGCCAGCGTCTCCAGATTGAACGGGCGCAGGATCAGCGTTGCCGGCAGTTCGCGCAGCGTGTCGATAACGACCAGCGCCAGCGCGGCAAGCAGGCTGGGGCGCAGCAACGGCAGATAGATGCGCGCCAGCACCCGCGAAGGGCCAGCGCCCAGTGATCGCGCCGCCGCATCGAGCGACGGCGGAATGCGCGCCATTCCACCGTCCAGAGTGTTGTAGGCAACCGTCAGGAACCGCACGCACAGCGCGTAGATCAGGATCAGGCTGGTGCCCGTCAGGATCAGCCCGCCGCCATAGCCCAGCCGATCGCGCGCAAATCCGGTCAGCCCCTGATCGAGCCAGCCCAGCGGTGCCAGCAGCCCGACCGCCAGCAGCGCGCCGGGCAGGGCGTATCCCAATGTCGCAAACCTGATGACGCCGTTGACCAGCCGTGATCCGCCGGATTTTGCCGCACGCGCCTTTGCAAACGCCAGCACCATCGCCAGCGCGCAGGTGGTGATCGCCACGATCACGCCCAGCCACGCGCTCGCGCCCGCATAGGTGCCCAGCGACGCGGCGGCGGCAATCGCGACATCCTGCGTCGCCAGCTGTGCCAGATGGAGCGCCGGGATGGCAAATCCCAGTGCCACCGGCAGCGCGCAGGCCACCAGTGCCAGTCCCTTGCCCACTGGCGTGAGCGCAACCAGCGGCGCGCCGCCTTGCGTGTTGCCCAATCCATCGCGGCTGTCGCTGCGCCCGCTGCGCGTTGTCACTTCGAGTGCGACCACCACGGCCACAAACCCCAGCATCAACGCGGCCAGCCCCATCGCTGCGTCCTTGTCTCCGCTGGCAAGCCAACTGCGGAAAATACCGGTCGAGAAGGTCGGGATCGCGAAATATTCTGCAACGCCGAAATCGGCCAGCACTTCCATCAGCACCAGCGCCAGCCCTCCGGCGATGGCGGGCCGCGCGGCGGGCAGGGCGACGCTCCAGAATGCGCGGATTGGCCTTGCGCCAAGGGTGCGTGCGGCGCGAAACTGGCTCGCGCTCTGGGTCGCAAAGGCCGCCCGTGCGAGCAGGTAGACATAAGGATAAAGCACGATTGCAAGGATGAATGCCGCGCCGGGCAGAGATCGGATCGCCGGGAACGTGTAATCATCCACCTGCCAGCCGGTCATGGTGCGCAAGGCGCTTTGCACCGGGCCGTCAAAATCGAGCAGGTCGGCATACAGATAGGCCGCGATATAGGATGGCACCGCCAGCGGCAGGACCAGCGCCCAGGCCACCACGCGGCGGCCGGGGAAAGCACAGGCGCTTACCAGCCACGCGCAGCCGGTACCGATCACGGCGGCGATCATTCCGGCCAGCACCATCAGCAAGGCGGTGTTGACGATATAGCTTGCCAGCACGGTGCGAGCGAGCACGGCCAGCGCGCCCAGTCCGCCGCCCGGCAGCGCCAGCGCCACCGCAATCAGCGGGACGCAGGCAAGCGCGGCGATTATCAGCGCCGCCAGCAGCCAGCCGTTCAGCCGCACCCCCACCGATGTCCGGGGGATGTCCGCGGCGCTTGCCTGCCAGCCTGCAAATTGCCTAAGGCGGCTTACCAAGCGTGCCTCGGCGCGCTGCCACCAGACCCACCGGGACCTGCCAATTGAGCCTTGAATTCAGCCATATTGCCCATGCTTACGGTTCTGCCCCAGTTTCAGCCAGAGACGTTGCGGCCAGAGATGTTTCGGCCAAGGATAGCGCCATGCAATCAGGGCGCGCGTTGGAGGATGTGAGCCTCACCGCGCCGGGCGGAGAGATCACCTGCCTGCTTGGCGCGTCGGGCTGTGGCAAGTCAACCTTGCTCGGACTTGCCGCCGGATTGCTGGACGTGCAGGCGGGCCACATCACCCTTGATGGCGAGCTGCTGGCAGACCCTTCCACCAACCCTGCGCCAGAGACGCGCCCGGTCGGGCGGGTGTTTCAGGACGGGGCGCGGTTCCCGCACATGACGATTGCGCAAAACATCGCGTTTGGCCTGCCGCGCGGATCGCATGACGCGATTGACGTGTGGCTGGCGCGGGTCGGGCTGGCGGGGCTGGGCGGGCGGTATCCGCACCAGCTTTCAGGCGGTCAGCAACAGCGCGCCGCATTGGCCCGCGCGATGGCGCCCGAACCGCAGGTGCTGTTGATGGATGAGCCCTTTGCCAGCGTCGACATCGTGCTGCGTCGGCGCCTTCGCCGCGAATGCCGGATAATGCTGCGCGAGCGCGGGACAACGACGATCATGGTGACGCATGATCCCGACGAGGCGCTGGATATCGCTGATCGGATCGCGGTGATGGAGGCCGGGCGGATCGTGCAGTTCGGCACCCCCCAAGAGCTTTACGAAGCGCCCGCCGCTCCTTCTGTCGGGGCGATATTCGGGGGCGCGCAGATCGTCTTTGCCAGTTTCGAGGCTGGAAAATACGAAACCGCATTTGGGCGCTGGGCCAATGAGTGCATGGTGGCGGATGACCACCGGCACAAGATTGCCGAGGGCGACCGGTTTGATCTGCTGGTTCAGGCGCGCGCAATCAGGCTGCACCCCGACCCGCACGGCTCTGTTCTGCATGATCTGCATCCCCTGGGTGAGCGGGTGCGGGTGCTGATGCGCGGGGGCGGGGGGAGTGAGTTGACCGCAGAAATTCCGCGGGCCGCCGCGAGCTCGCTGCAGCTGGGGACGCGGTATCGGGTGGAGCCGGATGCGGCCAGCGTGCGCGCTTTTGCGAGGGTTTAGTTGAGATAACACGTGCGACGCAGCTTCCGCTTGATTCCCACAAGATAATAATGCATCGCAATTGCAGTTATCTTCAAGGAAACACTCGAGTGACCAGAAACTTCCGCCCGAACTGGCTCTTTCTTGCCGCCCTCGCGCTGGCAACAACGCTGTTTACCACCGCCTGCGCCCCGGCTGAAAAAGACCCGCTCGACGGGGTGGAGATAACCGGCGAGGTCAACGTGTATTCCTCGCGCCATTACGATACCGATCTGGCGCTGTATGATGATTTCACACGCCAGACCGGGATCAGGGTCAACCGGATCGAAGCCGAAGCGGACGCCCTGATCGAACGGATCAAAAGCGAGGGCGAATATTCCCCCGCCGATCTGCTGATCACCGTCGATGCAGGCCGCTTGTGGCGCGCGGAGCAGGCGGGTGTGCTGTCCCCCGTCAAGTCCAAGGTGCTGGAATCACGCCTGCCGGAAAATCTGCGCCACCCCGATGGCCTGTGGTTTGGCCTGTCGACTCGCGCGCGCATCATCATCTACAACAAGGCCGCAGGTGCACCGCAAGGCCTCGCCAATTATGCCGACCTTGCCGATCCCGCGCTTAAGGGGCAGATCTGCATGCGGTCCTCCTCCAGCATCTACAACATATCACTGCTCTCCAGCATCATCGCTCATCGCGGAGAAGCCGCCGCGAGCGACTGGGCCAAAGGCGTCGTCGCCAATTTCAAACGTCCCCCGCAAGGCAATGACACCGCCAATATCGAAGCGGTCGTACATCGCGCCGAAGGCCGCCGAAGGCGGGCCATTGGCACAGTCGAGTAACGCTTCTTGGTCCCCCCGGCTTTCGCGCTGTGGTCCGACGCGGATCGGCGCGCCGGAGATGCGCGGCGCAGGC
>JBBRVR010000124.1:0-5615 GCA_038246695.1 Sphingomonadales bacterium
CATGGTGTCAGGCGCGTGGCCCAGCATGATCTGCGCGCCGAGCCGCGCCGCGGCGGGCGCGGTCTGGATGCCGAAACCACCCTGCCCCGCGAACCAGTAAAAACCATCGATCACCGGATCGCGGCCATAGACCGGCAGCCGGTCGGGCGCGAAGCTTCTGAGGCCGGCCCAGCGCCGCTCCACCACCTCCAGATGCCAGTCAGTCACGCTCTGGAACCGGTCGATGGCGTGCGCAATGTCGATTTCCTCGGGCGCGGCGTCGCACGCGGCAGTGGGGATCTCATCATGCGGGCTCAGCCACAGGCGGCCATTGTCAGGCTTGAAATAGAATCCACCATTGATGTCGAGCACCAGCGGCAAGTCATCAGCTGCGGCCGGCGAAACGCGCAATTGCGCGACGGTGCGGCGCAACGGAACAATGCCAATGGCACGCGCTCCGGCGAGCTGTGCAATCGGATCGGCCCACGCCCCGGCGGCGTTGACGATGTTGGCTGCTCGCCATGTCTCGCCGCGTTCGCTCGTGATGCGCCAGCCATCGGCATCCTGGTCCAGCCCCACCACCCGCGCGCGGCACACCAGACCAGCTCCAGCCCGCTTCAGCGCGCCCAGATAGTGCTGGTGCAATCCGGCTACGTCGATATCGGCGCAGGCCGGTTCCCAGATTGCGTCGCACCATTCCTCGCGCAGATGCGGGAGGCGTGCAGCGATCCCGGCACGGTCCAGCCGTTCGATGGTGACACCAGTCCCGGCAAAGGTCGCGATAAACTCGTCCATCGCGCCACCGTCGCCCGCCCGCCCGATATACAGCGCACCGCGGCTGCGCAAAAAGCCATGTTCGCGCAGATACGTGCCCGACGCCAACGTGAGCGGAACCACGCCCGGTCCGCCATAGCATTCCTCCCAGAAGGCCGCCGAACGCCCGGTCGCATGATAGCCGGGGGTGTCCTCCGCCTCCAGCACCAGCACGCGCGCAGAGGGGCTCAGTTCCGCGGCAAGGCTGGCACCGGCCATGCCTGCGCCGATGATCGCAAAATCGTACACTTGTGCGCTCATGCGGCTTGGGGCGCGACCCGATCGAGAAATTGCGCGATGGCCTGCATCGCGCGCCCGCGCACTTCATCAACCTCGCGCAGGATTTCGTGGTGCGCTTCCTCGCCGAATTCGACCAGTTCGCCCTTGGGTAGGCGCTGCGCCGCGCGGACATTGGCGGGATGGCTCACCAGCTTGTCGATAGCGGTCGATACGATCAGGACCGGCACAGTCACGCTCTCAAGCGCGCCGGGCTCCTCCAGCTTGCGCAGCGAGGCATATCCGCGTTCGACCCAGCGCCAGCTTGCCGGGCCCATCACCAGTTGCGGACGGGTATCGCGCCAGAATTGCTCGTCGTCATAACGGTCGCAGTCGTGCGTCAGCAGGTCCACACGCGCGGCGGGCATTTCGCCGGGCTTCTCGCTCCATTTCCACGCCTGCCGTGTGGGTTCGCCCACCCGGTTCATGATCCGCGCGACCCCATGCAGCACCGGCAGGGGCAAAGGCGGCGCTTGAAATCCGAGCATCGGCGCAGACAGCACGGCGGCATCGGGCGAAACCCGCCGTTCTACTATTGCGCGCAGCACCAGATGCCCGCCCATAGAATGCCCAATCAGGATATGCGGCCCCGGTGTCTTGGCGATCCAGTCCGCCCACAAATGCGCCAGATCATCAATCCAGATAGCATAATCCTCTATGTGGCCGGTAACCATATCCTTGCCCAGCCGGCCGCTGCCCGCCTGCCCGCGCCAGTCTGCGGCAGTCACGCGCCAGCCGGCGCGGTGCCACTCCTCGCAGGACTCCAGATACTTTTCGTAATTGTCGCCGCGCCCCGGAAAAAACAGGATCGAACCGCGCAGGGCAGAGCGATCATCCGCCACGCCGGGCCAGTCGATCCGGCGCACCGCATGGCCATCGGCCAGAGTGTGCACGCTCTCACGCGCGGCGGCGGGAATGACACGCCGGTCGATTGGCGCGGCCGCCGCGATCAAGCCATTTGCATCGTTGCTAATCTCATCACTCCGAGCTTGGTTACTTTTTAGTAAGTCATCCCCTGTAGCACACACTTCGAAATGCCGATCCGACCGTTTCGGTTCGGCAAATCCTGCGGGGGCGACAGACGATGGAATACCTCAAATACGGGTTGCTGATTGCCTTGGCAATCGCACTGGTGATGGTGGCGATTGGCGATATTCGCCATCGCAGAATCAGCAATGTTCTGAATGCCACCATTGCGCTGGGCGCCCCGCTGTTCTGGGTTGCATCGGGCATGGCCTTGTGGCCGGACATCGTGACTCAGCTTGGTCTCGCCCTGGGCGTATTCGCGATATGCTGCGGCCTGAACGCGCTCGGCTGGCTGGGCGGCGGCGATGTGAAGCTGCTGGGCGCACTCGCGCTGTGGCTGACACCGCTCGTATTCCTCGATTTTCTGCTCGCCATGGCAATTTTCGGCGGCGCTATCGCAATTATCTTTGTCATCCGCCGGAAAATCTGGCGGCCCGAGACCACGGGGAGCCTGCCCTATGGCGTGGCGATCACTGCGGGTGGGCTGTGGGTGCTTGGGTGGACTTATCTCCCCGGAGCGGCCCTCGCGGCAATTCCGGGGTGAACCTGATTTTAACCAATTCGACCGTAAGTGTCGAAACCATACCTGCCCGCAAACACATCTGGGCCGACAACAAGGGGGCTTGATAAGCCATGGATAGGAAGAAACTGGTTCTGCTGCTTGGCGCGCTGATCATTGCGGTCGGCACAGCTTTTGCCGCGCGTAGTATGTTCATGGGAAGCGGTGCACCGCAAGCCGCCGCAGCGCCTGCTGTACCGGTCGGTCCCAAGGTGTTGGTCGCCAAGCGGGCACTGCCTGCCGGCACGATCATCACTGCCGATGCAATGGGTTTCCAGCAATGGCCGGAACAGCTGGTGAAGGATGCCTATTACATCGAAGGTGAATCCGACATGGAAAAGCTGCTCGGCACCGTCGTGCGCTACCCCATCACTGCGGGCGAACCTGTCACGCAAGGGTCGCTTGTCGCTCCTGGCGACCGTGGCTTTCTGGCCGCGGCATTGGCGCCGGGCATGCGCGCTGTCACTGTGCCGGTTTCGGCGCGGACGGGCGTTGGCGGCTTCGTGTTTCCGGGTGACCGTGTCGATCTCGTGCTGACCCAGACTGTCGAGGGCGAAGGGCGTCCGCTGCAGACAGCGGAAACCGTGATGCGCAATCTGCGCGTCCTTGCAACCGACCAGTCGACCGAACAGGTCCAGAACGAGGAAGGCAAGACCGTTGTCACGGCCTTCCGCACCGTCACGCTTGAAGTGACGCCGCAGCTCGCAGAGAAGGTATCTGTCGCGCAGTCGATTGGCACGCTTAGCCTGGTGCTGCGTTCGATCGCGGACGATCAGGCAGAACTCGAACGCGCCCTTGCGACCGGTGATGTCAAGATCCCCGCAAACGCGACACCTGAAGAAGAAGAGCGCATCCTGCGCGCCGCCATGAGCAGGCCCGTCGAACAGGGCACAAGCTTTCAGACCGGCGGCGATGTCTCGCGCTTCCAGCGCCGGACCGTGCCTGAGGACGAAGGCGCAGCAAGCGCTCGCCGTGAAGCTCAGGAACGTGCCGCAGCAATTGCTCAGCAACGCGCTCTGGCTGCCGCTCAGGCCAGTGGCCGTACACTGACCGGCGGCGGCCAGATGAGTGGACCGACGGTCCGCGTGTTCCGGGGCAAGGAGGCGAGCGAAGTGGCTGTCGATGGCGCAGCAGGCGTCCGTAAAGCTGGTGAAACCACCGGCTCGGTCATCGGCTCGGGCAAAGTTAATTAAGGGGCACTCTGACGATGGCACAGACAATCCACGGCCTGACCAGAAGTCATGCCAGAAATGCGGCGGAAACGTCGGCGATATTCTCGGGGAAACCCATTGAGGGGCGGAAAATGAAACGCAAATCTCGGATCCGTATGTTGATGGCTGGCCTCGCGCTCGCGCCGCTTGCCGCAACTGCAACCACCACGGCAACCGCACAACAGGTCGTCAGCCCATCGCAGAACATCGTTTTGTCGATCGGTCGCGGCGAACTGGTGAGCATCCCCGGAGCGATGACCGACGTGTTCGTCGCCAACGAGGCGGTTGCCGATGTCCAGGTCAAGTCGCAGCGGCAACTGTATGTGTTTGCCCGCGCTGGCGGCGAGACGACGATCTACGCCAGCAATGCCCGCGGCGATATCATCTGGTCTGCCAATGTGCGGGTCGGCAACAACATCGACAGCATCGATCAGATGCTGGCGTTGGCCATGCCTGAATCGACCATCGGTATCGCTACGATGGGCGCAAACACCGTGCTGCTGACAGGCACCGTGGCCGCTCCCGAAGATGCAGCCGAGGCAGAGCGTCTGGTAAAGGCATTCCTTGGCGATAGCGCCAACGTGATCACTCGCCTGAAGACAGCAACGCCCCTGCAGGTCAACCTGCAGGTCAAGTTCGCCGAAGTCAGTCGCAGTTTGGTCCGCGAAATCGGCGGTAACGTCGCGACGTATGACTTTGCGCAGGGCGGCTTCCGCGGCGGTGTCGGCACTGGCCGTGTCCTTGGGAACGCCGATTCGGCTCTCGGTCCGCAAGGCCCGCTTGCCGTGGGCAACGCAGTTGGTAACCCGCTTTTGCAGGTCGGCGTAAACCCTGATGGGTCGCCCATCACGGTTCCGGGTCTCGGTGTCAATTCGGATGCCGGTAGCACGATCGCCGGGCTTGGGCGCCTGTTTGGCCTCGATATCGCGGGTGCCATTGATCTGTCCGAACGGATCGGTCTTATCACCACTCTCTCGCAACCCAACCTGACCGCGCTTTCTGGCGAAACCGCCACCTTCCTTGCAGGCGGCGAGTTCCCTATCCCGATTAGTGAGGGTCTGGGCAACGTCGCCATTCAGTTCAAGGAGTTCGGCGTCAGCCTGGCCTATACACCGACAGTGTTGTCGAATGGCCGCATCTCGTTGCGCGTGCGTCCCGAAGTGTCGGAACTCTCATCGCAGGGCGCAATCGTGCTCAACGGTTTTCAGGTTCCTGCATTGACCGTGCGTCGCACCGAAACGACGATTGAGCTGGGTTCGGGCCAAAGTTTCATGATTGCCGGTCTGATGAGCAACAACTCGCAGAACTCGATTGAAAAGGCACCGGGTCTTGGCGACGTGCCAATTCTGGGCAACCTGTTTCGTTCACGGCAGTTCCAGCGTGGTGAAACCGAACTGGTGATCATGGTCACGCCTTATCTGGTGAAGCCGGTCGATGCCAGGGACATCAAGCTGCCGACCGATGGCTTCCACACGGCCAACGAATTCCAGCAATTGCTGGGGTATCGGGACCAGGTCGGCGTATCTGGCGAAGAGCGCCCCGGGCCGCGCGCAGCGGATTCCGAAGTGCCCTCGCCCGACATCAGCAGCGCTGACCCCGAAGCGATTGTCCCCGGTAGTTCGACCAGCAAACTCCGCAGCGCGGACAAGAAATCCGACGACAAGCCCGGCAAGAAAAAGCGCCAGGCCGAAGCGGCCACTCCCGGCTTCAGCCTCTAAGCTGCAAACCCTACGAAAGGTGATGACGATGCA
>JBBRVR010000125.1:0-5569 GCA_038246695.1 Sphingomonadales bacterium
AAATTCTCATCCCAGACCAAGGACAAGCTGGTTTCCTCCGAGGTCCGTTCCCCGCTCGAAGCCCTAATGAGCGAGAAAATGACCGAATGGCTGGAGGAAAACCCGGCCGATGCAAGATCCATCATCCAGAAGATCATCGACGCCGCAGCCGCGCGCGAGGCCGCGAAGCGCGCGCGCGAAATGAGTCGCAAGGGCGCGATGAGCATTGCCTCGCTCCCCGGCAAACTCGCCGATTGTCAGGAACGCGATCCGGCCAAGTCCGAACTGTTTCTGGTGGAGGGCGATTCCGCAGGCGGCTCTGCCAAGCAGGGGCGTGATCGCAAGACGCAGGCGATCCTGCCGCTGAAGGGCAAGATCCTCAATGTCGAGCGCGCCCGGTTTGACCGGATCATCTCATCCAAGGAAGTCGGTACGCTGATTCAGGCGATGGGCACCGGTATTCGCGACGAGTTCAATCTCGACAAACTGCGTTATCACAAGGTTGTGATCATGACCGACGCCGATGTCGATGGCGCGCATATCCGCACGCTGCTGCTCACCTTCTTCCACCGCCAGATGCCCGATATCGTCAAGGCCGGGCACCTGTTCATCGCCCAGCCGCCTTTGTTCAAGGTCGCAAAGGGGCGCAGCGAGGTCTATCTCAAGGATCAACCCGCGCTGGACCGCTATCTTGTCGATGCCGGACTTCAGGGTCGGGTGCTGGAAACGCAGGGCGGCGCGCGTTCGGGCGAAGACTTGCGGGTGCTGGTCGAACAGGCGCTGCGGCTCAAGAACCTGCTCGCGTTCGTGCCGCGCCGGTATGACTACGCGATCGTCGAACAGATGGCACTGTCAGGCGCGCTCGACCCGGCGATGGCTCCCGCTGACCTTGCCGGAGCACTCGATTTCACCGCCCGGCGAATACAGCTGGGCGATCCCGAAGCGCAATGGAGCGCGCGCTTGCTTGATGATGGTACAGTGCAGTTTTCGCGGGTTTGGAGGGGTGTCACCGATGTCCACGATATCGATGGCCGGTTCCTCTCCAGCACCGAGGCGCTCAAACTTCACTCGCTCGCCGGACCCCAGGCCGAAGCCTATGCTGCCCCGGTGCGCCTGGTAAAGGCCGGCGATGCGGTGGACGACGCCGAGACCGTCCCGGGCGATGATGCCGAAGCGGATGAACCGGTCAGCGCGGTGCACGATGATGCACTCATGCGCCCGACCCAGCTACTCGATGCGGTGTTCGCAGCCGGGCGCAAGGGGCTGTCGGTTCAGCGTTACAAGGGCCTTGGTGAAATGAACGCCGAGCAATTGTGGGAAACAACGCTCGATCCGGAAAACCGCGCGCTGTTGCAGGTGAAGGTAGAAGACGCGGATGTGACCGACGAGATTTTCACCCGGCTTATGGGCGATGTGGTCGAGCCGCGCCGCGAATTTATTCAGGATAACGCTCTCAATGTGGCGAACCTGGATGTCTGACACACTTAGGGCAGCAAAAGTGTGACGGTTTTGCCGCGCCAAGACTTGATTGTCTGGCGCGGCACCGCGTTCAGGAACCTATCGGCCGGGCCACGGTAAGTATGACGGATATGACCGGCGAACATCATCACACGACTGAACTGAAACAGATCAGTTTTCTGCTGTTTCTGGCTGCCGTCACGTTTATGTTGCTGGTGATCGTCTGGCCCTTTGCGACCGCCCTTTTGTGGTCGGCGCTGGCGGCGATCATGTTCCACCCGCTGTACAAATGGGCGCTTCGCGCATGTCGGGGGAGACGCAATCCCGCCGCGCTGCTGTCGTTGACGATCATCTTGTTTGCGGTAGCGCTTCCCGCGCTCTGGATCGGGACGATGGTTGTCGCAGAGGCACTGGATCTGATTGCAACGGTGCAGGCCAACCCCATCAACCTCGCCGCCTGGGCGGATAAAATCTACACCTCCATGCCAGCGCGTGCCCAGCAATTGATTGATGAAAAAGGCTGGAACAATGTAACGATGATGCAAGATCAGCTGCAGACGTTTATCGGCGAAAGCGCAGGTCTGATCGCCTCGCAAGCGGTATCGATTGGCGGTGGGGCGCTCGGATTCCTGCTCAGTTTTGGGCTTGGCCTTTACATTACCTATTTCCTGCTGCGCGATGGCACCCGTATCGGTGAGACGATCCTGCATTCCGCGCCAGTTGAACGCGACATTGCGGACCGGCTCGCACAGCGGTTTCTTCGCATCGTGCGCGCCACGATCAAGGGATCGGTGGTCGTCGGCCTGGTGCAAGGTGCGCTGGGCGCAATTACCTTTGTGGTTGCTGGCGTGCCGTCAGCCCTGCTGTTCGGAGTGGTGATGGGACTGTTTTCGCTGATCCCGGCCGTCGGCACAGGGATAGTGTGGCTGCCTGTTGGACTGTGGCTGTTTGTCTCGGGCGATGTCTGGCAGGGCGTGTTCGTGCTGGTGTCGGGCTTTGTCATCATCAGTTCGGCCGACAATGTTTTGCGCCCCATTCTGGTGGGTCGGGATACCGGTATTCCCGACTGGATCATCCTTGTCACCACGCTGGGCGGGCTTTCGATCGCCGGTATTTCCGGAATTGTGGTCGGCCCGCTGGTTGCCGGATTGTTTCTGGCAAGCTGGTCGATCCTGCAGGAACAGCGCGCCGAGGACGAAGAGGCGGCACTGCACTTTCACACCCAAGTAGATATGTACGGCGATCAGCAGCCTGATCCCGCTGATGCGGATGAAGGCCTCGCCGCTCGCGAGCCGGTTTAGAAACACCTCAGGCACGCTCATGCAATCGATGGTCAAACCCGGCAGCCAGGCAGAACAGGTCGGTCGGCTGATCCTGGCGGTGGTGATCGTGCTCACGCTCCCCGCCCTGCCTTTGGGCACCTATCTGATCTATCCCTTCGCGATCCTGACGACGTGGTTCCACGAAATGGGCCACGGCATGACTGCAACACTGCTGGGGCAGGATTTTCAGCAATTGCGCATCTTCGCTGATGGCTCGGGTGTCGCCGAAAGCCTCGTCAAGGCGGATGTCTCGCGCTTTACCAGCGCCGCGATTGCCGCAGGCGGCCCGCTTGCGCCCAGTTTCGCAGGGGCCGGGCTGATCCTGGCGAGCGCGCATGAACGGTTGTGGCGCCCGGTACTGTGGGGCACGGCGGGCGTGATTTTTGCCTCCGTGATCGTCTATGTTCGCTCACCGGTTGGCTTTGCCGTGCTGCCGCTGGTCGCGGTGAGCCTTGCATTGGTGGCATGGCGCGCGCCTGCGGGATTGACGCGCTTTACATTGCAATTTCTGGGGGTTCTTGCCGCCATGAGCATGCTGCGGGATTTCAACTATCTGTTCACCCGGCAGGCTGAGATCGGCGGGCGGACGATGCTATCGGATACCGGGCAGATCGAGGCGGCGCTGTTTCTACCGCATTGGGTGTGGGCCGCGCTCATCATCGCATTATCGGCGCTGATGATCGGGGCAAGCCTCAGATACGCTCTCTCGGAAAATCATGGGCGCAAGCCGCCCAAACCGCCCAAACCGCCGGCCAATGTGCTGCAGTTCAAGCGGACCCGTCGCTAAACCATCATTCGCGCGATCAGCCAATCCCCTGTCAGGATGCGACTTTCAGCGTGTTAACCCCGCGCGCAAGGCCTTGCCCAGTCCTGCCTTCAAGTCCCGCAAACATCGTGTCGACAATCCGGGCCAGTTTGTCCTCCGACAGTTTTTCGCCCAGATAAAGCAGCGAATCCGGCATGGTGTAGCACGATACGATCTGGTTGATCAGCGACAGCGCCTCTTCAATCTCAAGCCCGGCGAAGTAGCCATCCGCCTGCGCCTGCACGATCAGTTCGCACAGATAATGATCGGCGAGATCGACATAGGATCGCACCTTTTCGAAATTGGCCGCGCCCATTTCGCAGGCGATGCGGAAATATTCGGGGTCTTCGCGCCAGCGGCCTTGCGAGATGACGAAGCGGCGGCGAAAGAATTCGTACATCTTGCGCGCCGGGGGAAGGTCACTCGCCAGCACTTCTTCCATCACTTCAAGATTGGGCGAAAGCCACATCGCGGCAACGGCATCGAACAGCGCGTCCTCGTTTTCGAACAATTGTTCGAACCGCGCGCGCGACAGGCCGCTTTCGGTTACGGCAACCAGATAGGGGATTTCGGTCCCGCGATCCTTGACGAGGTCGAGCACCATGCCAGCGATGCGCTTGCGTTCGCGGTCTCGTGTTTCCGGTGTGAGCACCATGGCTCCGTGTCTCCCTGACTAGAGGTCCAGATAGGGCCAGAAGACGCAGTATTAAAGCAAGATCGAGAATCTTTGTGCATCGCAGCATCGTTTTATCGCACACAGCGCCCGAGCCAACGCAATCGCGGGTGGATTGGCGGATCGGGGCCCACTCAGATGTCGTTGCGGCCCTCAATGATCGCCCTGGCTTGCGCCTCGAGCACTTTGAAGCGGTCGTAATCGGGCAGTCTGGCGCGGAACCATTCGGCGATCTTGAGCAAGTCCTCGCCGTAATTGCCGGTTGGCATCATCGGGGGGCCAAAGCTCACGATCTTGGTGGCGTTGTCAGCAAAGGCGGGAACGATCGGCACATTGGCGGCCCGCGCGATATGGTAAAAGCCTGATTTCCACTTGCCATCGCTCTTGCGCGTGCCTTCGCAGGCGATCACGAGCGCGAGTTCATCGCGGCGCGCAAATTCGGCCGCGACCTGTTCGGTGGCGTTGGCCTTGGCCGTGCGATCAACCGGGATGCCGCCCATATCGAGCATGAAGTTGCGCATCATGCCGGTGAACAGCGTGTGCTTGCCCATGAAATTGGGCTTCACGCCTTCTTCGTGGGTCGCCCCTGTGAAGAACACAAAGTCCCAATTGGACGTGTGCGGCGCGCCTGCGAGGACGTATTTTTTCAGATGCTTTGGCAGCGGACTGTCAATCTTCCAGCCCCTGAGATGCCAGATGGCCAGAATGATCCGACGCACGATGCGTGACAGCAGCGTGGGCTTGCGAGTTGTATCATACGGCAATTGGCGTCTCTCCCACGCGCGATTGTTCCCCGAGCTTTTGGGTGGTTAGCGAAAGTTACGCAAGGGAAAGGGTGGGGGTTTCAGCCATTACATCCGGAACACGCCAAACGCAGGCCGCTCGGCTATCGGAGCCTCAAGACACGCAGAAAAAGCCAGCCCCAGCACATCGCGCGTCTGCGCCGGGTCGATCACCCCGTCGTCCCATAGCCGCGCGGTGGCGTAGTAGGGGTTGCCTTCGTCTTCGTATTTCTGGCGGATCGGGGCCTTGAACGCCTCGGCCTCTTCTTCGCTCCATGTGTCCGCATCGCGGTGAACGGTGGCGAGCACGCTCGCCGCCTGTTCGCCGCCCATCACGCTGATGCGCGCATTGGGCCAGGTTAACAGAAAACGCGGGGAATAGGCGCGGCCCGCCATGCCGTAATTGCCCGCGCCGAAACTGCCGCCGATCAGCACGGTGAGCTTGGGGACGCTCGCGGTCGCAACGGCTGTCACCAACTTGGCGCCGTGCTTGGCGATCCCCTCTGCCTCATATTTCCCGCCGACCATGAAGCCGCTGATATTCTGGAGG
>JBBRVR010000126.1:0-5418 GCA_038246695.1 Sphingomonadales bacterium
CGGACCGGCGGTGGATTTCGCGATCTTCTCGCTCCACCTTGCGGGCGCAGGTTCGATCCTGGGTGCGACCAACTTCATCACCACCATCTTCAACATGCGCGCGCCGGGTATGACGCTGCCCAAGATGCCGCTGTTCGTGTGGTCGGTGTTAGTTACGGCATTCCTGCTGCTACTGGCTCTTCCTGTGCTGGCTGCTGCCATCACGATGCTGCTGACCGATCGCAATTTCCAGACGACGTTCTTTGATCCGGCCGGTGGCGGTGATCCCGTCCTCTATCAGCATCTGTTCTGGTTCTTTGGTCACCCTGAAGTGTACATCATGATCCTGCCCGGCTTTGGCATGATCAGCCAGATCGTCGCGACCTTCAGCCGCAAACCTGTGTTTGGTTATCTCGGTATGGCGTATGCGATGGTGGCGATTGGTGTCGTTGGCTTCATCGTGTGGGCACACCACATGTACACCACGGGCCTCGACGTAAATACGAAGATGTATTTCACCGCCGCCACGATGGTTATCGCCGTCCCGACGGGCGTGAAGATATTCAGCTGGATCGCGACGATGTGGGGCGGCAGCCTCGAATTCAAATCGCCGATGGTCTGGGCCCTGGGCTTCATCTTCCTGTTCACCGTTGGCGGTGTGACGGGCGTGGTGCTGGCCAATGGCGGCATCGACGATAACCTGCACGATACCTATTACGTGGTCGCGCACTTCCATTACGTGCTGTCTATGGGCGCCGTATTCTCGTTGTTCGCAGGGTTCTATTACTGGTTCCCGAAGATGAGTGGGCGGATGCACTCCGAACTGCTCAGCCACATTCACTTCTGGGTGTTCTTCATCGGCGTAAACGTGATCTTCTTCCCGCAGCACTTCCTCGGAATGCAGGGCATGCCCCGCCGTTATCCCGACTATGCCGAAGCGTTCACGTTCTGGCACCAGATCAGCACTTACGGGTATTACATCACGGCGTTCTCGATGGTCTTCTTCTTCGCGAACCTTGTTTATGCCTTTGCGGCTGGCCGCAAGCCGGGGAACAATCCGTGGGGTGAAGGTGCGACGACGCTGGAATGGACGCTGACCAGCCCGCCGCCGTACCACCAGTTCGAAACGCTGCCAGTGATCGAGGATCATCACGATTATCACGATCACCGTCAGCAGCCCCAACCCGCCGAATAAGTTGCGGATGGGGCGATGGCTTCCAGGCTTCCGCTCCGGTTGGACATCACAATGAGGGGGCGCGTCTGACAATCAGGCGCGCTTCCTTGCAAGATTGATACGCAGGATTATGACCCTTTTGACGCCTCAGACCCAGTCGACCGCAGCCGCGCTGCCGACCGAATGGCGCGACTTCTTCACGCTGACAAAGCCGCGCGTGATGACACTGGTCATCTTTACCGCGATATGCGGTCTGTTGGCTGCGCCCGGCACGATCCATCCAGTGCTCGGCTTTACCGCCGTGCTTGCAATTTCGATGGGAGCCGGCGGATCGGCGGCGCTCAACCACTGGTGGGAGGCGGACCTTGACGCCGGGATGAAGCGGACCGCCAATCGGCCACTGCCCAGCGGCCGGATGCGACGCGAGGATGCGCGCGATTTCGGCCTCTTCCTGTCGGGCGCTTCGGTGGGCCTGATGGGTCTCGCGATTGGCTGGCTGGCCGCGGCGCTGCTGGCGTTTGCGATTTTCTACTACGCAGTTATCTACACTATCTGGCTCAAGCCGCGCACCCCGCAGAACATCGTTATCGGCGGCGGTTCTGGCGCGTTTCCACCCTTGATCGGCTGGGTCGCAGTGACGGGCGATATCACTGCCATGCCGCTGCTGCTGTTCGCGATCATCTTTTTCTGGACGCCTCCGCATTTCTGGGCGCTCGCGCTGTTTGTGAAGACTGATTATGCCAAGGTCGGCATTCCGATGCTGCCGGTGGTCGCGGGGGAACGCGTGACCCGCAACCAGATATGGATCTACACTCTGGCTTTGGCCCCGATCGCGGTTGCCCCTTGGGCAATCGGTGGGACAAGCTGGATTTATGGCTCGTTCGCGGTCGTGCTGTCCGCGATCTTCATTGCGCTCGCCGTGCCAGTAGTGCGACGCGATGCGGTGATGGGTGCGATTGCGGATGGCGGAGACCCGATGATCGAGGAAAAAGCGCTGTTCAAATTCAGCATCCTCTATCTCTTCATCCTGTTCGGAGCGCTGGTGGTTGACCGCGTGTTCGAAGCGCAAGAGCTGATCGGTTCCGGAATGCTGGCTGGTGGCGTGTTCGATTGGGGGATTTTCGCATGACCCCCGAAGAGGAAACCGAACTCAAGCGTCGCCAGAAGGCGCGCAATCTGGTCGTCGGCGGAACGCTGCTGTTCTTCGTCGTGCTGTTTTATGCGATCACAATCGTGCGGATAGGCGGGCAATGAACATTGCGCCGACTCTCGACAAGGAAACTCAGCGGCGCAATCTGCGCACTGGGCTGATGGCGCTGGCGCTGGCGGCAGCGATGATCGGGCTCGGCTTTGCATCCGTGCCGCTGTATCGGATGTTCTGCCAGGTCACCGGCTTTGGCGGCACCACGCAAATCGCGAGCGAAAGCGATGCCGCGCGCGCGGCCGCCGGGGCGACGGGCAAAACGATCTCGATCCGGTTCGACGGGTCCACCGCGGGCAATGTGCCGTGGACGTTTCACCCCACACAGGCCACCGACACGGTCCAGATCGGCCAGCGCGACATGGCCACTTTTGTGGCGCGCAATAATGGCGCAGAGACGATCACCGGCACCGCCACCTTCAACGTGGAACCTGCGCAGGCAGGGGTGTATTTCAACAAGGTCCAGTGCTTCTGTTTTACCGAGCAGACGCTGGAGCCGGGGCAGGAGGTCACCATGCCGGTGGTCTATTACGTCGATCCGGCGATTCTCAAAGATGAATTCATGGCCAATGTCGAGCAGATCACGTTGAGCTACACTTTTCACCGCGCGAAAGAGCCCGTATCGTCGGCTCTCGACCGCACAGCGCAATCGCAATAGCATTCAATCCTAGGGACGGGACACGTAACATGGGTGGCAAAGTAAACCACGATTATCACATTCTGGAACCCGATATCTGGCCTTTCGTCGGCTCTTTTTCGGCGCTGACCTTCACCACCGGAATGGTCCTTAGCTTCCATCCGGAAATCTTCGGCAGTGCCGCCTCGATCGTGCTGTATCTCGGGCTGGCCGGTCTGATCGCGACTTTCTTTATGTGGTTCAAGAATATCGTGGTGGAGGCACAGCGTGGCGATCATACGCCGGTGGTTCAGCTCCACATGCGTTACGGTATGATCCTGTTTATCGCTTCTGAAGTGATGTTCTTTGTCGGCTGGTTCTGGGCGTTCTTCGACTTTTCGCTGTTCCCGGCGGCGCTGACCTATGACCACGTGACCGATACCACGACCAGCCTGTTCGGGACCGAAGGCGCGGCGGCCGCTACGCAATTCGTGCCCAAGGGGATGGAGGTCCTCGATCCCTTCGCGTTGCCGCTGCTCAACACGCTTATCCTGCTGTGTTCGGGCACCACCGTAACCTGGGCGCACCATGCGCTGATCCACGGGGACCGCGAAGGCCTGAAGCAAGGTCTGTGGGCAACAGTGGCGCTTGGCATGCTGTTCAGTTCCATTCAGGCGTACGAATACTCCGTTGCGCCGTTCGGATTTGGTGGGAACACCTACTCCTCGGCATTCTACATGGCGACCGGCTTTCACGGCTTTCATGTGTTGATCGGTACGATCTTCCTCGCCGTGTGTTTGTTCCGCACCTACAAGGGCCACTTCACCCCGCGTCAGCACTTCGGTTTCGAAGCGGCGGCGTGGTATTGGCACTTTGTCGATGTGGTGTGGCTGTTCCTGTTCATCTCCGTTTACGTGTGGGGCGGCTGGGGCGCTGAATATCACTGATGCCGATGGGTGAGAGCCCGAATATGCAAAAGGGGCAGTCCGGCATCATCCGGGCTGCCCTTTTCGGTTTGTGCCCGCGCTGCGCTGCAAGGACGCTGTTTGATGCGCCAGGACTGATTGCGCCCGAATGCAGCACCTGCGGGCTTGAACTGGCCCCGCTGGCGCGCGGCGGGCGGTTGGCGGGCCTCGTCACCATGGCGATCGGCGTGCTGTTGATAACCGCTGCGGTGTTGATCGATGAATCGCTGAGACCGCCGATCTGGTTGCAGGTGCTGGTCTGGGCGCCGCTGACAGTGGGAGGCGTATTGGGCGCGTTGCGAGTGTTAAAGACAGCTTTTGTTTATCAAGCTTATGAAGCCAGCCAGCATAGGAACGACGAATGATCCGGCAGCTTCCCATATTCTCCACGATTATCGTCATTGCTGCCGCACTGACGATGGTAGGTCTGGGGATCTGGCAGTTAGGCCGCGCGGATGAAAAGGCCGCGCTGATCTCGCAATATTCCGATGCCACCGCTGCTGCTGATCTTGCCGACTTCCCGATGGCGGGCGAGGGCGACGATCTGTGGTTTCGCCGTAGCACGCTTACCTGCCAAAGTTCCGGGCCGATTGAACCTGTCGCCGGGACTGCGGCCACCGGCGTGAAGGGCTGGACGATGCGCACGTCCTGCATCACTCCTGGCGGGAAAAGCGCGCTGGTCGACCTTGGTTTCTCACGCGCGCTTGATCTGCCGCAGTGGAATGGCGGCGCCGTAACTGGTGTGATCGCGCCGGGGCCGCGCCTTGTTGCCGATCCCCCGCTGGCCGGGCTGCAACCGCTTGCCAAACCCGACCCCTCCGATCTGCCCAATAACCACCTTGCCTATGCCGGGCAGTGGTTTTTCTTCGCGCTGACCGCGCTGGTTATCTACGGTTTCGCCGTGCGGGGACGGCTGAGGAAATTGCCCAAATGATTGCCCCCGCGCGCCCGCGCCGCTAATCCCCGCCGCCATGCAATATGTATCCACCCGAGGAAAAGCGCCGACACTCGATTTCGAAGGCGTGACCCTGGCCGGGCTTGCCAGCGATGGCGGCCTGTATCTGCCGCGCGAGTGGCCGCGTTTCGCCGCCGCCCAGATCGAAGACATGCGCGGGATGCCTTACGCGCAACTGGCCGCGCATGTGATGCGCCCGTTTGTCGCAGGCAGCCTGTCTGATGACGAGCTGGATGCCCTGTGTGAGGCGGTTTACGGCGATATCGGACACAAAGCGGTGACACCGTTGGTGCAACTGGACGAGACGCACTGGCTGCTTGAACTGTTTCACGGCCCGACGCTTGCGTTCAAGGATGTGGCGCTGCAATTGCTGGGCCACCTGTTCGAAACCTTCCTTGAGCGGCGCGATGAGCGGCTGACGATTGTCGGCGCGACGAGCGGCGATACCGGATCTGCTGCGATCAATGCGGTGGCCGGGCGCGACCGGGTCGAGATATTCATGCTCCACCCAAAGGGCCGGGTGAGCGA
>JBBRVR010000127.1:0-5389 GCA_038246695.1 Sphingomonadales bacterium
CCGCCTGGAATGCGGTCGCCTTGAACGGCTGGATGGTCGAACCGATAATGCCCATTGGTATTCCTCTAGAAATTGCTTTGATTAAAACGGACGAAAGTCTGTTGCACTGCACATAGGCTTTGCTGCGCCGCAAAAAAGCGGAATAAAACGATTGTTCTGATCGCTTTTTTCAATCGGTAGAATGGGAACCATTGCGAAGGTTCCGCGCGCCGATGAGATCATTTGGATAATGGTCTGTGAGGCCCGTTTATCGCGGCCAGCACGACAGCTGCCTTTCAGGTGCCGGCGTTTGTTGCGCGCGCCTTATCAGCGACTTTCGCAAATATCGTGTGCAGCTCTTCTGGAGAAGCGTCTTCGATCGCGCCGCCCTCGATTTCATCGCGCGACCACGTCAGCGAAGGCAGTTCGTCATCAAACATCGCCCACTCCGGAAACAGCCGATCGTCAATTTCCTGAGAGTGAAGCACGCGCACATTGGCGTGCCGATCGTCCATAAGGATCCGGCTGAACAGCCCGTCAATTGCCGCCTCTGGCCCTTCGATCAGCTGTATGTACATGTCGCGCCGACAGACCAGCGCGCCGGTGATATCGTTCTTGGGGTTGTTGCGCCGTGCCTGCGAAAGGATGCCTGCGAGCATCGCCTTTTCAAAGCCGAACGGCTGCGAAATATAGATTACCTGTTTCATCGCGACCATCCTGCCGTAAGCGCCATTTTTGAAACCTTACACACCGGACAACGCGATGAATAGCGATCAGTGCAATTTAAGGCGCGGGCGCACGATCCGGTTCACCCGCCCGATGATCATCAGGGATATGCCCTTGATCCAGCCGTGGATCGCCAACAGGTGCATCCGGTACAGCGAAGTGTAGATGAACCGCGCGATGCGCCCTTCGACAGCCATCGCCCCGCCAACCAGATTGCCCATCAGGTTGCCCACGGTGGAAAACCGGCTGAGCGACACCAGCGAACCGTTGTCGTGATAAACAAAGGTCTTGAGCGGCTCGCCTTTCTGAATGCGGATCAGGTTGGCATAGACCGTGTCCGCCATCTGATGCGCGGCCTGCGCGCGTGGGGGCACCGGCTTGGTCTCGCCTGCGGGCACGTACGAAGCGCAATCGCCCAGTGCAAAAATGCTGGGATCATCCACGCTCTGAAGGGTTTCGGAGACGACGATCTGATCGCGGGCGTTGGTTTCAAGATCGAGATGGGTGAGGAATTCGGGCCCTTTGACACCGGCGGCCCATACGATCAGATCAGCCTCGATCACGTGGTCGCAGCGGGTAAAGAGCTTGCCGCTTTCGGCCCGGATCACCTGCGTATCGGTCAACACTTCGACGCCCAGCATTTGCAATTCGTGCGTTGCGGAAACGGCCAGTCGTTCGGGCAGGGCTGGCAGGATACGCTGGCCTGCTTCGATCAGGGTGACTTCCAGCTTGCTCTCGTCAAACACTTCAAGGCCGTAATGCCGCAATGCCCCTGCCGCGTTGTAGAGTTCGGCGGCCAGTTCCACGCCCGTCGCTCCGCCGCCGACAATCGCCACCCGCACACGCTCATCCGAACGCGGATCGGCCATCAAGGCGCGGCTGACGCGCAGGCAGTGATTGAGCAGTTTGGTACGAAACCGGTCGGCCTCGTCGCGCGCATCGAGATAGATGCAATATTCGGAGACGCCGGGCACGCCGAAATCGTTCGACACCGATCCCACCGCCAGCACGAGGTAATCGTAGCGGATGACATGATCCGATATCAGCTCGGTTCCATCGCGATCGTGCACCGGAGCGAGCGTGATGGTCTTCGCCTCGCGGTCGACCTCCTCCAGCGCGCCCTGAAAAAAGCGATAGCCCCAGCGAAAGCAGTGTGCGCGGTAGCCGACCTCATCCATATTGGCGTCGAGCGATCCGGCCGCGACCTCGTGCAGCAACGGTTTCCAGATGTGCGAGAGGTTCTTGTCGACCAGGATGATGTCGTGGTGCTTGCGCCCGAACTTCGCGCCCAGCCGCCGCACCAGCTCCAGTCCGCCCGCGCCGCCGCCAACCACCACGATCTGCGTCTTGCGCTTACCCGGATCGAGCGGTTTTTTGGGCATTGCTCTGGCAACGTCCTTCAGCTCGCGATACAGCGCAGCCGAAGCTTGGAGGCGGGGATGGACTTTCATGGGTTCGCGTGGTGCTCTCTATCGGTGAGACAACCCCTTACACACAATCTGGCTGCGCTGCACTGCACAAAAGGCGAGTATGTGCATACAATTGGATATGCCCGATTTCGACCAATCGGAACTCAGAGAACCGATGGTTCGTCACCCAACCTGTGCGCGGTGCAGCATCTTGTGGTCGGCCAGCACCAGCGCCATCATGGCCTCCACCACCGGCGTGCCACGAATGCCGACGCACGGATCGTGGCGGCCCCTGGTGCGGACCTCGGTCGCCTCGCCATTGGCGGTGATCGATGGGACCGGCTTCAGGATCGAGCTGGTCGGCTTGAATGCGACGCGGCACACCACCGGCTGCCCGGTCGATATGCCGCCCGCCGTGCCCCCCGCATGGTTGCTGGCAAAGATCGGTGGATCGCCCGGATTGGCGCCGGGGCGCATCGCATCGGCGTTTTGTTCGCCGGTCAGCCGCGCGGCTTCGAACCCGTCGCCGATTTCCACGCCCTTGGTCGCGTTGATGCTCATCATGGCGCTCGCCAGATCCATGTCGAGCTTGCCATAGACCGGCGCCCCCCATCCGGCGGGAACGCCCGTGGCAACGCATTCCACCACCGCGCCCAGCGATGATCCATCCTTGCGGGCGGCCTCGACCTTTTCTTCCCACCGCTTTGCCGCCCAGCTGTCGGGGCAAAAGAACGGGTTGCGGGTGATTTCGTCGTAATTGATCGCTTCACGCTCGATATGGTCGCCGCCCAGTTCGCACACATAGGCGGTGATCGTGACTTCGGGGATGATCAGCCGCGCCACTGCGCCCGCCGCCACCCGCGCGGCGGTTTCGCGCGCGCTCGACCGCCCGCCGCCGCGATAGTCGCGGATACCGTATTTCGCGTCATAGGCGTAATCGGCGTGACCGGGGCGATAGGATTGCGCGATCTCCGAATAATCCTTTGACCGCTGATCGGTGTTGTCGATCATCAGGTGGATCGGCGTGCCGGTGGTCGTATCCTCGAACACGCCGGAAAGGATCTTCACCGCGTCCGCTTCCTTGCGCTGCGTGGTAAAGCGGTTCTGGCCGGGCTTGCGCGCATCAAGATAAGGCTGAATGTCGCTCGCGCGCAGCGGCAGGCCTGGCGGGCACCCGTCCAGCACCGCGCCAAGGCCCGGACCGTGGCTTTCGCCCCACGTGGTAAAGCGCAGCACGCGCCCGAATGTGTTGAAGCTCATGCCCCTGCTGATAGCGCGAATGGCGCGCCTGTCGATATGGTGCGGTTGCAAGGGCGCTGTTTCCTGCACCTCGTTGCGGCGATATGAGCGATTTCATGGACGAACCCCGCCCGATTTGCGCGATTTGCGTGTTTACCGCCGCCGGGGCGCAGATCGTCGCCATGCGCCGGGGGCGTGTTTTTCACTTCAAGATACTGTGCCAGCTGTTTCAACCGTCCTCCAGCTGCGATGAAGCGAGCGAATGGCGGATCATGCGGGGTTACAGACGCTTGCGCAAAACGGGCGCGCGGCGCTGGCAATCGCGCGAGCTATCAGCGAGAAGCGGGGCATGATTGCAAAGCTGACAGGCAGGCTCGATGAAACGGGCACGGACTGGGCCATCGTCGATGTGGCTGGCGTGGGCTACCTCGTCCATTGCTCCGCGCGCACGCTGGCGGCGCTGGGCGCAGTGGGAGAGGCATGCACTGTCCACACCGATTTGCAGGTCAGCGAGAACGACATGCGCCTGCTCGGCTTTGCCGAAAGCGCAGAGCGTGACTGGTTCCGGCTGCTGACTCAGGTGCAGGGCGTGGGCAGCAAGGTGGGCCTTGCGATCCTGTCTGCACTATCGACCGGAGAGCTGCGCGATGCCTGCGCCGCCGGGAATGCGGCAATGGTAGCGCGCGCGAACGGCGTCGGGCCGAAACTGGCGGGGCGGATCGTGAATGAGCTGAAGGACAAGGCGGGCGCGCTGCCCGGCGGCGGCATGGCGGGCGCGGTGAAGGGCGCGGCGGCCCCGGCAGGTTCGGCCAGCGCTGATGCGATGAGCGCGCTGGAGAATCTCGGCTTCAAACCCGCCGTGGCCGCACAGGCCGTAGCGCGCGCAGTGGCAGAACTGGGCGAGGATGCAGCCGAGGGCGACCTGATCCGCGTCGCGCTGAAGAAGGCGGCTGGGTGATGGATGCAACCCAGCAAACCCGTCATCCTGAACTCGTTTCAGGATCCATCCCGCCCCTTGCCTTGAGCAATCGGGGGCAGACCCAGCCCGACTGCAAGATCGTGCCAATCGGGGTTCTCGCTTTCGATCAGGTTGATCTTCCATTGGCGGTGCCAGCGCTTGAGCTGCTTCTCGCGAGCGATGGCGGCTTCCATGTCACCGAACATTTCATAACGGACGAGGCCGTTGACTGTATATCGGCTGGTGAAGCCTTGGGTCTTGCCATCTCTGTGCTGGCAAAGCCGGGCGAGAAGGTCGCTGGCGACGCCAATATAAAGCGTGCCGTGGGGCATACTCGCCAGGATATAGACGCACGGTTGCCGCTCGAACTGCATGGCACCGTGTCTGCCGTCAGATGCACCCTGAAACAAGTTCAGGGTGACGAAGATGGGGACGGGGCTATGTATGACTGACCAACCCCTCCACGCTCCCACCCCGCAACCCGGCGATCCGGATCCGGCGCTGCGGCCAAAATCGCTGGCCGAGTTCATCGGGCAGGAGGGTGCCCGCGACAATCTGCGCGTGTTCATCCAGAGCGCGAAGGGGCGCGGCGAGGCGATGGATCATACGCTGTTTTTCGGCCCGCCCGGCCTTGGCAAGACCACGCTGGCGCAGATCGTCGCCAATGAGCTGGGCGTCGGCTTTCGCGCGACCTCCGGCCCGGTGATCGCCAAGGCGGGCGATCTGGCCGCGCTGCTCACCAATCTTGAGCCGCATGACGTGCTGTTTATCGACGAGATTCACCGGCTCAATCCCGTGGTCGAGGAAGTGCTGTATCCTGCAATGGAGGACCGCGCGCTCGATCTCATCATCGGTGAGGGGCCATCGGCGCGCAGTGTTCGGATCGACCTGCCGCCGTTCACGCTGATCGGCGCGACCACGCGGCAGGGCCTGCTGACGACGCCGCTGCGCGACCGCTTTGGAATTCCGCTACGGCTGAACTTTTACACGGTGGCTGAGCTGGAGCGGGTGGTGGCGCGGGCGGCGCAACTTTTGGCGCTGGAGCTGACGCCGGATGGGGCGCGCGAGATCGCCGGGC
>JBBRVR010000128.1:0-5285 GCA_038246695.1 Sphingomonadales bacterium
GCCCAACGCTGCGATCACGATGAAATAGACGATCATCACAGGGGCAAACAGTGCGCCAACTTTCGCCGTGCCGCGTTTTTGCAGGATGAACAGCATCACCAGCAGCACCAGCGCGATGGGGATGACGAAGCGGTCCAGCCGCTGATCGACGACGGTCAGACCTTCAACCGCCGACAGCACCGAAATGGCCGGGGTGATCATCGAATCGCCATAGAACAGACTGGTAGCGAAAACGCCCAGCAGCACGGCCATCCAGCTGTATTTCGACCGGGTCATGTTGCGCGAAATCAGCGCCACCAACGCGAGCGAACCGCCCTGCCCCTTGTTATCGGCGCGCATAAGGATCGTGACATACTGGATCGCCACAACCAGCGTCATTGACCAGAAAATCAGGCTGACCACGCCCAGCACGTGCGGTTCATCGAGCGCCAGTTTGTGGGGGCCGACAAAGGTTTCGCGGAAAGCGTAAAGCGGGCTGGTTCCGATATCGCCGAAGACGATGCCGATTGCCCCCATCGCCAGCGCCGCCTTTGAAGCGCTGTGACCGTGACCGCCGCTGGGCGGGTGATGGGCCGGAGACGGATTAGGCGCAGTTGCTGTGTCGCTCATGGCTTTACCCGGTGCCCCATAGTGAAGGCGCGGCCCTTAGCACCGCGTTTTCGCGCCTGCAACATAAGCGTGACCAGTGCCGAAACCGATCTGTTGCCCGAAAGCATATCCGCTATTGCAGCATCGGGGCGTTGGCTATCATCCGGTCGAGCGAGGCGATCCGATCCTCCAGTTCAGGGCGCCACGGGGCGTCCTCGGGCGAGCGTGTCAGCAAGTCTGCCCAAACGCTGCGCGCCGCACGGATTTCCCCGCTTTGCAGGTATGAAAAGCCGAGGAAATAATCCGCCGCCGGGTTTGCGGGGTCAAGCTGGCGCGCGCGGGTGTACGCATAAGACGCTGCCGGGGTCACAAATCCGTCCGCGTGGCCGGTCAGCGCCATGCCCAGCGCCAGCCACCCTTCGATGTGATCGGGATTCTCGCTCAGACCCTTGCGCAGCATGCCCGCGGCATAGTCAAACTGCCCGCGCCGGGCAAAGCCATCGGACATCATGAGGTAGTCAGGCTTTGGCACGTTGGGGCTGAACAGCGCGCGGCGCGCGTCAACCATTTCCTCGCCCGAATTCGCCGTTGCTGTCTGCCCTTGAGCGGGGCTGGCAGGCTGGCGAGGAGATCCCTGCCACGCATATCCGGCAAGGCCAAACAGCAGGACCGCGCCAAAGATCGCCCAGCCCGCACGCGGCAGGCGCAGCGCGAATGCGGCAATCGCGAAGGATGCGATGGCGAGCAGCAGCACTGCGATCCACCCGCTCATGATATTGGGCTCGCCGGATCATCGGAGCGTTTGCGCCCCAGCCGCCGCAACAGCACCATCATGACCACCGCAAGCAACAACGCCGGGATCGCAAACAGCGGCCAAGTGGTCGCGCTTACCTCGGGTTGATAGCTCACATAGTCGCCATATCGCTCAACCAGCCATGCGCGGATCGCATCCGGGCTTTGCCCGGCGGCGATGCGGGTGCGCACCTGATGGCGCATGTCACCTGCCATCGGAGCGTCGGAATCTGCGATGCTCTGCGACTGGCATTTGAGACAGCGCAGGGTGTGCATCAGCGCGGTCGCCTCTGCCTCCTGCGCGGCATCATCCAACTGGGTGTAAGCATAAGGCGCAGGTGGAACGTCGGATTGCGCATGGATCGGCGCGCTCAGCGGGGCGATCAGCAACGCCAACAGCGCGCAAATTAGTTGCAGCGCCTTCATCGCGCGTCTTCCAGTTTTTCGAGCAGCATCGGCACATCAGCCGCGCGGATATCGCCGATATGCTGGTGGCGGATGATACCCTGCCCATCGATCACGAAGGTTTCAGGCACGCCCGACGATCCCAGCTCCAGTTGCAGCGCGGACAGGTCATCAGCGCCGATACGGCTGTAGGGATTGCCATGTTGTGCAAGGAACCCCGCAACGGCCTCCGGCCGGTCACGGATTGCGACGCCGACGATGTCCGCACCGCTTTGCTTCAGGCGCTCCAGCTGCGGAGCCTCGGCCACGCAGGGGCCACACCAGCTGGCCCAGACATTCAGCAACTTGGGCTCGCCATCCTGAAAATCCGCAAGCGAAACGCCCGGCCTGCTTTCGGTCGCAGGACGCAACGAGAATTCTGGCAGGGGCTTACCCACCATCTGGCTTTCGACAAACTGGTTCTTTTCCTGCGTGAGCATGAACCCGGCCAGCCCGGCAAAGAAGGCGAAGAGTGCCAGCGGAATGAAATATAGCGGCTTGATCATTCGGCGGGCTCGGGCAGCGCATTCGCCTTGACGCCCGCCTCCGCTGCGATCTTCGCCTCATCCGCGCGCCGTTCATTGCCGATCCGCGTCGCCGCGCGACGTTTCAGGTCCACCCGCACCCGGCCTGCAATCGACAGCACCCCGCCCAGCGCGATCAGCAGGCCACCATACCAGATGAAGGTCACAAACGGCTTCCACCAGATGCGCAATTGCCAGCGTTGCTCGCCATCGGGGCCGATGCCCGCCGCATCTCCGATCACCGCATACAGCTGCCCGTCCCAGAGGGTGAGCAGCGCGCTTTCGCTGGTGGCCTGCGCGGGCGCCCAGAAATTGCGCGCCTGCGGGCTTAGGATCACCGGCTCTGCGCCATCCCGGCTGACGGCAAGACGCGCCTCGATCGCGGTCCAGTTGGGGCCGGAGACCGGGTCCACGCTTTCCAGCTGGACTGTCCATCCGCCGACCTGTTGCGTTCCGCCGGGGGCGACCGCCGCCAGCCGCTCCTGCGTGAAGGCGCTCTCGCTCGCCATTCCAAACAGCGCCACCGCGATGCCGAAATGCGCGACCACCATGCCCCACGTGGCAATAGGCACGCGGGTCAGCTTGCGCCCCTTCAATGGCATTATCGCAGCCAATGCCAACGCTCCGGCCAAGGCAAGGCCCAAGATCGGCAGCAGCGGATAATCTCCCAGCGCCACCACCAGCGCAACGATCAGCAGCGCCACCGCCGCAATCACCGCGATCTGTGGCTGGATGCGGGCCACGCTATCGTTCTTCCACCGCAGCATCGGGCCGACCGCCATCACCATGAACATCGGTATCGCAAAGATCGCGCCCGCCGGGTTGAAGTATGGCGGGCCCACCGAAACGCGCACATCGAATGCCTCTGTCAGCAGCGGATACAGCGTGCCAAGCAGCACAATGGCAAGGATCGCGGATAGCATCACATTGTTGAACACCAGCGCGCCTTCGCGGCTGGTCGCGGCAAACCGCTTGCCTTCGGAAATGGAACTGGCGCGCAGGGCAAACACCGACAGGCTTCCGCCGATATACAGCGCCAGCAAAGCCAGCAGCAGGGCGCCGCGTTCGGGATCGACGGCGAAGGCGTGGACGCTGGTAAGCACGCCCGATCGCACCAAGAAAGTGCCCAGCATCGACATCGAAAACGCGACCACGCCCAACATGATCGTCCACGTGCGCAGCGCATCGCGCGCAGCCAACACGTTGACCGAATGCAGCAGCGCAGTCGCCGCGAGCCACGGCATCAGGGAGGCATTCTCGACCGGATCCCAGAACCACCAGCCGCCCCAGCCCAGCTCGTAATACGCCCAGTAAGACCCTGCCGTGATGCCAAGCGTCAGGAACACCCACGCCCCCAATACCCACGGCCGCATGACCTTGGCGAAATCGGGATTGACGCGGCCGGTGATCAGCGCCCCCATCGCCAGGCTGAAAGCGACCGACAGACCGACATAGCCAATATACAAAGTGGGCGGATGCACCGCGAGGCCGATGTCTTGCAACAGCGGGTTAAGCCCCACCCCTTCGGCAGCGGGCACGGGCAGCCGCTCAAACGGGTTGGAGCTCATCAGCAGGAAGAAATAAAACCCGAGCCCGACAAAGCCCTGCACCGCCAGCGTCGCCGACATCGTGCGTTCAGGCAGGCGCCGCTCCAGCCCGCCAAGCAAGCCGCCAGACAGCGCCAGCACCGCGACCCACAGCAGCATCGACCCTTCGTGATTGCCCCATGTGCCGGTGATCTTGTACAGAAACGGCTTCATCGAATGCGAATTGGTGGCGACCAGCTTCACCGAAAGATCCGTGATCGCAAAACTATACAGCAGCATCGTGAACGCCAGCACCGCCTGCATTACCGCCGCCGGGCGCGTATACAAAGCATAAGGCGATTGCGAGCCTTCGGGTGTGCGCAACGCCAGCGCCCCGGTCACCAGCTGCAACACCGCCAGCGCAGCGGCGAGCCACAGGGCGGCGTGCCCAACCTCGGCAATCATCGCCTGACCCCCCGAGCCGCTGTTTGAGGACGCCGCCGGTTACAGGCCAATGGTCGTCTCGGCTGCCATCTGCGCGGCTTTATCCGTATCATGCCCGTCCAGCCCTTCGAGCTCCCTTGGCACGTAATTCTCGTCGTGCTTTGCCAGCAGGTTGGTCGCGAGGAAAACGCCGTCCGCCTGAAGGCTGCCTTCTGCGACCACGCCTGATCCTTCGACGAAGAGATCGGGCAGGATACCGCTGAACCGCACCGGAACCGTGCTGGCGGAATTACCGGTGACGATGAATTGCACTGTCACCCCATCGGCCTGCGTCGCCAGCGATCCGGGCTGCACCATCCCGCCCAGGCGGACAGGCTGGCCCACCGAAGGCGGCTGCGATGCCATCTGTTCGGGCAGGTAAAAATAGCTGGCCTGATTGCGCAGCGCCCACACCGCGATCAGCCCGGCGGCAACAATCGCGATCAGGGCAAAAACCACCAGCGTCATGCGCTGATGTTTGGGTTTCATCCGGCTCATCGGCGCTTTACCTGCTCGCGCCGTTTCTCAGCCCGGCGCATCGCGGTCCAGCTCCACAGGATCAGCAGCGCGAGCGCCACCAGTCCGACCGCG
This sequence comes from Sphingomonadales bacterium, assembly GCA_038246695.1. Taxonomy (GTDB): domain Bacteria; phylum Pseudomonadota; class Alphaproteobacteria; order Sphingomonadales; family Sphingomonadaceae; genus Erythrobacter. Next base: position 4,949 of record JBBRVR010000128.1, read on the forward strand.
TAGGCCGCGATCACATAATCCCATTGCGGGAGGCTTTCACGCATCATGCCTGTCCCATCATCGGTTCGCGAACGCTGTCCTGCATTGCAGGCTCATCGTCGAGCGCGCGCCGGCGCAGGCGCGCCTCGACCTGTTGCTCGGCAATCAGGGCGCGCATCCGCATCAGCACAATCGCGCCGAACAGCAGCGAGAACCCCACCACCGCGGCCAACAACGGCCACAGGAAAGCCGCGTCAATCGCGCTTTTGCCCGCAGTGATGCTGGGCGGCTGGTGAAGCGAATTCCACCACACGACACTGCGATTGATGATCGGAATATTCACCGCACCAACCAGGCC
>JBBRVR010000129.1:0-5259 GCA_038246695.1 Sphingomonadales bacterium
AGGCAGGGCGACAGTGAAAGCCCCCTGCCCTCGGCTACACCGCTCCTGGCGTCGGTCGACAGGTTCGGGCGGGTCGGCGGTCGGCTGTCAGACGATGGCATTCGCGATGTGCTGCTGCGCATTGCGAAGCGCGGATTGCGGGTGCTGCAGCCTGAGCTCGAGGATTCCGCAATCGAGGACCAGTGCCGCGGTCTTTCGGGGCACAGCTTGCGCGTGGGGTTTGCGCAGGATCTGACCGCAGCCGGTGAAGGGCTGGCGGCGATCTGCCAGGCTGCCGATTGGAGCTCACCGGCGATGCCAACGCGCTATGCAGAAGCGCTTGCAGCGCGGTCAGGAGCGGTTGCAAGATTAAGACGAAGGATCGGCGTCTAGTCGCACCACCGCCGATGCCCCGATACGCGGCTACTTCCAGTGCGCGTCCAAGATGGCCGTGAGGGCTTTCTCCGCTTCATGCCGCGATCCACCCGAGTGAAGAAACAAAGTGAGGCGCATGCCCTTTCTGTCTTTAGAATCCACTCGAAGGAGCGGCTTCCCAGCGGGCGACGTAATCACCTCGCTATTTCCTGACCTCTTGGGGGAACCTGACTTCTTGGGGGCCTCGGCCGCTCGCGCCAGTGCGCGAAACACGTCAGGAACGGGTTCAGAAGGCACGCCCTCTAGACGGGCTGAAGCAATCCGTGCCGCTTCTGCAAACACCCGTTCCTTGCGATCATCGGGCTTAAGGAGTGGCTTCAACGCCGTCACATGCTTGATCCGCAGATCCTGACCGTTCGGAAATGCCAACATCAACTCTGATGGAAGCCTGGCAAGATCCAGATAGCGACTGAGCCAGCTTTCGGTGACGTTGATGCGTTCCGCCATCACCTTCTGGCGACCCTCATAGTAGATACCGAGTGCCCGCAAATAATCCCGTGCGCGCTCGAGATCAGAAAGGTCATCCCTGGCACGATTCTCAATGTCAGCGAGACGGAAGGCCTCCTCATCTGAAAGGCTGCGAACATCAATCAGGAAACGGAAATCGGGATAATTATGAGCGCGGAGCCAGCTGATAGACCAGTGCCGACGCGCGCCACAAATCACTTCGAAGTCATACGCCTCATCATCGCGAATGCGGCGAACGATGGCCGGTATCTCTTGACGCCCTTGGGCCTTGATACTCTCGATGAGATCAGCACACCTCTCTTCGGTCAGTAGAGCGTAATCTCGGTTGTGCCCCTCCCACATTCGACAACGTGCTGGGTCAACAAGTTCGTGAGTGCGCGTTACCACACTGCCTGACGCAAGTTCCGACAGTCGGTTCTCTCTACCGGTAAGCACCCCCGCACCAATCGAGGAACGCCGCGGGACGGCTTCATCTGCGGACATAATGCCTGCAGCAAGGTCTGCAGCGAATGAGGCGTTTTTGCGGCCCATGACGATATCCCAAAAGCGAAATTCCACCGGTGCAATTCCGGCATTGTGCGATGACAACGATCTGCGAAGACTGCCGCGTCGATGCTAGCGTTATGGGCAAAAACAGTCGAAATTCGCTGCACAATTGGCAAAATTGCACCGGTGCAATTATTCTGAATCATGCGATTCCTTCCTTCCGAAGACGACCAAGATGGCTGGGCCACATCGAGCGTATATCAATCTCGATTTCAGCATTCACGCCATCGAGATAGGCGAGGCAGCGATTTCGCACAGCGCTGCTAGTAACTGGGCCGTCGAGTTCATAAACGGTCATCAGCCGCGCCGTCGCATTGTCAATCTCTGCGGAATCCTTGAGCGGCGTGCGTATCATCGCGTGACCGAACAGTGTGCGCATCAGATTGAGCAACTCCTTCTGCATGGACTTGTTCTCATCGACTTTCGAGGCAACAAACCGCAGAAACTTCAGCGTCGGCGCCAAATCATTTTCGGAGAGCGTTTCAATGGTCTCATCAAGCATGGCGAGAAAAGCAGCCGTAGAGGAGAAGTCCATCACTGTCGGCGGCACCGGGACGATGAGCGCGTTGGCTGCCCTAAGCACCGAGAGAGATATTGCGCCAAGCGCAGGCGGTGGGTCGAGAACGATGACATCAAACCGGTCGGAGATGCTTGCAATTCCCTGGGAGAGCCGATCAAGCAGGCGCCCCTGCCCTCGCGCCATCCTCGCCGCGATCTCATACTCAGACTGAAACAACCGCAGGTTTGCCGGAATAAGCTCAAGGCCGTCGAAATGCGTCTTTCGCAGCGCATAATCCAGAGATGTCAGCTCCTGCTGACGTAAGAACGGATAAAGGGTGTCGTCCTCGGTGAGATCGAGATCGGGCACATAACCAAACAAAGTCGTTGCCGATGCCTGGCTATCGCAATCGATCAGAGCGACGCGGTACCCCTGTATTGCAAGATACTGGGCCAGGTGCACCGAGAGCGTTGATTTGCCGACGCCGCCTTTGAAGTTCTGGACGGCGATGACGCAGCAGGGATCATCGGGAGCACGCCAGGGACGGGTTCCAAAAAGACCGCGCATGTCGTTAAGCTGAGCCAGCGTATAACCGACACGGCGATTGTTCTCCGTGCGGGGAGGGGGGGGCAGTCGTCCATCCTTTTCCGCGTCACGAATTGCAGCCGGCGTTCGGCCTACCAGGTCTGCCGCCTTGCCAATCGGAAAGGTCGGTTCACGGCGATCGTCGGCGCGAGCACTGCGGGCTGAATCACGCAGCCTTTCAAGGACCGACGAGGTTCGCTTTGCCAAGGCGGCGACCGACAGCAAATCATGGGCTTCGTCCAGATATTCGGATGCCGTCACAAGAGCCCCTTTTGAAATATGGGCTATGCTACCTCACCTTGCGCATTTCGGTCAAATCCAAGCGAGGTTTCGCAAGTTGGTTAGCTCCGCTCAGTTTGAAACCGAGGTTTCGTGCAATTTTCTGGAGACCTTCAAGGTACAGCCTGACTCATTGGGGGAGGCAAAATTGCACCGGTGCAATTTTGCTTATGGACGGCCTCGCCGAGCTACAAAGCTTTCACAAAAACCGGTCCATGAACTGACAAGCTTTACGCCACGAAGCTTTACTAACCTGTCGCCCATCTGAGCGCGGTAAGCGTCCGCGATCAGATCAATGTCCCAGCCTCCGCCATGCCTCTTCGCAATCTTAGGGAGAATATCAGGCCCGTACTCAATGCTGCCGCTAGGAAATGTTACTTCGTTCGAAGCTTCTGGAGGTGGGGTAGGTGCCAACGCAACCGGATCCGCTCGGACTGTTTCAACAGTACCTTCACGACGGGCCTTTCTACCAACCGCATGGCGCTCGATCTCCTCTACAGTCGATAGATACGACGGAGCATCCTTTGGCTCGAAACGGAACTCGATCTCCGTGACGGTCCGACCTTGCCGGATTTCGCGCCATTCGACTCGAAAATGAGCGAGCTGGTCGATCTCGGATTTCGCCTTCTCCAACACCTTACGTCGAAGTTGCGCGAAGTCTGTATACACATCGGGCGAGATGCCCAACGCCGCCCGAAGAGCGGTCATGTCGCCCCGCCAGGACGACTGGCGCCGATGAAGTCGAAGCGCGCCCATCTCGTAAAGCTTCAATGCGTAGCTAGACCGAAAGCCAAGGACAGCCTGCCGATTCAGAACAGCATAGGTCTCAGACTCTTGGATGAGGTTGCGGGCGTCTGACGTAAACTCCCACTCTATCCACCCTGCTTCCGCCCCTTCTCCGTCTTCTGCCTCTTCGCGCGAGGAAGAGATTAGCGAAAACCGCAAAGTTGCCTTCTTCCCGCGCCACGAGCGGTCATCGATCGCAAACAAAGTTCGGTGCAACTCCTCCAGCATGTCTGAGATGCGCTCATTCCCTTTATGGCCGCGCCGGATGTCGGCCTTGCGCATACGGTGAGGACGATCCTCCCAAGCATCGCCGCCGGCTGTGAGGATCATAAGCGCAAGCAGGCGCGAGGCGGTCAAACTGAGCGACTGCCCTTTGACGAACTTGACCTCAACAATGCTTCCAGGCTTGGCAAACTCGTCGCCGCCTTTGGCATGAAGGGCAGCAGCTACACGCATCGCACGCCCAGGCCCGGAAGCAGGTTTTGCTTCGGGGCCCGAATCGGCGATAGTATTGGTTTTAATGACCATGATGCGCCCGCGAGAGGACTTGATTGGTCAAATGCTGCCTGACCTGTCCCGGCTCGTCAAGTCAGGGCAGGTCAGTGAGCCGCGCTTCGCCCCCAAGCGGTCAGGTTGCCCCATCAGGTCAGGTAACCGCCCCCGCAAGGACAGGATACTGCCCCCGATTGGTCAGGCATATTCCCCCAACTTGTCAGGTTGATCGCTCTAAGATACGATAATCGCTATGAGAAATTGGCCCTGAATCTGAATCATTTGAATCTAGAATCCTTCCGCTGCAAGCAGCGGCATTTTTCAGATGATTTTTCCAGAGACTCTTGTGGGCAATCTGCATTCACTAATCTTCAGTGACCGTAGTTTGCGCCCTTATACTGGCGCGACCGGCTACCGGAGCAGGGGCGGCGAATCGTCATGAACTTCAAAATTTAGAGGCCGCTGTTCGGGATCCTTGACCGACATCTCAAGATTGAGACCGGACAGGGTCAGACCCAGAAGGCGAATACCTTGATTCACCGGAAGGATCGATCGCAGTAGAGCGCTACCGGTCTCAGCAATTAGAGGGCGACCGGACATCGGTGCTGCTAATGTCTTCGAGCGCGCCACCAATTTAAAATCTGCGAACTTTACCTTGAGGGTCAACGTCCGGCCCGAGGCGCCGGCGCGTGCGATTCGGGTCCAGGCAGCGTCGATCACTGGCTCGAGTGCCAATAGCAGATCGGCTTCGTCGCTCAGGTCGACATAGAAGGTCCGCTCAGCACCGACGGACTTGAGTGGTCGGTCAGGTTGAACCGGGCGATCGTCCTCGCCATGGGCTGCGCGGTGGAAATACCCAGCGCTGCTGCCAAAGTATCGGGTCAACTCGTCAAGGCGGCGGTCGCGCAGATCGGCACCGGTCAGGATACCGAGACTTTCCATCTTCGCTGCCGTTACCGGACCGACGCCATGGAAGCGCTTGACGGGCAGGGCGGCCACGAAGGATGGGCCCTGGGCCGGTTTGATGACGCACAAACCATCGGGCTTGTTCTGATCGGACGCGAGTTTGGCGATGAACTTGTTGTAGGAAACGCCGGCTGACGCGGTGAGACCGGTGTCGGCCTTGATGCGAGCGCGGATTTCGGCAGCGATGGCGGTGGCCGGCCCTATGCCGCGGCGATCCTCGGTGA
>JBBRVR010000130.1:0-5021 GCA_038246695.1 Sphingomonadales bacterium
ATAACGACAACCCCAAACCCTTTACATGGACCGCCGATCCAAACAAAATTATCGCCGCTGTAAAAAGAGGGCACCAAGCGTTAGATTCTATCCACTAGTACGAGACGATCCAACAGCGAACGCAGGGCTTCCCCCGACTGCGTGCGTATTGGCGTTACCGATCTGGCCGGATCGAAGGGGAAAGGTGCCATCATGCTGGGTTCGTTGTTGCGCTGGATTGCCGCGCTGTGCCTGATCGCGTCGTTCGCCGCCCCGGTCGCAGCGCAGCGGAGGGACCCGCCCCCGTCCGTCGAGCCGAAGATCGAGCTGCCGGCGCTCCTCGCCAATTGCGAGGAAGTCGGCTCGCTAGCTTCGCCTGGCCGACATGCCTATAACCGCTGCTTCGACTATGGCCCGGGCGATTATTACGGTCGCATCTTCGTCCAATTCGACATTCCCGGACTGAGCGACCAGGGGCTCGTCGCCAACCTAAAGAGGAGCGAGCAGAGATCGATTCTCAGGCGGCTCGGCGAGCTGTTCGCGTCGAACTCCCGTGACGGCAGTCTAATCGCGGAGATCACCGTCCAGCGCGAGGGTCTGCCGGACATGCCGCCCATCCATCTCGAACTCGCCAAGTTCACACATGACGGCAAGGGCAAGTTTAACATCAGCCAGTCCTCGGCGGCGCTCAACGGATATGTCGGGCCGATCTTCAACGCTAATGCCCAGACCCGGATCACGGTCGAGACGAGCTATGTATCAAATAAGACCCAGTTCATCGGGCTGACCAGCCTGATCGAAAAGGCATCCCAGCTTCTGCGGATGGAATCGTTCCTCGGCACCAAGGCCAAGGTTTCGGAGAAGACGTTGGCCGCGATCAAGGAGGTCGAGGACGCGATCGCTGCCAACTACAGCTTCAGCGGCACATCGACGACGAGATACCAGCTCGATTTCGATCCGAACGGCACGAGCGCGCGATTTTCAGCGGTCGATTTCAATAAGGTGATCAGCCGGCCCGAGGACATGGGCAAATTCTTCTTCGGCGCCGTCCGCCTTCGCTCAACCCTCGTCGACGTTTCGCCAGACGAGGTCAAACCGCTGGTCTATACCAACGGTGGCTATGGCATGCTCGCGATCAATCCGATCACCAACCGGCTGGTGAGCGGCCAGCGGCTGCGCGACTATGTGGCGACCGCGATGGGTGAGCGCTATGTCGGCCTTCGCTCCAATGACGTGAACACCTTCATCGCCGCCGCGGTCCGGCTCAACGAAGTGGTAGAGGAATCCACGCTGATGCTGACCGCGCCCGACCAGCTTGCGGCGCAATGGGCGTTCACCGTCGACAATCCGCTTATGAACAGACGCCAGGTGCGAATGCGGATGCCACTCTATGCATCAGAGGTGAGCGGCGATCTCGACCGGCTCGCGCTCGCGCTACCACCGATCGACACCACCGCGCTGACTGATCCCGACGCCGCGATCATCACCGCCGCCAAGAATGCCGGCGACGAGGCCGACCGAATCGTGATCGAGGGCGCGCCGGTTATCACCCGCGCCGAAGCCGCAGCGGCGCGCGGTCGCCTGCCGGTGGCGAACGGCGGCCATATCGCGGTGCCTGAGGTCTATTACGACTATGCTGGCGAAACTCCCGGCGCGACCCCGTTTCACGGCCAACTGACCGACAGGGTGCCTGAGCGGTTCGGCAACGTCTATGTGGGCAGCATGATCCTGTCGGGCACGACGCCGGTGTTCGAAGGATTTGGCCGCTATCGTCGTGCTATCGATCGCTCCGATCCCGCCTTCGTCGAATATGTCGGCCAGGTCAGCGCGAATTACTTCGCCGGCTATGGCGTCGTCCGCTTCGCTGACGGCAGCGAGTTTCACGGCCAGATGTCGTTGGATGAACCGAACGGCTATGGTGTGCTCTATACTGCCGACGGCACGACCTATTTTGCCCGCTATCAGGGCGGCCAGCCCGGCGGCTGGGCGGTGCGCAAGCAGCGCAAGGCGGGCGGCAGCCTGAGCGAGTTTGTATATGTTCCCGGCCGCTGGGCCGCCGGACAGTTCGTCGAGGGGCGCTCGCCGAACCAGTTCGTCGTCCCCGGCAAAGGTGACTAATACGGACCCTCATCCATTCGATTTACGATGGTTGAAATTGAGTCGACAGCGGCCGGAAGCTCTTGGGACTTTGCTGTCATTCCATTCGGGCGGCGCCAACGGCTGCTTGTATTCGAACCAGATATTGCGCGTTCGTAGCGTCATTGGCGAAATCTGACCAAGGCTGGCAGATTGCTGTCTTGCAGCGATGCCATCGTGGCGCTTGCCGGTTAGAAGCTCGGGCGGCAGAAACTCATGCCAGCGCCACGGCAAAAATGCTAAGTGGCGAATGATGACCGATAAACGACTGTTCGTCACCTTCGACACGAACACTTACAGCAGGATCGCCGATCCGCAGCCGCGCAAGCTGCTCCAGAAGTGGTGGCCAATGACGCGCGATCTGTGGAGGTCCAAGAAGGGGCGGATCGCATGGATGTATCTCAATCGTTGCATTCGGAAGGGCCGGATCGTTGCGGGGATACCAGAAGCACTGCTCGCGACCGAGGCGCTGGAGAAAGTCAGCCGGGTCCAACTGCTTCTGGCTGTCGGGACTCGCGCGCCGCGACCAAGCGTTCCGCAGGGGCGCATTGACCTCATCGGAAAGGCTATCATGATCGGCTTCAAGGTCATGGGGATGCCCCGTATAGGCCATCCACCGCTATACACTCTCACCGACGAGGAAAAGGCGCAGGATCTGCGCTACAGCCTCGGAGAGCGGATCGATCGATCCCATGCTTTCGGTCGCCATTTCAACGACTATGCACACAACGCCGTGCGTGACCTTGGTGAGATGCTGGCGAAGGCACATGGTTTAACCAACGCATCGGCTGACTTTGCGACCCAGTTTAGTGGGGAGACGCCTGAGCGATATCTTTGGCGCCAAGGTCTGGCTGCTGAGGAGGCGACACCAATAACTTACAAAACGGCAAAAGAATTCCAAGCCGCCCTCCGGCATCTCCTCGCCGACTGGACAGACTTCGATGTTGCCGCCGCGCACTACGGTTACGGTTACGACTATTTGTGCACAGAGGACTTAGGGAATCAGTCGTCGAACTCGATCTTTGGGCCGCAGCACCAAACCGTCCTCTTTGGCGTCACCGTAGTGACCGCCCTCGAGCTGATGAATCTGGCGTGGAACCAGTTCGGCATTCCCATTAAAACATGGCCTCAGCCAGCTGTCCCCCCAAACTGATCCTGCAGTCCGCCGTTGGTCAGAATGACGTTTGTAGCGTCCCCGCTTTTCGAAATGGCCATCCAGTCGGGACAGCAGAACTAACGAGTAACCCAATGGCTTGATTGCCTAGCTTCGGCTCTGGTAGGCAGCGCGAGATTAAAGTGCATCGAGATTGAAATTTGATGTGAAATACTCGGCAATGACTTTCAGATTCGATTCCGGGATGCCGAGGTCTCTCGTCATCCTGTTCGCGACCGGGGCCGGGTTGGGATCGACGATCGTAATCTTCGGAATGGTCGCCCGGCGCGAAAAGGCGCGGTGAAAAAGCTTGTCGCTCTGGATATCGGTCTTGGGAAAAGAATATCCGATAATCACTATTTCATCGGCCGCCGCGAGCGCGTCCTCCGCTCGTGACCAAAGTGTTTTGAACAGGTCTCCGAAGAAGTCGTAGCTCTTGTTCTTCACCGGAGGAATGATGAGCGGCATCGAAGGGAGACCCGCATCCGGGGCATTGCCTGGTTTTGTCCAGGGGAAGTTGGGTGTGAGGCCTACGATGGTATAGCCGTCAGGCGGCGCTCGTCCGGGGAAATCCAAATTGGGCGGGTAATAGCCGTAGGCCCAAGGCTGATAGCCCGGCATGTACCGACCCTTGAAACAGGCATAAGGCTCGGATGCTCGCTCGAAAATGCCGAAGGCGCTGGGGTCGAGGTCTTGGCCTGACACGATCGCTCCATGCCCATCGGTCACCGAATAGGCGGTCAGCCAATTTGTCGAGCCATGCAATTTCAGCAGCAGATTTCCTGTCTCGCTGTCCTTTTCCGTGGTCACCGGCGGGCGCCATCCGTCGTTAAACATTGCCTTTGGCGTAATGCCATAACCCCAATCTGGCCGCCATGTCGTCCGTTCTGCGAGAGCTCGGTCGAGGAGTGTGTCCCAATTGAAGGTGATAAGCACATCATCGGAATTTAAGCCGTCAACTAGCTTCATATGCGCCTGGGACGGCGGGCCGTTCTGGATGTCGTTGATGACCGCGGCAAACAGGAACAGCAGTTCGTTGAATGCTTTGTATGGCGTCATGGCGGCGACCAAACCATCGCTTTTTAGTTGCGTATCGCGCGCGGCCTCGATCTGTGAATGGAGGTCCTCGATGTCGATGCCTGAACGGAGGTAGGCAAATGCGCTTCCCCGCCCCATGCCTAAATCATCTTCCAAAAAGACGATGATGGAGCCGATAAGCACCCAGAGATTTGTCGAAAGATCGAGCTTATCGAATGTGTCGAAGAAGTCGCGCGCGATCGGCATACGCTGACCCGTGGGGCTTTGATCGTAGCTTTTCGAGGCCCCCGCTCCGAGCAAAATCACTCGCATTTGCATTGCTCCATCCAGTCCAGCGCAACGGATTAACAGGCGAGCAGCGATGATCCAACCGGACCGGTCGCCGAAACGAAGCGCGACGCCAAGCCGCATTGGCAAATGGAGGCTGAGGCTTTTTGGAAACGGCTGCTTTGGCAGTGCCAGCCAGTTGAGCGAATGGTTGATATTGGGGCTTCGGCGACCGTCGGCTTCGATCACTCATAGAGGCAGCTTTCGTCGAAGTCGGACGTCATTGAGGCGGATGTGAGCGACCGGCTCTGGGTCGACAAGAGCCTGAACGGATTTGCATCTTCCCGCCTTCCGACCGTTCTTCAACTGGCCAATCTGGCCACAGGAGAATAATCATGGAGATACCTGAAACCGCAACTGATGCCACCAAGCGACCGGTCTGGAACGC
>JBBRVR010000131.1:0-4859 GCA_038246695.1 Sphingomonadales bacterium
AGCTTCACGAAGCACCTGAAGAGCATCAGATTGCGCAGGCTCACCCGCGTTACTCGACAAAACAGGCACCACGGTAAACAGCGTGTACTCAACCTCCGGCCCATAAGCCAAAGCCTGATTGACCGGGATCGTCCACGGCGTGGTCGTCCAGATCACCGCGTGCGCGCCGACTAGTTCGGGGATCGGGCTTTCGACAATCTGGAACGCCACATCAATCTGCGGCGAATCCGTCAGGTCTTCGTATTCGACCTCCGCCTCGGCTAGCGCGGTCTTTTCGACCGAGGACCACATCACCGGCTTTGACCCGCGATAAAGGTTTCCGGCCTCGGCAAACTTCATCAGCTCGGCGACAATCGTGCCTTCGGCCTGCGGGTCCATGGTGAGATAGGGATTGTCCCAATCGCCCATGATGCCCAGCCGCTTCAGCTGTTCGCGCTGCACGTCCACCCATTGCTGCGCATAAGCGCGGCATTCGGCGCGGAATTCGGCGGCGGGGACTTCGTCCTTGTTGAGCTTCTTCTTGCGGTACTGTTCTTCGACCTTCCATTCGATGGGAAGGCCGTGGCAGTCCCAGCCCGGAACGTAAGGCGCGTCCTTGCCCAGCAGGTTCTGGGTGCGGCAGACCATGTCTTTCAGGATATGGTTCAGCGCGTGGCCGATATGCATATCGCCATTGGCATAGGGCGGGCCATCGTGGAGGATGAACTTCTCGCGTCCGGCGCGCGCCTCGCGCATCGTGCGATACAGGTCCATGCCCTGCCCCATATTATCCCAACGCGCGGCAATGCCCGGCTCTTTTTGCGGGAGGCCGGCCTTCATCGGAAAATCGGTCTTCGGGAGGAAGACAGTGTCCTTGTAGTCGCGTTTTATATCGTCAGTCATCGGAAAGGGCGCTTAGAAGCCTTCGCGCTTCCTCGCAATCCTTCTCCATCTGCTCCATCAGCGCCTCAAGGTTGTCGAACTTCGCCTCGCCACGCAGGAAGTGGTGGAACGCGACTTCGATCTCTTGCCCGTAAAGATCGCCAGAAAAATCGAAAAAATACGGCTCGAGCAGCTCCTTTGGCGGCTCGAATTGCGGGCGGATGCCGATGTTGGCCGCGCCTTTCAGCACTTGCCCGGTGGCCAGCACGCGGCCTGTGACCGCATAGATTCCGTATCGAGGGCGCAGATAGCTTTCGATTGCAAGATTGGCGGTGGGGTAGCCCAGCTTACGCCCGTTTTTGTCCCCGTGTTCGACAATCCCGCGGATCGCGAACGGGCGGGTGAGCAGGCGCGCGGCGACTTCTGGCTGACCTGCTCGCAGCGAATCGCGGATGCGGCTGGACGATACCACTTCACCTGTGTCTGCGACCGGTTCGACCATCCGCGATTGCAGGCCGAGTTCGCCGCCAAGCGAGCGCAACAGTGCAACATTGCCCTTCGCGCCCTTGCCAAAGGTAAAGTCGCCGCCGGTCACCACGCCATGCGCGCCGCACCGTTCGATGAGGATCTGCGCGATGAAGTCCTCCGCGCTTGTCCCTGCGAGGTCCGCGTTGAAGTGGAACACCAGCATCGCGGTCGCGCCCGCCGCCAGATACAGCTCCTGCCGCTGCTCCAGTGTCGTCAGGCGAAACGGCGGCACGTCAGGGCGGAAAAATCGGACCGGATGCGGATCGAACGTGGCGATGATCGAGGGCCGGCCCTCCGCATGCGCCCATTCGATCGCCTCGCCCGCAACCGCCTGATGGCCGCTGTGAAAACCATCGAAATTGCCCAGCGCGACAATCGCACCGCGCAAGGATTCGGGAACGCGATCACGGTGATCGAGCCAGCGCATCAGGTTGCCTCTTCTTCGGGGGCGCGTCTGTCAGTGCGCAGATAGGTGGCAAATGAAAAGGCGGGCCGGTCGCCCTCGGGCGCGTGGTCCTCGCGCGCGGTTTCCTCCCACTCGGGGCCGAGCGGTATCATGAAGGTATCGCCGGGATAATCGCGGTGGATTTCGGTCACTTCGATACGGTCGGCGCGCGGACGGAAAACATCGTAGATCGCCGCCCCGCCAACGACCGCGATCTGGTCGGTGTCGCTGGTGCATGCGGCGGCGATCGCTTCGTCGACGGAGCGCACGACTTCGGCGCCCTCGCTATCCCAGCGTTCACGATGCGTCAGCACGATGTGTCGGCGACCGGGCAATAGGCCGGGCAGGCTCTCGAAGGTCTTGCGCCCCATGATCATCGGCAGCCCAAGTCCCGTTTGGCCCATCGTCAGCGCCTTGAACCGTTTGAGATCGGCGGGCAGCCGCCAGGGAAGCGCGCCTTCGTGCCCGATCGCGCCGTTGGCGGCGCGGGCATAGATCAGGACAATTTCGGGCAGGGTCGGCGGGTTCACGGCAGCGTGTGGCTCACCCGGGTAACATGGCCCATCTTGCGCCCCTCGCGCGCGTCGCGCTTGCCGTAAAGGTGCAGGTGCGGCTCGCCCGGTTCGGCGAGGATTGCATGTGCGCTCAGCGCCTGTTCGCCCACGATGTTGCGCATGTCGATGCTGGCAAAGCGGGTTGCGGTCCCGCCCAGCGGCAATCCGGCGATGGCGCGCACGTGGTTTTCGAACTGACTGGTGGCCGCGCCTTCGATGGTCCAGTGGCCAGAGTTGTGCACGCGCGGGGCCATTTCGTTGAAAACCGGGCCTTTTGCTGTAGCGAAGAATTCGAGCGTCAACACGCCGACATAATGCAGCGCATCCGCAGTGCGGTGCGCAATTGCCCGCGCCGCCTCAACCTGAGCGTCCACCAGTTCGCCCGCCGGCAGCACGGAATGGATCAGCATCCCGCCATCGTGCCGGTTGGCGGTCGAATCCCAGAACCGCACCTCTCCCGCAGCATCACGCACGAGGATAACGGAGAATTCGGTTTCGAAATCGACCATGCCCTCGTAAATGCATGGCTGTCCGGGGAAGCGGACGCCGCTTGCCTCTAATCCGCTGGCGATGCGCCACTGGCCCTTGCCATCGTAGCCATCGCGCGCGGTCTTGAGGATACCGGGAGTGCCGACGCGCTCGATTGCGCGCGACAGGTCATCGTCGCTTTCGACCCTGCAATGCGGGGCACAGATTGCGCCCAGTTCCTCGACAAATCGCTTTTCGCTGAGCCGGTCCTGCGCCACTTCGAGCGCGCTCGCGCCGGGGGCCAGCAGCGCGGGCGGGATCAGCGCGACGGCGGACAGCGGGACGTTTTCAAACTCCCAGGTCACGACATCGCAACGCTTGGCAAATTCAGCCAGCGCATCGGTGTCGCTCCAGCTGTGCTCAAAAAACCCGGCGCAGGTATCGGCCGCGACATTGTCGCCCGTCGGGGCATACGCGATGGTGCGATAGCCCAGCTGCGCAGCCGCGATGGCCATCATCCGGCCCAGCTGGCCGCCGCCAAGAATGCCGATTGTCGATCCGGGGGGTAGGGGCTGATGCGCGTCCATCAGTTCTGTGGAACCTCGGCCACTGCGGCAGATCGTTGCGCGCGCCAGTCCTGCAGGCGTTCCGACAGGTCTTCATCGCCCAGCGCCAGGATTGCCGCCGCCATCAGCGCGGCGTTCGTTGCCCCGGCCTCGCCAATTGCGAGTGTGCCCACGGGAATGCCTGCGGGCATCTGCACGATCGAGAGCAGGCTATCCATGCCCGACAGCGCCTTTGACTGAACCGGCACGCCCAGCACCGGCAGATGCGTCATGCTGGCGATCATGCCCGGCAAATGCGCTGCACCGCCCGCGCCTGCGATAATCACGCTGAAGCCGTCGCCCTCGGCCCCCTTGGCAAAGGCGCTCATGCGATCGGGCGTGCGGTGCGCGGAGACAATGCGCGCCTGATGCTCGACCTCGAGCTCATCGAGCACGTCTGCGGCGCATTTCATCGTCGGCCAGTCGGACTGGCTGCCCATCACTATCGCGATCTTGCCGGATGTTTGCCTCGCCATCGTGTCTCAACTGTCCTTCAGGTAATACCGTTCACCCGGCACCATGTTGTGATCGAAGTCGTAGACGATCGGCTGGCCGGTGGGAATCTCCAGCCCGGTGATGTCCTCATCCGAAATGTTCGAGAGGTGTTTTACCAGCGCGCGCAAGCTGTTGCCGTGGGCAGAAATGATCACCGTTTCCCCGCTCGCCAGAACCGGCAGGATGTCGCTTTCCCAATAGGGCAGCACCCGCTCGATCGTGAGTTTGAGGCTTTCGGAATAGGGTACCTCGATCCCGGCATAGCGCGGGTCCGCGCCCGGATCGAACTCGCTGCCCGGCTCCATTGGCGGGGGCGGCACATCGAAACTGCGGCGCCAGATGTGCACCTGTTCGTCGCCATGCCTGTCGCGGGTTTGTTGTTTGTCGAGGCCGGTCAGACCACCGTAATGGCGTTCATTCAGGCGCCAGTCCTTGGTCACCGGCACCCACAGCCGTCCCATCTCCTCCAGCGCGAGGTTGAGCGTCTTGATCGCGCGCGTTTGGACCGAGGTGAAGGCGCGCGTGGGCAGGACGCCCTTGGCCTTCATCAGCGCGCCCGCAGCCTTCGCCTCGGCAACGCCCTTTTCGGTGAGATCGACATCCCACCAGCCGGTGAAGCGGTTTTCGAGGTTCCACTGGCTCTGGCCGTGACGGACAAGGATGAGCTTTGGCATTGAGGCTCCGATTGGCCGGCAAGGCAGGCGGCAGAAATGTCCATCAACCCCTAGCTATCGCGCTGGTCTTTGCAAATCTCTTTGGGAGGTGCGTGCCGTTTCAAATCCTCGTCCGGCACCTGTTCCGCCGCCGCCCCGGCTTGCGCGCGTGATTGGACCTTTCGACGACGCAGGTTTTCGCGCAGCTTGACCGCGAGCCGCTCTTCACGCGACAGTCTGTTACCCGCCT
>JBBRVR010000132.1:0-4791 GCA_038246695.1 Sphingomonadales bacterium
CATCGACGTGCTGGGCCGCACCATCACCGGCATCGATCCCGATCAGAATATCGGAGTGCGCAGCCGTTGGGGTGTGCTGTTCCAGGGCGGCGCACTGTTCTCGACGCTGACCGTGGGTGAAAACGTCGAAGTGCCGCTGAAACAGTTCTTTCCCGAAATCGACCGCGACCTGCGCCGGGAAATCGCGCGTTACAAGGTGTTGCTGTCAGGCCTGCCCGAAGATGCCATCGCCAAATATCCGTCGGAACTTTCGGGCGGTATGAAAAAACGCGCAGGCCTCGCCCGTGCGCTCGCGCTTGATCCCGAATTGCTGTTTCTGGATGAGCCCACCGCCGGGCTCGATCCGATCGGCGCGTCCAAGTTCGACCGGCTGACAGTTGAGCTGAAAGAAACGCTGGGCCTGACCGTGTTCCTCATCACCCACGATCTCGATACGCTGTATGAAAGCTGTGACCGGGTGGCGGTATTGGCCGACAAAAAGGTGATCGCAGTGGGCACGATTGCGGAATTGGTCGAAATCGGTCACCCGTGGATCGAAAGCTATTTCAACGGTCCGCGCGGACGCGCCGCCCATGCCACATATCAGCGCGAGCAGCGCGTATGAACGCGCGGCGCCAACCATCCGATGATTTACAAGTTCATGGACAGTTGCCGGGCTTCGCGTCCATAGACGGGCCGGGAATGGGCAAAAACGCAAGCATGGAAGTGTATTGATGGAGACCAGGGCAAACCACCTCTGGGTTGGTGCGGTCACGCTGGCATTGCTGGCGGCGATGGCGATTGCGATTGTCTGGATCGCCCGGCTTGGCGAAGGCGATCAGAACGAATACGATATCTTCTACAAGCAATCCGTCACTGGCCTTGCGACCGGCAGCCAGGTGTCCTTTGCGGGCGTTCCGGTGGGGCAGGTCTCTCAGATCTCCCTGTCCGAAGACGATCCAGAATTCGTGCGCGTGCGGGTGAAGGTCAGGAAAGACGTTCCCATTCTGGTCGGCACGACTGCAACCATTCAATCCAGCTTTACCGGCGTTGCCACCATCCTGCTGGATGGCGCGCGCAAGAATGCGGTGCCGATTACCTGCGAGACCACAGCCTGCCCGGAAGGGCGGCCGGTGATCCCGCCCAAGGATGGCGGCATCAACGCGCTCCTCAATTCCGCACCGCTGCTGCTGGAACGGCTGGCGACGCTGACCGAAAACCTCAACCTCGTGCTCGGCCCGGAGAATCAGCAGCAGATCACGGGTATCCTTGAAAACAGCAACCGGCTGATCGGGGGCTTTGCCGATGTGACGCCCGAGTTGGAACAGGATCTGGTAGAGTTTCGGACCACCATGGCTGAGCTCAACAAAACACTGCAGGCAGTGCAGAAACTGACGCTGACAACCGAACAGATGGTCAATGGCGAGGGCGGCGCGCTGGCGGACGAACTAAGACAGACGCTGAAATCGGCCAGCAACGCCGCCGATGCGCTGGCGGTGACGCTGGAGGAAGCGCGGCCCGCAACGCGCCAGCTGCAGGAAGAAACGCTGCCTGCGGCCAATGCGACCTTGCAGGATCTACGCTCCACCAGCCGGGCGCTGCGCAATATCACCGAAAAGCTCGAGAACCAGGGCATCGGCTCGCTTGTCGGACAGCAGGATCTGCCGGAGTACGAGAAGAAATGATCGCCGCACAATCAGGCGCGAAGGGAATGGACGCGATGAATCCGAAACAGCGGTCTTTGAAGGCCGGATTGGCAATGTTGCTGGCAACCGGCCTATCCGTGGGCGTGGCTGGCTGCATCAGCCTCGGCGCCGAGACGCCGGAAAACCTGCTGACGCTGACTTCGACCGCCGTTGCCCCTGTGGGCATGACCGCGGCTGCCAGCGGCGAGGATGCAAGCGATGCGATTGCCGTGCTGACGCCCGAAGTCCCGGCAAAACTGGATGTGGTGCGCGTGCCTGTGACCGTTTCGGACACACAGATCGCCTATCTGGCAGACGCATACTGGGTGGAAAAGCCCGCGCGCCTGTTCCGCCGCCTGCTGGGAGAAACGCTGCGGGCGCAGGGCAGTGCTTTTATCGTGGACAATGACGATACGCCGTTGCGCGCGGGCACGTTCCTGCGCGGTACCCTGATCGAGATGGGTTACGATGTTCCGACTTCATCGGTCGTGGTGCGATACGATGCGGTGCGCACCGATGGGCAGGGCAATGCGACAACGCGCCGGTTCGAAGCCCGCGAAACCGGCATCGTGGCCGAGGCTGCCTCGGTCGGCCCGGCGCTGAACCGCGCGGCTAATACGGTCGCGGGCGAAGTTGCCGAGTGGATGTTGCAGTAATCGCGTAGCCTAGCCGACTGGCACCTCGCCCTGGGCGAGGCGGGTGAGTTGGCGGGCTTTCATGAAATCGAGCTCGCGCGTGATGCGGCGCGCCTCGGCCTCTTCATCGCGGCCCCATTGCTGTGCCTGCCATTCCTCCTCAAGGCTCGCCGCGCGCCACAGGGCCAGCGGATCCGCATCGGCGCGGATCGCGGAAAGACCAGTGATGAGCGAGGACGCAAGGCTCGTCATCGTTTCCACCCCCGTCAGCGCGAACGGATCGAGCGTCTGGAGAAGCGCGCGCAGCCGCGCCATTGCCGCCTCGTCCTGGCTCATATGCATGATCCCGCTCACCCGTTTCAGCGAGACGCCCTCGCGCGCCTCGAACGCGGTGACGATGGGCTCCCACAACTCTTGCTGGCGCGCGAACAGAGCCTCGTCCGGGGCGGCGCGATACAGCAGCGTGTCGGTGTCGGCATAGGCGATCAGCCGATCCGCGACCTCCGCCGGGTGTGGGGCGACCACGTCGATGGTGTAATCCACCATGTCGCGAAGCTGGAAGGTCGCTGGGTCGATCTCCTCACCCTGATCGCGCCATTCCTCAGCCAGTTCGCGTGCGAGGTTTTCGTGCGGGACGATTTGCGGCGTACCCTTCACAGTCTTGATCGCGCGCCCGTCCAGCGTCACCTGCCAGCCATCTGCGCCGCTTTGCGTGGCAATTTGCTGCACATCGACAGTCGTGTAAAATCGCTTCATTGCCCCGAATCCTGTGCTCGCTCCTGGGCCCGGTCCTGCGCTTTCCACCGCCTCACCAGCAGCGTCGGGGTGAAAAAGAAACTAAGCATCCCGCCAACTGCCAGCACCACGCCAAACGCGTAGGGCATGGCAAGCACGGCGCGCGCGCCCGCAATCCCGATCATCACCGCGCCAAGCGAGACGATGCGCGCTGCGTTCATCAGCATGTATCGCTGCCGGGCGCGCGCTTCTGCCCGGTCGATTGGCGGGTGGATTGGCGGGTCGATCTGTTGCCCGCTCACGCCCGGAGCCCCAGCAGTGCGGTCAATTCGGCCACATCGGCGGCAATGGCGTCCGCGCCCGCGCTGATCAGTTCCTCGGGTGGGTGGTATCCCCATGCGACGCCAATCGTGTGCACCCGCCCGGCGCGCCCCATGTCGATATCGAAGGTGGTGTCGCCGATCATCACAGCTTGCGACGCTTGCGCGCCCGCCTCGAAAAGGGCGGCCTCCAGCATGGCGGGATGCGGTTTCGAAGGGTGGCGGTCTGCGGTCTGGAGCGAAACGAACAGATCAGTCAGGCCGTGCGTTTCGAGGCAGGCGTCAAGACCGCGATCCGATTTGCCGGTCGCAACCGCCAGCAGCCAGCCATCGGCGTGCAAGCTGCGGAGCAGATCGGCGATACCATCATACAGCGGCTCATCCAGCAGCCTTTCCTCGCGCCGTCCGCGAAAGCTGGATTTGTAATATTCGACCAGCCCGCGCTGCTGATCCTCGTCCAGATCGGGCGCGAGTTCGCGGATGGCGACCGGCAGGCTAAGGCCCACGCGCCGCCGCACCAGATTGTCTGGCGGGGCGGCCAGCCCGGCCCGCTCAAATGCGCGGCGCATCGACCAGCAAACGTCGGCCTGCCCATCAACCAGCGTCCCGTCGCAATCGAACACGGCGAGGCGGGTGGCGGCCGGGCTCACTTGCGCGGACCCTTTGGCCGTCCTTTCGGTGCGCCCTTGGGCTTATCCTTGCCTTTTGCCGTGGCTTTCGCAGCGATGGTGCTACGAGCGCGGCGGGGGCTGCGGCTTTCCTTGCGATATTGCTTGGCATGGCGGCGCGCGGCTTGCTTCTTTTCCGCCGGGGTCCGCTCGGTCGGCTCATCGCGTAAAGGGGCCGCATCGCTCATGCTCTGGTCAAAGCCCAGCGCCTCCAGGCTGGCGGCGAAATGTTCGGGCAGTTCGGCGGTCACGTCCAGCTTGCCTCCAGCGGTGCCTTTGGATGCGGTGTTGGACGGTTCGGCAATGATCAGGCGGCGTGCGTGCAGGTGCATCTTGCGGCTGATGGCGCCGGTCAGGAACGCATCGCGCCCGCCATATTTGCCATCGCCCACAATCGGGTGGCCGATGGCGGCCATGTGGACGCGCAATTGGTGGGTGCGCCCCGTCAGCGGTTCCAGCTCGACCCAGCTCGCGCGGTCGGATACGCGGTCGATCACGCGATAACGGGTCTTGGCCGGCTGCCCGTTTTCCTCGTCCACGTGCATTTTCTCGCCGCCCGAACCCGGCTGCTTGGCAAGGGGGGCGTCGATAGTGCCCTCGGAAACATCGGGCCGGCCCATGATCAGCGCCCAGTAAACCTTGCGCGCGCTGCGCCCGGCAAAGCGTCTGGAAAAACTCGCCGCTGCGCCCGGCGTGCGCGCGATCAGCAGGACGCCCGAGGTGTCCTTGTCCAGCCGATGGACAAGCCGCGGGCGCACACCGGCATTGG
>JBBRVR010000133.1:0-4775 GCA_038246695.1 Sphingomonadales bacterium
AAGCCTTGGGTGTATGTTCGATTTGTGTACCATCTGCTAAAGCGACTGCCGTCGGAGTGTTTAGGCCAGAGCAAAAATACCCGTTTATTTTCATACGCTTGCAGAACTTCACCAAACTCGCGCAGTCATCAGGTCTGGAGAATATTGGCCTGGAGAGAACACTTTAGGCGACTGCAGCACGGACGCCGGTGCTCAGCCCCACCCGCATAACCCCCGAAAACAACGGAAAAATCCGGCCGCAGCCGGACCCGGAGAACGCTTTCGCGGGGACAAGTGGCGGAGGGGACGCGACTGCGGTCGAACCTTCTCTGAGCGTCAGAGGCTGCTAATTGTGCCCCTGCGCGAAGAATTCGAAGGTCTTCTCGTATTGACCACCGAGGCATCGCACCCTGATCGGGGGTAGCATATCCTGATCAGTCAATTCGTAGGCCGTGTCGTCGGCGAGCGCGATGTCGGTCACTGGGCCGTAAGCGACATCGATAAACGCAAAATCAGATCTGCGGAACGCGAAGGTTGAAAGAACCCGCTGAAACTCGGGTAGATTGTGGCGCCATGGGTATTCCACGGTCAGCATGATCACGGCTGTGTTGCAGTACCGGCCTTGGGCGAGCAAGAAGGGACTTGGGTCATTCGCTCCTTCTCCCTCAAATTCATGGACTTCTCGCAGACCTGTCACCTTGTCTGTTAAGCCAATTTCGAACCGGTCATCGCCAACGGGCCGAAGTTCAATGCGGAGTTCGGGCGTCTCAACCATCGGACCATCAAAGGTCGTCTGGCCAACGGACTGAGTGGCCGCACATAGCGAAACGATTAGCACCAAACCCGGCATGTAGCGTTTCATTCGGCGTCCTCAAAGCGAGGCTTTGCAACCGAAAATCGGCAGATATTGGCGAAGACCTCAGAATCACTCAAATTTTGAACGTTTTCCCACCGATGAGAATACGAGTCAGTTCCAGGATTGATGATTTCAGTAATGCTGTCGGCGGCAGCGCGGCTGATCCCGGCGTCTGCGAGCGCGAAAAGGTCGTTGGCGCGCCAGAACCAGAGCGCCGAACGCACCGCATAGCGCGGCGTGCCGAGCAGTTCCGGCTCGGCCTCGAAATCGATCCGCTCCCCAAACAATTGCGCATGGTCTTCGGTGAAGGCTCGGTAATTTGCCCTGCCGGTGACCTGCTTCAGCCCGCGGCCTCGAAACCTCCATCCGTCGCCACTTTCGACACCACCATTGCCGATCCGATCGGCGTAGGCGCGGTTTGCGATGGCTTCTTGATCTGCAGGCTGGTCGGCAGTTCTGCCTAACAGGAGGGCTTCGTCAGGATTGCGGCTGAAATAGCGAAAAATTGAGCCAAGTCTGTCGGCCCTGTAGTCAAGGCTCTCAACAAGACGCAGCCCCGGCCCGACCTCTTGCTGCACTTGACCAAAGAAGTGAGCAAGACGATCCGGGCTGTCGAGGCGAGTGGCAACGATTTGCAGGTCGATTTCTCGGGCGATCTGCGCCAGACGATCTGAGTCCGCGTCAGGGAACACGGATCCCAGTCGATCACCAGTCAGGATGTCGCAGACTCCGCCTTCTGGTATAGCGTCAATATCGATGTCCGGTTCCGCAGTGCATCTGCAATTCCACCCTTGCCCCGGATGACCGCCCGAAGGTGGATCGGACCATGAGAAGGTTTGGTCGTCGTATTCGGCGTGGGTCGACCGAACACGGGCATCATCTCTGCTGCGCCAAACATAGCTCTCAAGCTGAAGACCCTCCGTCTGGAAAAACCCGTTCAGAATCTCAGCATATCGGGCAATGATCGCGGAAATGACCGGGTCACTCGGGTTGACTGCCACACCGATTTCGGACAGCCGCGCTGCGACCTCACCACGAAGCTGATCTCTGATGGGCGTCAGGTCGACTGCACTGATATCGATGGACACGCCGCTCGGAAGGTATTGGTTCAGACGACCTACTGCCACAACGAGCGCATCATCAATGATGCTGTCAAGGAGGCGGTCGGGCACGACTGAAAACTTCGTTTCCAGATCGACAAGGCCATTCAACGCCAGCACGAACGTACTTTGCCCACCCGACCTGATCCAAGTTGAGAACTTGCTCTCGTGCCTCATTCTACCAGCGCCCTCAAAAACAGAGGTCCATTGGAAACCATCGTAGTCAAGTAATCGTTAACGCTCCGGTCGCAACCTGTCATCCGCCAGAGAAAGTTAGACCGGAGTCGTGTTGGCGGAGGAAACGCGACTACCGTCGAACCTTCTCTGCCTCTTAAGGTATTGATTATTAGTACTTTTACGTGGAAGCTATTGTATCAGCGTGTGTTTCGACGTCACCGCAGCGCACCACCCACCTGCGCTTGTCTCCTACGGCGATCATCGTTCAAACTTCCTCCCACCAGGCGGTCACCGGCGAACATCGCTAGAACAATTATTGCGCCAGTTCAAACTAGGTTGAAATCTTCACGATTTTTCTCCACGGTGTGGGCATTGTTTGTTTTCCTCCTGAAGGCGAAGCCATGGCCATTGAAGCTGAAATTCAGAGCAAGATCGACGCCGCTGTCACCGATGGTGACGAGGAGGCGCTTCGCAAGCTCCTGTCTGATCTTTACGAACAGGCAGAACATTCAGAGAAGCCGTTCGACGCCTCGATTCGGTTGCGCCCGGAGGTCGCGGCTGAAATCGCTGACCTTGCGCTCGAAAGCGATGCCGCAATGAACTGGGCGAACCGGATCTCTCGCGCAGCCCGCTGGCTGGCCTATCGACGCAAGACAGCGCGCGGCTTCGATGGTTTGCGCATTGTCGAATAGGGCGACAGCTGGTTCCAGTACCCGCTTTTGCTCGATGACACGATTGACCAGTTGAGTCGCGACGACGACAAGGCAATCTTCTCACTCAGCGGCGCCGGAGACCTGCTGGGAGATATGGCCGACCGGCGAGAATATGTCGATGCGCTGCAAAAAACTGCTGCCCCGGTACTGCTGCTTTCCGGTGGCGGCAATGACCTCCTCGGAGGTGGGCGGTTTGCCAGCGTGTTGTTGCCCTACGCCAAGGATCGGCCACCCGCAGACCTACTGAATATGCCTCTCCTCGAAGTGGAACTGCGCAAGGTCCTGCAGTCCTATCGCAGGATCCTAATCGAGGTAAGGCAACGATTTCCCAAGGTGCGCACATTCGGACATGCCTATGACCTGCCCTATCCGCAGAGCGATGGCAGATGGATCGGAAAGCCACTTACGGAACGCGGCATTCCGCACGAAATCGGGCGCCTAATCGTTGAGCTAGTAATGAATCGGTTCTCAGCAGAATTGAACGATTTGCAGAGTGAATTCTCTAATTTTTGTTTTGTCGATCTGCGGGGTAAGGTTGATCGGGGTCGGCAGAGTTGGTTCGACGAGTTGCACCCCAAGAATCCAGGCTTTGGACGTACGGCGCAGGTCTTTCGCGAGGCGATAGCCGAGGCGGTCTCGAAGGGCATCGTCGAGTCCGCGCGCGCGGGCACCTCGATCCCGGTGACAAGACTGGCACCCGGCGCGGCCGCGCCGGGGCTGGAGGCTGCGTCCAGCCCGACAATCGTGCTCGACCCGGGCCATGGTGGTGCTCCGCCCCCCACCAAGGTAGGCGGATCAAGTTGGAACAATGCGATTGGCCCAGAAGGGTCGCTGGAAAAGACGTTGACGCTCGACATCGCAAAAAGGGTCAAGGCTCAGCTGGAGGGTCGCGGGCACCGTGTGCTCTTGACGCGTGAGAGTGACGTGAACCTTTCGCTCGCAAGCCGCGCCTCCGTGGCACAACAAACGGATGCCGCGGTGTTCGTTTCGATTCATTTCAATGCTTCGACGGGCCATAACGCCCAAGGCACCGAGACCTTCGTGCATCCGACACATTCCGATGCCTCGCGCCGGTTGTGTCTTGCAGTTCAACGGGCGGTAGTGGCTGAACTGGGTCTCAGGGACCGGAACAAGGGCCATCCGGGTGGCATCAAAAAGGGCAGCTTTGGGGTAATTAACGCCGCGCAGCATTCGGCAAAGACGGCCGTAGTGTTGCATGAGGTCAGCTTCCTTGACCGGGTGGATGAAGAACAGAAGCCGAAGACAACTACCTATCGCGACCGTATCGCCCGAGCCTTGGCAGGCGGGATCAAGGCATATCTGGGCGTTGGTGTCGAGAGCTTCGAGGTTGAGTCGGATTCTGCAGAGATTGGGGACGCGATCGAACTCGGCGCGTTCGAGGCTGGCCAGAGCGTTCCGGTCTATCTCGGTCTGGCCGAGGCTGCGCTCCCTTCCTGGCAGGGTGGGCATGCGCTACCATTCGAGTCTGATCAGTACGGCTCTCGTGACGATCATGATATCGCCCGGCAAATTGCCGGAATTCTGGCGCGGGACGACGTGCCGGAGATTGGCGAAGCAGAGGACGACCGTCATGAGTTTGCCAACGTCGATCCCGGTCGAGGCTTCAACTTCTCTGATCTTGGGCGCAACCTTGAAGCCGATACCAGCGTGCTCGCTTCGGTGTTCAGCGGGTTGGAAAGTGCGGGCTTCGACATGGCGCGTTACGAGGCCATTATTCGCGGCCTCAGGTTGCGGCATTTCTCGCCGGCGGAATTTCTTTTTCCCGGCACCAGCAATGCCCCCGGTGGCAGTTGCGCAGGCAAGAACGCGCTGCCCCCGGAGGCACTTTGGGACAACATCGGCAAGACTGCGCGAATGCTCGAAGAGATTCGAGAGCGCCTTGGTGCGCCGGTGCGCATCCTCTCCTGCTATCGAAGCCCAGCCTACAAC
>JBBRVR010000134.1:0-4767 GCA_038246695.1 Sphingomonadales bacterium
AATGGGCCAGCTGCGAATGGGCGTCTCGCAGACTTCCTGCCGTATCAGCTTTCGATCGCGTCCAACGCGGTGAGCGCGCTGATCGCGGAGCGATATCGCAAGCGGTTCGGGCTCAAGATCCCCGAATGGCGGGTGATAGCGGTGCTGGGCGATCTGGCAGATCGCCAGACCGCGGGCAATCAGGCGCTGACGCAGCGCGCACTGACCGAAGCGACCCTCATGGACAAGGTTGCCGTGAATCGCGCGTGCAAGGTGTTGGAGGAACGCGGCCTGCTGGCGCGCGCGCCCAATACCGCCGATGGCCGCTCGCACCTACTCGTGCTGACGGCCGAGGGGCGGGCAATCCACGAAGAGGTGATGCCGCTGGCGCTGGAGACCGAGGCCGAACTGTTTGCGGGACTGGGGGAGCCTGATCGCAAACGCCTGCAGGCCATGCTGGACCACCTGCGCGCGCGGGCCGGGACGCTGGCAAACGCGCGGGCGTGAGGCATCGGCCGCCGCAAGAGCAAAGGCCCGCAAGGATCCAATCCGAGCGGGCCTTTGCCTTAGTTTGGAACCGAATGGTTTGGTCGGTTACTACTTAACCAGCGCATCGCTGATCGCACAGGACGCCGGGCCAAGGATCACGATGAACAGCACCGGCAAGATGAACAGGATCAGCGGGATGGTCATGATCGCCGGCAGACGCGCGGCTTTCTCTTCGGCACGCATCATGCGCTCGTTTCGGAATTCGGCCGACAGCACGCGCAGCGCACTGGCGAGCGGCGTCCCGTAACGCTCGGTCTGGACCATAGTGGTGACCACGCCCTTCACCGCTTCGAGGTTTACGCGATAGGCAAAGTTATCAAATGCCATCCTGCGTTCATTGAGGAAGGACAGCTCGATCGCGGTGAGGGCGAATTCGTCCCCCAGCTCGGGATAAGCGCGTCCCAACTCTTTTGCCACGCGATTGAACGCGGCGTCGACAGTCAGGCCTGCCTCTGCGCAGATAACCAGCAGATCGAGCGCGTCGGGAAGACCCTTCTGGATCTCTTTGGTCCTCTTTTTCGCCTTGTTCGACAGAAAGAGCTCTGGACCTTTGTAGCCGAGAAACACGGTCACGCTGAATGCGCCCAGCCGCGTCATCGGTCCCCAGTCGGGCCAATATTCGATGACATAGATAACGAGGAAACCCAGGATGCCCAGGACGACCGGAAGGATCGCGCGCAGACCGATGATGAAAACCGCCAATTCCTTGTTGCGATATCCGGCATAGGCGAGCTTTTGCTGTACCGCCACCAACTGGCTCTGTTGGAGCACGTTGAACCTGCCGAGCGTGTCCTTGACCTTGCTCGTCGCTTCGGACTTGCGCGCCAGGCTGGTGCGTTTCTTGGCCCCTGATGTGACGATGCCTGCTTTCAATTCCTCACGCCGGGAATTGAGCGCCTTGACGCGCTTGGCCATCGGATCCCGGATCGTGACTGCGGTGTATATCGCAAACAGCACAGCAAAGGCGGCGAGGCCAGCCAGCATAGTGCCGACAAAAATGACATCAAAGCCGAGCAGATTGGGGCCAGTGGGTTGTTCGATATTCATGCCTGCGTGCCCCTATCAGATTTCAAAGCTGACCATCTTGGCCATGATAAAGACCCCGATGCTCATCCAGGTCAGGCCGCCAAGCCCGGCCACGATCAGACGGTCCTCGGTAAAGAATCCCCCGAGATATTCCGGGCTGACCCAGTAGACCATTGTGAACACGATGAATGGGAGCGATCCCACGATATAGGCCGACGCTTTCGATTCCGAGCTCATCGCTTTGATCTTCAGCTTCATCTGCGCGCGTTTGCGCAGCACATCTGCGAGGTTCGACAGTGTTTCTGCAAGGTTACCACCGGTTTCGCGCTGGATCGCCAGAGTAATGCAGAAGAAGTTGAATTCGGGAATGCCAATCCGGTCGGCAGTGTCCTGAAGCGCATCCTCCATTGTCTTGCCGATCTTGATGCGTTCAGTGATGCCTTTGAACTCACGGCCGACCGGGCCGGGGACTTCAGTGGCGACCACGCCCAGCGTCTCGGTGACGGGGAGGCCGGACCGCAGGCCGCGCACCAGCAACTCGATCCCGTCGGGGAATTTGCTGTTGAATTGGGCCGTACGCTTTTTGATGAGGAAGTTGATCACGAAGTGCGGGATACCCGCGCCCATCAGTAGGCCGACACCCACCGCCAACAATGGCGCGCCGGATTGGATAAAGATCAGCACGGCAAGAACCAGCGCAATGCCGAGTGAGCTGTAGAAATACTGGGCCACGGTTATGCGTTTGCCCGTCCGGTCGAGGCGCATTTCGAGCGCCTCTATTCGCGAGCCTGAGCCTTTGACTTTGTAAGCCTTTGGCTTGCGCGCCGCGAGCGCCTTTTTGAACTGCGATTCAACCTTGGCATCAAGGTTGTCTGAATGGCGGTAGCGCAGCGCTTGCAAGCGGCGCTTTTGCGACTTGGCGAGACCAGTATCTTCGAAAAGAAAAAAGGCGCCGACCAAGATACCAAAGATCACCAGCGTGATCAGCAGGGTCTGGAAAATGTCCATAATGCGTGTCCTGCCTTTTCCTTTGCGTGGCGCGCGCAATTGAGTGGCGCGCGAAATGATTGAGCGGAAAGATCGCCGGGGGTCGGGATGGATCGCATCGCTCCACCCCCGGCCGTAATCGCCGTTTATTCAGCCGGCTGGGCTTCCTTGGTTTTGTCCTTCTTCGCCAGCAGCGATTTCAGATCGAACCCGCCAAGCAGCGACTTCTTCTCTCCGATCGAGTTTTCGAGATCCTCTTCGGTAGCACCAAGGACGCGGTCGGCGATCTGCTTGATTACGGCCGTCGCCTTGCTCGAACGGTTTGCATCGACAAACACCTGCCCCAGCTTGGCAGCGTTCGAGGCCGCCTTCACATCATAAGGCACCATGAAGTCGATCTTGCGTTCGATCGAGGCTTCGAAATCGCCTTTGCTGATCTCGGCCATGCCGGGCTGCACCTTGTTCGCGACAATCATCGGATGCGCGTGGGGCGCATTGGTCTTGAGCCACGAAAGGATGCGGATCGTATCGCGCGCCGAAGCCAACGTCAGCTCGCTTGCCAGCAGCACCAGATTAACATCTGCCAGCAATTGGGGGAAGTTGATCAGCATGTTGCGCGGCATGTCGATGACGGTCATTTCGAACGCCTGACGGAATTCCTCTTCCAGTTGCACGAACGCGGACCCATCGGTCATCAGCGGCTGGTTGATCGGTGCTTCGGCCGACAGGATCGAAAGGTTATCATTGGCACGGATCATCGCGCGTTCGATGAACAGCCCGTCGATCCGGCTCGGATTGTCGATCGCGTCGGTCAGACCGCGGCCCGGCTCCAGATCCAGCGCGAGTGCGCCAGTGCCGAAGTGGACATCAAGATCGAGCAGTGCCGTGGGGGAGCTGTGCTCCTGGCTGAACAGCCAAGCGAGCGAGGTCGCCAGCGTCGAGGCGCCAACTCCGCCGCGGGTGCCGACCACAGCGGTCGAGATGTGGCGCTTCACCGCACCATCATCGCCCCCCTTGGGAGAAGTGAATATCGCCAGCGCCTGATTGATCGCATCGTGCACCTGCTGCGCCGAAAGCGGCTTGAGGAGGTAATCGTGGATCCCGCTGGACAGCAGGTCGCGATAGAGGCGCACATCGTTGACCTGGCCGATCGCGATCACGACCGTTCCGGGCTCGCACACTTCTGCCAGTGCGTTGATATCGTTCAGCGGATCGCCGCTTTCCGAAAGGTCGACGAACAGGATCGCCGGGCTGGCGCTGACTGAAAGCGACTGGATCGCATTGCGCAGGCCACCCTTGTTGCACTTTTCCGGTTGCCAGCCCATTTCGATGATAACCGGGCGCAGAACGTCCAGCGCGTTGTCATCACAGATATAGGCTGCGAACGGATCGCGATTGCCGGGCAGGCCGGATTTCCATGGAGCGTTCATCGATCAATTCCCCCCAGTGTTGGCTTCGCGCAGGCCGGCCGCACCGGTTGGCGGAGCCTTGCGATAAGCCTCGATCGCCTTGGTTGCGGTTGAGACAGTGGTTTCTGAAGGGCTGGTCTTGCCCTGCAAAAGGTCTTCGGGATCGGCAACCATCGCGGCAAGATTGGCGTTGTTCGCGCATCCGAAATTGGCGCTGGTCCCGTTAGTGTAGTTCATGTCCGAACTTTCTGACCAGTCAGGGCAGCCCGGAACTTCGGCACTTGTCCGGGTGATCACGACCCGTGCCTGTCCCGGCTGCAGAAAGCCCGCAGTGGTCGGCGCGGTTTCACTGATGATCATGCCATATCGTGCCGCCAGATCGCTAACCGCGTTGGCAACCGCCGGGTTCGAGCCGGGGTCTTCTACCGCAACGCGATCACCATAACGCAGGTCCATCGTCTGGAACCAGTCATTGAGGCGCGCCTGTTCCGAAACCGCAAGGCCCCCGGAACTGGTCGCTACATCAAGCGTGAAATTCTCACGCTCGACCAGCGGCTGCTTGACGCTGTAGAGAGTATTGTTGGTTGGCATCCCGCCGCAGCCCGCCAGGCCAAGGCCGAACGTCGCGGCTAGGGCAAGAGTGCCCACCCGTCTGAAATTGCTTTTCGTTGCGCTTTGCATCGTCATCACCTTTCGTAGGGTTTGCAGCTTAGAGGCTGAAGCCGGGAGTGGCCGCTTCGGCCTGGCGCTTTTTCTTGCCGGGCTTGTCGTCGGATTTCTTGTCCGCGCTGCGGAGTTTGCTGGTCGAACTACCGGG
>JBBRVR010000135.1:0-4728 GCA_038246695.1 Sphingomonadales bacterium
CGAAGTTTTTCAGGTCGATGAATCGCTTGAAAATCTGACCGTGCGCCGCGCCGGGCGCGCGCATAACGATTTCCTAGAGATTACCATCGAAGCTGGCCTGCCCGGATTGGCGCTGGTCGTGTTATGGCTTGTGTTGATCGGATCGTTGAGCTGGCAGGCTCGTCGCACGCAATTTCGCTGGGTCGCCTGGGGCAGCGGCGCGTTTCTTCTGACGGTCGCGTTGCAATCAATTACTGACTATCCGCTTCGGAACCAGACTGTGCTTGCCCTGACGGGCTTCGCGCTCCTGTTGCTTGCCCGTGGAGCCGCTGAGCAGAGGAGTAACTCGCGATGATCGCGCGGCTTTTCTGGATAGCTTGCATTCTCGCCATTGGAGCTGTCACCGTCGCAGTGCAGCTTGACCGCCAGGCCGCCTCCTCGCCCGGCCTTGCGCAGATCGTTCCCGAACCGGTGCGCAGTGGCTCGCAAAACCAGATGGTAAGCGCGGCACTGGCTGGTGACAATCTGGCCAAAGCCATCTCCGAAGCCGAACGTCTGGTGCGACGCCGACCGATCCCGGCAGAGCATTTGACGCTGCTCGCAATCGCTCGCGCGAGGGCGCAGCAGGCCGAAGCGAGTGCGCTGGCAATCCAATTTGCCGCCCAGCGCGGCTGGCGCGAACCGATTGCCCAAGAAGCCATGCTGAGGATTGCTGTGGAGGCAGGTGATCAGTCCGAAGCTGCGCGACGCTATGCCGCGCTGTTCCTGCGTGACGCAACGCCGGATACATTGTTGGAAGAGTTCGGCCCAGTCGTGCTGGGCGATGCCAATGGCGAGGGGCAACAGACCATGATCACAATTGTCGGCGGTGGCGAGCGCTGGCGTAACTATTTCCTGCGTCGCGCCCCGCGCGTGATGCCGCCTGCTGCTTTCAGCGCGATTGTAACGGCGACCAGCGCGAATGGGGTGCGTTACGATTGCGAGCTATTGGCAAGGGCGCAGGTCACGGTGACAGCGCGCGACGCAACCGCCGGGCAGGGCATTCTGGCGTTGTTGGGCCAGCAGTGCCCTGACGGCAGCCGACCTCTCCCCTGATCTCTCAAATTGCGCGTTCGCTGCGCCTGATGTGTCAGGCCGCAATCGATCAACACCATGAAAACCCCTCGCATTGCGCGACATCGCCCGTTAATCGCCTGTGCTGAAGGGAATGTATTGATGACCACTTTCACCCGATCGAGCGCAATGATGCGGCGCGGCATCGATTTTCTCGGCTGCGAAACCGCAATTTTGTGCGGCGCGATGAGCTGGGTTTCAGAACGCAACCTCGTCTCGGCGATGTCGAATGCGGGCGGTTTCGGAGTGATAGCCTGCGGTGCGATGACGCCTGAACTGCTCGACACCGAAATCGCCGCGACCCGCGCACTTACGGACAATCCGTTCGGCGTGAACCTCATCACCATGCACCCGCAATTGTTCGATCTGATCGAGGTGTGCCGTAAGCACGCCGTCAGCCATGTCGTGCTGGCGGGCGGCATCCCGCCAAAAGGAAGCGTGGAGGCGATCAAGGGCGCAGACAGCGCCGGCGCAAAGGTGATATGCTTTGCCCCGACACTGGCTCTCGCCAAAAAACTGCTGCGATCCGGCGCGGACGCGCTGGTAATCGAGGGGATGGAGGCAGGCGGCCACATTGGCCCGGTATCAACCAGCGTGCTTGCGCAGGAAATGCTGCCGGAATTGAGTGCGGACCACCTCATCTTCGTTGCTGGAGGCATTGGCCGGGGCGAGGCAATAGCCGGCTACCTCGAAATGGGCGCTTGCGGGGTGCAATTGGGTACGCGCTTTGCCTGCGCAACCGAGAGCATCGCCCATCCCAATTTCAAGAAGGCATTTTTCCGCGCCTCAGCCCGCGATGCAATTGCCAGCGTGCAGGTCGATCCACGTTTGCGGGTCATCCCGGTGCGTGCACTCAAGAACAAGGGCACAGAGGAGTTCACCCAAAAGCAACGCGAGGTTGCCGACGTGCTCGATCGCGAGGAAATCGCCATGGACGAGGCGCAATTGCAGATCGAGCATTACTGGGCGGGCGCTCTGCGGCGCGCGGTGATCGACGGCGATGTCGAAAACGGATCGCTGATGGCGGGCCAGTCGGTCGGCATGGTCAAGTCCGAGGAGCCGGTGGCGGACATCATCGCCGGATTGATGACGCAGTGCGAGGCCGCGCTGAGCGCGCGCTGAGGGAGCTTGAACCAAAGCGGCGCGCCCTCGCTGCCTCGGCCCTCTGCCCCATCAGGCTGCCTGTGGGGCTGATTGCCGGACTGTTGGCCACCAAGGCCTCGCAAACCTTGAGTTTCTGGCTGCAAAGCCGCCGGCAGATGCAACGCTCAGGCGCCGCGTCTTCTCGCACTAAAGGCGGGCTGGCCAGCACAGCCGTGCGCGCATAAGACAGTGCGAAATTCATTTGCGAAAGGAAAACCGACCATGTGCGATGAGGCAAAACTTACCCGATGGGCGCGTGACACGATTTCGCGTCGTCAGTTCACTGCGCTCTCCGGCGCAGCGGTACTGACTGCGTGCGCGCCCACGGCTGCGACCAGCAAAGCTTCACAAACGGGCGGGCTTGACCTCACCGAAAACACGGTCACTTTTGATACCGCAGACGGCACGATGGATGCATTCTTCGTCCACCCTGTGCAAGGCGAGCATCCCGCCGTCATCTTCTGGCCCGACATTGCCTCGCTGCGCGAATCCAAGCGCAACATGGCCCGCCGCCTCGCTGGCGAGGGTTACGCCGTGCTGGTCATGAACCCGTATTACCGCGACGTCGCAGGCGAACAGTTCGCCGACTTTGCGAGCTTCGCTGCCAATGGCGGCTTTGCGAAGGTAAAGCCGTGGCGCGCAAAGCTCGACGCCGATGCCATCGGTCGCGATGCGCGCGCCACCGTGGCATGGCTTGACCAGCAGGCCGCAGTCGACACCGCTCGCGGGATCGGCACACAAGGGTATTGCATGGGCGGACCGTTCACAGTGTGGAGCGCCGCCGCAGTACCGGCTCGCATCAGCGCAGCCGCCAGCTTCCACGGGGGTGGTCTGGTGCGCGAGGACTCCGCCAATAGCCCGCACCAGATGCTGGGCCAGACGCAGTCATCCTTTCTCATCGCAATTGCGCGCGATGACGATGCCGAGGCACCCGGAGACAAGACCACCATCGCCGCCGCCGCTGACAAGGCAGGCCGCAAGGCGAAGGTTGAAGTGTATGCCGGCGATCACGGCTGGACCGTTTCGGATAGCCCCGCCTATGCCGAAGCCGCCGCGCAAAAGGCCTATGTGGATCTGCTGACGCTGTATTCCGGCGCGCTCGACTGATCGGTCTTGGGCTGATCAGTCGGGTGGAGTGGGCTGCTCCGCGCCGACTCCGGTCGGCACGGGCGCGACCCCGTGTGCCTCGCGCTCCTTGTTGCGCTCATTGCTGAGGCCAAAGCGGCCAAACTTTCGATACCGCGTCATCCATTTGTCGAGGAACAGGCCAAGCGGCTTTGGCTCGATGCCGAGATCAGCAAAAGTGCGCGTGTCGCCTGAAACAGTGCTGCCCGGCTTCAGCAAGGTCCACTGATCCTTGCTCATCGGCGTCAAAGGCAGCGCGGCAAACAGCGCCGAAAGCCCATCGGGCATCGCGATAAAGCGCCGCCTACGCCCTTGCGCTGCGGCAATACGCTCATTGATCTGCATCATGGTGAGCTGCTCTGGCCCGCCCAGTTCATAGATATGTCCGCCATGCCGCTCAGGGTTTTCGAGCGCCACGGCCACCGCTTCGGCCACATCGTCGACATAAACCAGTTGCAGCTTCACATCGGGGCCGAACACCGGCAGCGCGGGCGCCATCTCGATCATCTTCCCGAACAGGTTGAGGAAATTGTCGTCCTTGCCAAACACGATCGAGGGACGCAGGACCGTGGCATTGGGGAACGCTTCCATCACCTTTTGTTCGCCCAGCGCCTTGCCCCTGGCATAGGGTGCGCTTGATTGCGCATCGGCGCCGATCGCACTCATGTGCACAAAGCTGACCGTGCCATTTTGTGCGGCAATCTGCGCCATAGTCCCAGGCGCCTCACCCATCAGCCGTTCCAGATCGCCCGCAAACGATCCGACCAGATTGACGACGTAGTCCGCCCCCTGCAATGCGGCGGCGACGCTTTCTTCATTTAGGATATCGACCCGCGCAAATTGCAACTGGCCCAGATTTGCAAGCGGTTTGAGCGAATGGCTCTTTTCGGGATGACGGCTGGCGATCCGCAGGCGTGCACCGCGGCCCAGCAGACTTTGTGCGACATAATTGCCGATGTATCCGCTTCCCCCGAATACGGTGACGAGGCGACCATTGAGTGGTGAGGCGGTAACTGGGAATGGGGGGGTCATGAGTTGCGTGTCCCTTTCGCAGCACGGAAATTGCAGAGGTCTTGTGGCCGAACCCATGCGTCAATGCGCGCCCTCAGGCAAGGGTTGCTGCACGCAACATCGATTGCATTTGATCACAGCCGTTGACAGCCCCCCGCTCCGCTCGCTAATGGCCGCCGCCTACCCGGTGAATTTTTGCGATCTTGCGCTCACCACCCGTGCCCAGATGGCGGAATTGGTAGACGCACCAGCTTCAGGTGCTGGCGCTCGCAAGGGCGTGGAGGTTCGAGTCCTCTTCTGGGCACCATTTGTTCTTCTCTTGTTCTCCCAGATAATCTATAAAACCCGCAGAAACCC
>JBBRVR010000136.1:0-4713 GCA_038246695.1 Sphingomonadales bacterium
GCCCACGCTGACCCGGCGCACTCCCAGATCAGCCGCCTCGGCGACCGTCATGAATGGTGCGTTTATCAGCAGGTTCACCGGTTTGGGCGACACCGCGGCGATCACTGCGGCGATTTGCTCGGCGTTGTCAATCCGCGGCGCGTAGAGGCAGTCCGCCCCGGCCTCTGAATAGGCAATCAGCCTGCGGATCGTTTCGTCGATATCGGGACGCCCGCACACGAAACCCTCGGATCGGCCGGTGAGCACCACGCCTGTGCCGCTCTCGTCGATCGCCCGACGCGCTGCCCTGATACGCGCCACGGCCAGATCGAAGTCATGGAGAGGATGGGCCGCGTCGCCCGTGGAATCTTCGATCGAGAGTCCGGCAATTCCGGTGGCCACGGCGAGCTTCACGTTCGCGGCGACCTGTTCCGGATCAATCGCGAAGCCGCCCTCGAAATCTGCATTCACCGGCAGCGCCACGGCGGCCACGATGCGACGGAGATGCTCGAGCGCCTCATCGAGCGTGATTCCATTGTCCGGGCGACCGATCGTCCACGCGAAGCCGGAGCTGGTCGTCGCCAGAGCCTTGAATCCCATCTGCTCAAGAGCCCGAGCGCTCCCTGCATCCCACGGGTTTGGCATCACGAAGCAATCAGCGGCGTGCAAGCGGCGGAACGCATCGCGCCGATCTCCATATGCATCCATGTCATGGCTCCAGGTACGTATTAGGAGGGGTTGATTCTGCTCCTTAAATACGCCTAAAGTCCGCTGGCAACGAAATACCGCGCGGGCAAATCTATTGGCAATCCAGGCAGCCAGGGCCAATGACAGCAACGCAGCATTGGGTCCGCACGGATTGGCAAGTCCAATACCGGCAAAGTACTGCAGTTGCCAAGTCATGCGAGCTGCAATCGGCCGTCGTGGCCCTGTCTTTCAACCCATCCCGTCTGCGCGTTCCACGACAACGGCGTCTCACTCGTTCGGTCGAACAGAGACAAAGTGTCCGGGAGGATCTCGTGCGGGATCGCCGCCTGAATATCCGGTGCCAGGGTCGTCAGGTTGATTGTCCGGCGGATGTGACTGCGGTCGACGTATCTCGCATTGGCGATCGCCGTGATGAAGGTGACCTGCCGGTCTCGATCTGGGGCGTACGCGTGACCAGGTTGCGCAGCACAGGCGAAGCTCGCCTGATCGGAAATATGTTATGAGGGGCGCAACCAATTTCACCGATGATCGAGAATGCGCAAACTGATTTGACCCGCGCTTTCTCGCAGCAGTGCGCGCCGTTGATTGTGAATGTTGCTGGAGGACGAAAGTGGGTTGACATGGCAAACAATCATCCATCAGGGACAGTCGCTTTTCTCTTCACTGACATCGAAGGCAGCACAAAACTCGCGCAACAACATCCCCACGCGTTGCCCGCGCTACTTGCGCGGCATCACTCCATACTGCATCAGGCCATCGAATCACACGACGGCTACGTCTTTCAAATTATCGGCGATGCATTCTGCGCCGCATTCCATACTGCAACCGATGCGCTCAATGCCGCGTTGGCGGCGCAACGCATGCTCCATCAAGAACCCTGGGCACCAGCGCCAATAAAGGTGCGAATGGGAATAAACACTGGAGAAGCGCAAGCTGGAGCGATTGATCCGGTCGCGGGTGGCTACGCGGGCTATTCCACGATGGCGCGCACCCAGCGCGTGACGGCTATCGCTTATGGCGAACAAATTCTTCTCTCGAACACCTCGGCTCAATTGGTGCGCGACAAACTTCCTGCAGGCATCACCTTGCGCGATCTCGGCGAACAGCGGCTTAAAGATCTGATTCGCCCCGAGCACATTTTTCAACTCGTCGCGCCAGATCTCCCGTCCGATTTTCCTCCCCTCAAAACACTTGCTACGCGGCCGAACAATCTGCCTGCTCAACTTACCTCGTTCGTCGGCCGCGAAAAAGAGATTGACGCAGTGAAACAGTTGCTCGCGCGCGCGCGACTTGTCACACTGACAGGTGCAGGCGGCTGTGGCAAGACGCGACTGTCGCTTCAAGTCGCAGCGGATGAACTGGTGAATTTTTCAGATGGCGTCTGGCTCATTGAGCTAGCACCACTATCGGACCCGGAAATTGTGCCGCGCGTGCTCGGATCCGCTCTGGGTTTACGCGACGAATCAGGTCGCCCCTCTCTGGAAACGCTGAAAGATTTTCTGAGGAACAAGAACGTTCTGATCATTCTCGACAACTGCGAGCATCTGATTGAAGCTTGCGCCAAGCTTGCCGATGCGGTCTTGCGTGTCGCGCCCCAAATCAAATTGCTTGCCAGTAGCCGCGAGGCACTTGGGATCGCGGGCGAACAGATCTTCGCAGTTCCATGTCTGCAGGTCCCCGATACGCACGTCCCGGTCACCGCAGAAACTTTGCAGAATGAGTCGGTTCGTTTGTTTGTTGAGCGCGCGGTGGCGGTCCAACCCGGGTTCGCACTGATCGATGCCAACGCTTTTGCGGTTGCCAAAATCTGTCGGCGACTCGATGGCATTCCATTGGCAATCGAATTGGCAGCCGCGCGCGTCAAGACATTATCAATCGAAGATATCGCGCAGAGACTGGATGATCGTTTTCGTCTTCTGACGGGAGGGAGTCGCACCGCCTTGGCGCGTCAGCAGACCCTGAGGGCACTGGTCGACTGGAGCTACAACTTGCTCAATGCGCAAGAGCGGTTGTTGCTGCATCGCTTGTCGGTCTTTGCTGGCGGATGGACTCTTCAAGCCGCAGAAGAAATTTGCAGCGATGAAAATATTCCCAAGTTCGAAATTCTTGATCGACTGATTCACTTGGTTGACAAGTCACTGGTCATCCTCGATGAGTCGGATGAGAATCAAGCGCCGCGCTATCGCATGCTCGAGACGATCCGCCAGTACGCGCGGGAGAAGCTGTTCGATTCGGACGAAGGCGATCGTATGCGGACGCGCCAACTGCAATATTTCGTTCAGTTCTCCGAAGCGGCGGAGATGCAGTTTTATGGGGCAGAGCAGGCGACGTTCTTGAATCGTGCGCAGGCGGAACTTGAGAACTTGCGCACGGCGCTCGAATGGTCGCAAAAGGACGAATTCGTGGACGCTGGGTTGCGCATTGTCGGCGCGCTGTGGCAATTTTGGTTTAGACGCGGTCATTGGACCGAAGCTTTTGAGCGAGCGGCTGGTTTGTTATCACGCCCTACGCCGACGCAGGATAAGGCGGTGCGGAGTAAAGCGCTCCTGGCTGCCAGCGTGCTAGCCTGGTGTCGAGATGATCAGACAACCGAGAACGCGTATCTTGAGGAAAGCCTTTCGCTTGCGCGCGAGCTTGGTGAGCCGGGCAAGCCACTGCTGGCTGTATTGGTCACTTTCTTCGGATATATAAAGCTATATCAGGACTTCGCCCGCGCGCGCTCCTTGGCAGAAGAGGGTCTCTTACGGGGCAGAGAGATTAATAACCAGTGGATCACGGGCTTGGCGCTCTGCACCCTGGGACAGGCCGCCGAGGTCGAGGGTGACCCTACAGCTGCACGTCGACTATTTGAGGAAGACTTGCAAGTCCTGCGGGACATTGGAAACAACTCAATTTTGGCGGCTGTGAGATGCAATTTGGGTGGAGTTATTTGCCAGCAGGGCGATCCTGAAACCGGGAAAGCCCATATGAAAGCAGGTTTGACGATATACCACCAGCTCGGAGACAGGGCACGTCTTACTATCGTGCTTCTCAGTCTCGGGCGGATCCTGTCTCAACAGGGCGACCATATCGCGGCACGATCCTATCTTGAGGAAAGTTTGGAAATAGCGCAGGGACTGGGTGCGCGAGAGCAGACTGCCAATGCATTCATCGCGCTCGGCGAGCTTGCGTCCCACGAGCAAGACTTTGCACGCGCCCGAGAGATGTACGAGCAAAGTCTTGGCCTGTTTCGCCAGATTGGCCGTCAGACAGGTGTCGCGATGGCGCTTGGCAGCTTGGAGCGATTGCATTCAGTGCCGCAGGGCAAAAAAATTTAAGTGGGACTGAACATGGATATCCAGAAGTTCATGCAGGGCTACCAGGCAGCATGGGAAGCGCGCGATCCGTCGATGTTTGCGGCGCTTTTCCATCCCGATGGGAGGTACCACAACACGCCGTTTCAGATCCAGACCGGCCATGCGCAACTGGCCGAATACTGGAAGCGGGTACAGCTGCAAGAAGACGTGGCGCTCAAGTTTGAAGTTCTGGCAAGCGCGCCCGCCTCGGGCATCGCGCACTGGCATGTCGATTACCAGGTCGCATCGGAAGAACTCTTCGCGATCTGGGCCAAGTCCACCGGCACCGGTCTGCCGGCGCGCGCGCCTGGCGATCCGTTGCCCAGGATGGTGCTCGATGGGGTACTTCAAGCGAACTTTTCCGATGGCCTGTGCGCCCAGGCGCGCATCTGGTGGCACAGCATGCCGCAGCCCCGATGACGGCGCAACCGATCCCGGCGCCCAGGGCGCCGGCGTCCGACGTGATTCAACGGGCGTTCGAGATGGTGGCCGATACGGCGCCGTTCAATGCCGGGGGGCAGCCGGCCTTGAGTGTGCCGCGTGGCTTGCTGCGAGGTTTGCCGGTTGGCGTGATGCTGATCGCGCTGCATTGGGAGGGGGCCACGACTTACCGGGCGGCCTCGGCCCTGGAGAAGTCCGGTGACAGGAGGTCATGGTGAGAGACGATCCGTTTTCCAGTTTTCAGAGCGAC
>JBBRVR010000137.1:0-4654 GCA_038246695.1 Sphingomonadales bacterium
ACGCAGACACGAATTCATCCCGAGACCGGTCAGGTCCTCCGCCGCGACGCCCGTGTGCAAACGGTCAGCGTTGGGTCGATGTCGCGCGAGGTCGAGGTGCCGGGCTGGTATCCTGAAGACGATGGTGATTCCATTCATTCGGGGGCCGAACTTCAAGCTCTGGATCGGGCTTATCTTGAGCTGCGCGCGGCCTATGCCGCGCGCGTCAAGGCAGTGCGAAAGAAGCTTGGCCTCACCCAAGAAGAGGCGGGCCGGATTATCGGTGGCGGACGTCGCGCTTTTCAGAAGTACGAGAGCGGTACGACACCGCCGAGCGAGGCCGCTGTCGGATTGATCGAAATTCTGGACCGTCATCCAGAGGAGCTGGAAACCCTCCGTAATCTGCGTAGGCCTGCCTCGCGTGAGGGCGCTGGCGGCCGTCTCGCGCCGACCGGCAAGAAGGGGGCGGCAACCAAGGGCGTTCGTAATGCTGCGGCGTGAGCCCGGCCCATGCGGTCGGATGGCCCCGGGGACAACAATCGCGCTTCAAATTTCTGGAAGCATAACGTATCGCTGTTTGCGTCACAGGTTTGCGACGCGAGGGGCTGGAAAGTAGAATAGATGTCAAACGCCAAGCAGATACTGGCGATGTTACGCAGTCGTGCCGAAGGTGACGACGCGCAATTCTATTCCATTGCCTTGCAAGTTGCCGCATCGGAAGCCCGTCAAGGGCATCGTGACACCGCGAATGAACTGCGTTCCGCAGTTGATGCCGCGCGCGGCGCGGGCGGGGTCAAGGCATCTATTCCTGTGTCTTTTGCTGCCCCACGCGGCGATCTCGAAGGACTGCTCGATTATCGCGATCCTGTGGTTGATCTTCAGGACGTTATTCTGAGCAAGTCGGTGTCCGAGCGGCTCAATGGGATGCTCTTGCAGCAGCGCAAACGCGATTGGCTGCGCGAACATGGCAAGGTTCCGTCAAGAAGCCTGCTGTTCGTCGGCCCCCCGGGATCCGGCAAGACCATGACGGCCGAGGCGATCGCAGGTGAGCTGAAGCTTCCGCTCTTCATCATTCGGCTTGAAACACTGATCACCCGTTATATGGGTGAGACCGCAGCAAAACTGCGTTTGGTTTTCGATGAGACCCGGCGTCGGCGCGGGGTCTATTTGTTCGATGAATTCGACGCCGTCGGCGGTCATCGTACCGCGACCAACGACGTCGCTGAAATGCGGCGCGTCCTCAACAGCTTCCTCCAGTTCATGGAGGAAAAGACATCGACCGATAGCCCGATCATCGCAGCGACCAACCATCCGGAGCTTCTGGACCGGGCGCTCCTGCGCAGGTTCGACGACGTGCTCGAATTTGAGATGCCGACCGCAGCGCAGATTCGCGCGGTGATCAAGGCCAACCTCAAACCCCTCAAATTGCAGCGCGCAGGATGGGCCGCGATCGAGCAGGCGGCGCGCGGGCTTAGCCAGGCCGAAGTTGCGCGAGCCGCAGATGAAGTCGTCAAGACCGCGATCCTTGCGCAGAGGAATCAGACGACTACCCAGGAGGTCGTCGCCAAGCTCACTGAGCGCCAGGCCATGCGAACGGCGTTTGCGGTGAAGCTCTGAGCCCTGTGAGCGAACACAACCGACCGCACATCGATATCACTCCGCTTGCCCAGCGACGTACCTTCAAGTCGCCGGGCAGCAACGCACGGCAGCGCGCGCTAAACAGAGTTCGTGCGGATCACGGTCTCCGCCTCATCGCTGAAATTGGCAATGCCTTTGCCGAGGCTGAGGCCGGACAGCGCGGCCTGCCCGAACAGCCAGCGGACCTTGAGCCTACTGGCGGCGTTTTCATTGAGGTTGAACTCAATCGGGGCACCGGCGCCACCAACCTTGAAAGGAAAAGCGAAGGCACACGGCAAGCGGCCGAAATCGTCGACGAGAACGGCGTACGCCGCATTGCCCTGTTTGTCCCGGATGACATGCGCGATGCCTTTTCCCAAGTCTTTGAGGACTACACAAACGGGGAACTGAGCGAAAAGGGATCGCCGCCCAAGAAGACCCGGGTTGAACCGATCGAACATATTCGTGCTGCACGCCTGCAAAGTTTCTGGCGCGATGCTCCCGAGGCATTGCCGGAAGATCCCCTGGCGCAGATGTGGTGGGCGCTCTGGTGCTTCAACGATCGTATCGACAGAGTACTGGGCAGCGCTGCGGTGTTGGGGCTGCACGTCGGCAACCCCGACACCTTTCTGCGCTTTCCAGAGACGACGGTGATCCCGGCATACGGACGGCGCGCATCAATCGAGATGTTACTGTTTGCAACTGCAGGCATTTCGGAGCTGCGTCGCGCGAGCGATAGCCCGCTGGTATTTACCCGGGACCTGAAGGACGACGTTCCGGCATTCATCGATGATCTCGCAGAGCGTGTGACCTGGCCCGGC
The DNA here is from genome assembly GCA_038246695.1 of Sphingomonadales bacterium. Classification (GTDB taxonomy): domain Bacteria; phylum Pseudomonadota; class Alphaproteobacteria; order Sphingomonadales; family Sphingomonadaceae; genus Erythrobacter. The sequence goes on from JBBRVR010000137.1 coordinate 2,418, forward strand.
AATGACGCGCCCGCGGTCTGCCTGCTCGACACTGGGGTTAATCGAGCGCATCCCCTGATAGAACCCGCTCTGTCGCAAGAAGATCTGATGGCGATCGACACAGCCTGGGGCGGGGATGATCACGAACACGGCGCTGGCCATGGAACCGGCATGGCGGGTCTTGCCTTGCATGGGGATCTTGTCGGTCCGCTCGCGAGTAATCAGCCAATTGAGCTCAACCACCGGCTGGAATCAGTCAAGATTTTGCCCCCTCCCGGCGTGCCGGACAACGATCCCCACTCTTACGGACCGATCACTCAGAGCGCCATTCTGCTCGCGGAGATCAACAATCCGGATCGCGACCGTGTTTTCTGCATGGCGGTCACCAACGAGGGGCGCAGTGGATCAGACGCGACGGCGTGGAGCGCGGCCATCGACCAGGCTGCGGCCGGAGCGGAATCGGACGATGCTGCAAATCCGTCGCCTCGGCGGCTGATACTGCTCTCTGCTGGCAATATTCCCGACAATTCCATTACCGCCGAAATCGCTGATGCTGATGCTTTTCCGGCAGAAGATCCCTCCCAGGCGTGGAACGCCCTTACGATCGGCGGATATACGGACAAGACCGGGATCGGCGAGGCGGGCTACGGCGGTTGGACCACCATGGCACCGGTTGGTGCCGCCAGTCCTTACAGCCGGACATCCTTCCTCTGGGACACCAGCCAATCTCCGTTCAAACCCGAACTTGTCTTCGAGGCCGGGAACAGGGCGCTCAGCCCTTGCGGTGCAGAAGCAGTAGCGGGACTGGATTCCCTTTCCCTCCTTACGGCCTCCCGCCTCGTCGCCCAGAAGCCGCTGGACGCATTCTGGGCGACAAGTGCCGCAACCGCTCAGGCGGCCCGGATGGCAGCTCAGCTGACTGCGGCCTACCCGCAGTACTGGCCGGAAACGATCCGTGCGCTGATGGTGCATAGTGCCCGTTGGACCGGGCACATGGATCAACTCGTCGCGCAGTGCGCGACAAAGCGAGAAAAGGCCGACTGCCTGAGGCGATTCGGTTATGGTATCCCCGATCTGGGGCGTGCGATGGCGTCGGCCATCGATGATCTCGCATTGGTCGCACAAAACACGATACGTCCGTTCCGCAAGGAAGGCGGCAGCGTGCGATTCAACGAGTCGCATATCTATCAGCTTCCCTGGCCCCAGGACGTGCTTGAGGCGCTCGACAACACTCGGGTGAGATTGAAGGTCGCCCTTTCCTATTTCGTAGAACCCAACCCCAGCTTTGCCACCAATCTGGACCCGGCACGCTACCAGTCCTTTGGCCTGCGTTTCGATCTCAAGCGCTCACGTGAGACGATTGGGAACTTCAATCGCCGCAACAATGCCGAAGGATACGAAAAAGACGCTCCGCGCGCGGTCAATGAAACGAACGACGGTTGGCTATTCGGTGAAAAGCAAATCTCGTCGGGTTCGCTGCATGTCGATATCTGGGAGGGGCCAGCCGTCGAACTCGCCGCCCGCAATGCTCTATATGTCCATCCGATCTCAGGGTGGTGGCGAGAGCGCAAATCGCTCGGTAGATATGACCAAGAGGCGCGCTACGCGCTTGTGATCAGCCTTGAGACGCCGGGCGTTGAAGTCGACCTTCACACGCCAATTTCCGCCTTGGTCCCGGTCCTGGTCGAGGTCCCCATCGAGATTTGAATAGCGAGCAAGGCCAATGCCGAAACCTTCGATCCCCGCCATTCACCGAACGATCCTTCGGCCTCCCCGTTCTCAATTGATGAAGCGATAGCGTCCATTGCGACGCGCTCCGGTGAACATCACAAGCCCGGCAGAACAAAGCGCTGCTATGTCGCGCCGCGCGGTTTTGGGACTAACCTTCCAATAGACGCAAATGTCTTCCGCACGGCAACGTTCGCCAGCACCGACTCGGGCGAGGAACCAGCGCTGCCTCTCATTCAGCGCGTCGGTTATAGGGTCATTTATTGGGTCAGTTTTAAGGTCATTTATACGGTCATTTCGAGGCCAATCCCGCCTCGATGGGTGTGCGTCGGGCGCCTTCGATGATCGATACCCGAATTCGCGGTCCTTCACCTGCCGTTCTTGCCCTACCACCTGCGAGCTTTCGATCAGCCCGATCACAAACGCTCTGATGACCGGCGAATTCGTCAATAGCCGAAGAAAGAAAACAGGATCAGGCCCGTGTTGAGCGGCCAGCCAATGCTTAACGGTCCTCTCGCTCGCGTCAGTCA
>JBBRVR010000138.1:0-4474 GCA_038246695.1 Sphingomonadales bacterium
CATCCCGTTCCGGCCTCAGGAAAAAGGGTCCCTGCACAGGAAGGTCGTCATCCATCTCGAAACGATACGCGTGCCGGCCGTTGTGCTCCGTCACATCGACAAAAGTGACGACAACGTCATTGTACCGGCTTGCGCCGAGGCTTGCGGCCTGCGAAATTCGCCATTTCGCTTCCCCATCGCGATGATCGTCCTCGAACAGACGCTTTAGCGCAGGTCCGGTTTCGGTCAGCTTGAGTTTCTTCGCGATACGGTCCCGCTCGTTACTGGGCTCCGCGCGCAGAGTAGCGTAGCGTCGGCCATGGGACCGCTCTTTGTCCAGAATCTCAATCGGGTAGACCTCGAGCGCCTTGATCACGGACTCGATCACTTGGATCAATAGCAGCGCCTGTCGAACGCGATCCGCCCGGTCGGGCTGTCCGACTGCATTGCTGGGCTCAGCAAAAGCGCTCCAGTCCAGCGTGTCGGGTCCCAGGCGCGCCCTGACCTCAACGGCATGCCGAATAGAAGTCGCCACCTCAATCGGCTGGACGAGGTCATGTTCGTCCTGATCACCGATCTTCAGCGCATCCTGACGTGGTTCTATAAAGCTGCACACCGCGATGTCCCACACGGCAGTTCCATCCTGTCGCATCGGCCCGAGATTGTACGTCATGGTCGCAGTAACCAACTGCATCCGGTCTTTGGTCGCATCGAAGCCGCGCGACACGAACAGAGTCGCACCACCATCCAGATCGGCGCGTACCCAATCCAATTGGGCGCGATACTCATCAACCGGGATCTCGCCCGCGGTCGCGGTGTAGACCGCGTCGCCCAGCTTCGAGGTCTGCGAGAACATTAAAATGAAGGTGCCGGCACGCGAAGAGCCCAAGCGACCGACATCGGCGACGGTATCGTCGATCGACCGCGCAATCGATATCGCGTCGAGATTGTCCAGCCGCGTTGGGGCGATCAGTCGCTTCAGCAACACACGCTCGGACGTGCTGAGCGCGATAGGTGTTTCGGATTTTCCCGCTGACTGGATCTCGCCGGAAGTCCGCACAATGGCATCGAGACATTGTGCAGCAACGCGCCCAAGCGCACGCCAGTCCTCGGCGAAAGAATAGCGATCTGCGCGTGCGGCTTCGCCGCTGGCTCCGAGCCGCGCATGCGCCCGGTCGGCCTTGTCGGAGGAAAGCCATAGGCTCCATTCGAAGCCAGTCAGCTGAAAATCGGGCTCCTCGGCTGCTTCGGTCATTACCGAATCGGCCGTAATCCGACCGTGCACCAATCCTTGAGCGTGAACAATGCCCAGAGCATCGACCAGCCTTCGAATATTGCGCCAAAACAGCGATCGCGGACGGGGAGCGCCGAGATTCTTTAGCCAATGTTGCCGAGAGACATGTAGCAGCTTCGCAGATAGCGGTTGGCCGGCATGCTCCAGCAATACACCAAATTCCTCAGGGTCCTCAACGAACTCAAGAATGTCGACGATCACCTCGCGGGCGCCCGCATAGGACATCACACGCTGCACCTGACGCATTTCGTGCAGCCATAGCTGGCGAAGATCGTCATCAATCGTCCCTCCAGTCTTGCGCCAGAGCTTTAGATTGCGCTCGAAGCCGGACACATTATCCAGAACTTCAAATTGGGCGGACCGCAAGGCTTTGCGATCTCCGGGTGCGACTGCGTCCCCGAGGAAAGTGAACCGCTTATCGAGCGGCGGCAGCGAGCGTTTAGAACGCTTTTTTTCTTTTGTCCGGCCCGTCATGTTTATGTTTGCTACCCCGTTTCAGAAGCTACACGCACCATAACTGCCAGACGTGAAATTTAAACCTGCAATCGTTTTTGTAAGCTGTATTTGTGATCTGAAAACACGGCGGCTCACGGGATCACCATTCACGAGATTCAAAGGCGGGTACTGGCGCAATGCCGACTGTCCGGTTTGCAACGGGCGAATCACCGCTTTTATCGGGAGCGGTCGTTCGTTGGTTGGTCAGCCAGCGACTGAGATTGGTCGGCTGCTGCCTCGGATCACGAACGCCGGATCGTGGGACTTTGCAGTCATTCCCACGTGACATTTATACCGGCGGGCTCCACGCCAAAACCTGCCGCCGAACGGTCGGTCGGCCACCCAAAGGTGCAGGAACTGGGCCGTTGGCCGACTGTCGGCTCTTGGACGTAGATATAGATAAACCTGTCGTCCAGTTAAACCAATGGACCAACTGGCCACTGTTCGTCGGAGGGGGTGTCATGGCATGAGTAGCGGCAATCTTTCACGGACTTCCGCAGCGAGGGCATGATCGGGAAACTTTTCGATCGCCTGCCGCCAGACCCGCATGGCTGCGATCAGATCGCCGTCTTTCCAATGGACGCCCCCAAGATTAAATGCGGCCAGATCGTAATCAGGATCGAGGGCAATCGCCTTCTCGTAGGCCGCAATCGCCTCGGTCAATCGACCCCTATTGCCGTTCGCCACGCCCAACTGAAACCAGCTCATGGCATCGGGCTGAAGGCGCTCAGCTTGCTCGATCAGGATCGGACGGCTTTCCTCGTATCGGCCGAGGAAATTGAGCGCCGTGCCGAGGCAATAGCCATAGTGGCCACCCTCCAATTCATAGGCTTTGCGGTAGCAGCTCTCGGCCTCCTCCCAGTCTCCTTCGTCCTGGGCCCAATGACCGAGGCGGTCCCAAGGCAGCGCTGCATCCTCGGCATCGACCTGCGCAATATGCTGGTCGAACACCGATCGAAACGCGCCGAAAGCCCCAATATCATCGCCTTGCTGGCGCAGGTAGAGGCTCGTCAAAAGCCGCTCTGCCCGCGCACGCCCGAACTTGGGGTGCGCCGCTATGCAGCGATCCCAGAAGGACAGCGCCAGGCGCGCAGTCTCGATTGATATACGTCCGAATGCGGAAACCTGCCGCGCGCACCAAGGCCATATCCAGGGCGCGGTATTCGCCTCGCTCAGCAGTGTGTTGATCTCGCGAAATGCCGCACGGCCGTCGCCGAGACTGAACAGGATGTTCGTGCGCCATTTAGAAATGGCTGACGGTCGGCCCATTTGCCGCTCCGTGAAAACGACGCGGTCGAAACATGCGAGCGCCTCTTCATATCGGCCGTTACGATGATGATAGTGTGCGAGCGCGTTGTGAGCCTCAGGCAAGTTTGCGCTCAATCGCAGCGCTTCGCGATAGAGGTCGGCCGCAATGTCCTCCTGCCCGAGCCGTTCGAAGCTCGTGCCGAGATTCTTGTGGCACTGAGCGGCCACTTCCGGAGTCCCGGCAAAATCGGGATCGTCAAGCGCAGCCATATAGAGGGGCTTGGCCTCTTCCCCGCGGCCCAGCGCCGACAACCCGTTGCCGATGTTATAGTGTAGGCTGCCAAGCTGATAGAGGCCGGTCTCGAGCTTTGATCGGAAGTGCGCCACGGCTGCCTCGATCCGCTCCGTATCGGGGACCTGAACTCCCATGCCGAGGTTGATCTCCGCCATATAGCAGAAGCCCATGGCGTCGTGATCCGCGCCGAGCACGGTGCGGAACTGCTCGAAGGCGTTGCTCAGGACTGCATCCGCGCCGCTGTCATAGAGTTGTTTAGCCAGCTGTCGCGCAACCGCCGGGTCTTCCGGAACATGGAACTCCGGCGGGGCGGCTCGAAGCAAACCAGATATTGCCTCGAAGGGTGCAGTCGTTTGCGCGATCCTGCGGTCCCGCGCGATCCGCGAACCCAAGCAAGCAAGGTCCGCCAACCGCGCGAGCCCTTCCAACGCAAGCTCCTTGGTGAATGAGATAGTCAGGGTCTTCTGCTCGGTCCAGTTCTTACCGCTATGCTCATAGTGGCGCAGCACTGCCTCGACGAAGCTGATGCGAAGCGACTTCGTCGGCGCATGATAAGCTGCATAGAAGCTGTAAGGCTGCGCGATCAGATAATTGAGATTGGTCCGGCTGACCGAGATGTTGAGCGAACCATCGGCGCTGAGCGCACGCTCAGTTCCCTTTAGCTGGACGTGCACGCGGACATTGGTGGTATGACCATCGACGACCACTTCGATCTGGCAATCGGTCCCGTAGTCCTTTCGGTCCGCCCCCTGGAAGACGAAGTCGCTGCTCTGCGCGATCAGCGCCTGAAACGCCGATTCCGCTTCATCGTCCAATGTGTGGTTGCGATCGCGTTTGGGCAGATCATCAAACGAACTCATGCTACCTTTTCTCAACCTGTCATCGAAATCAATAGGTGGAATCCGGCCTCGCCACAGCCCAGAACGAGGCTGACAATAGAATTAACTGAAGGAAGCATAAAGCGAACGGACAGTCAAAGTCTCCCTTTGGCTCCAACATATCTCTTGCCGCCTTCAAATCCTTTTTGCGGGCTCATTTGTGTCCGCTTTCAGGCAATCGATAGTCGAACTTAAATGACCGAGATTGGGGCGCCTTGCCGACTGCCAGCTTCGGGGCGCTCCACCGGCAGCTTCTGTCGGGGGCCGACATTCCTGTTGGCCATC
>JBBRVR010000139.1:0-4355 GCA_038246695.1 Sphingomonadales bacterium
CAAGCTGCTGATCGAACATGAACGGCTCGCGTGGTTGGGATCATTGCTCGTGCTGGTCCATGCCGGCATCCATTTCAACGCCTGGCTCGGCTGGCTTGCGCTGGGCGCGATGTGTATCAATGTCGCCAGCGGATTGACGGGCAAATATCTGCTGGGCCGGGTGCAAAAGCGCAATGTAGTCAATCGCAAGGCACTGGCCGAAGCGGGCATGGCAGAGGCTGACATCGCCGAGCGGGTCCACTTCGACATGTTGACTTTCAACGCCATCAAGCAGTGGCGCGTGATCCATGTGCCCATCACACTGGCCTTTGGCGTGCTCGCGATGGCCCACGTCATTTCCATTTTCCTGTTCTGGGGCTGGAAATGAAGCAGCGCCTGATCCTGAGCGGTGTGGTGGCCGTTTTGCTGGCGGTCATCGCGACGCTTTTCCTCTATCCGCACCAAATGATCGCGCCGGGTGCGCTAATGCCGGCGCATGCCAAACTGGAGCAGAACTGCTTTGCCTGCCACGCGCCGCTTCAGGGCGTATCGTCGGAGCGGTGCATCACCTGCCACAACCCATCGCAGATCGGCCTGACAAAGACGGCCGGGCAGCAAATCCGCAGGCCTTTCGGGAAGCCGGTGTTCCATGCCAAGCTGCGGGAGGCGAATTGCACAGCGTGCCATACCGACCATGCCAAGATCCCGCTGACCCATGGCAAACTGACGCGCTTCGATCACAGTCTCCTCAAGCCCGGGGTCGCAGACCAATGCGCCAGTTGCCATACGAAGCCCAAGGACCAGCTGCATAAGGCAGTTACCACCGGTTGCACGCAATGTCATTCAACTCGTGCGTGGACGCCGGCCATTTTTGCACATGACCGATATTTCAGGCTTGATGGCGACCACAATGTCGCATGCGCCACCTGCCACACGCGAGGCAGGTTTACCTCATACACCTGCTACGGCTGCCACGAGCATCAGGAACAGCAGTTGATCCGCGAACATGCCGGAGAGGGCATCCGCAACATCAACAATTGTGTCCGGTGCCACAAAAGCAGTAGCGAGATGGACGGCGAAGGCGAGAGAGGCGAGCGAGACGATTGATTGGCGGCGAGCACCCGAAAGCCGCCATTCAGAAAACCACCCACAATCAGCCATAAGCAGGGGCGATCGATGATCCTGAAACCCGACTGGCAGCTTCAGCCGTCCCGCCGCCGAAAGGCGACATTCTGAAATCGGCCCCATTTCGGTCGTTCATGGCTTCTTGCTCAGTGCCTAATGCCCAAGCCGGCTTTTGTTGATTACTATGCAAACGCCCTATGCTAGATTCCGGGGCGTTTGGGGGAATCTCATGAGCAGATTTGAAAACAACGTGAGCCTGATCGGCGAACGCGCCGCGGAATTTATCGCAGCGGATCATGGGGTGAAGCTGCCGGAGTCCTGATAACTGCGACGGTCAAGCGCTGGGGCAAGACAAGCGTCTATGTTGATTGCGAGGTCACCTTCGACGGCTCGGGTGAACTGGTCCCCATGCCGTTTTGGAATTTGCTTTCTGAAAGTTATTGTAGGGTTCGCACCTCTACGCCTAATGCTTAGTTCGATTATGACATCCGCAGAGCATTCTTAAAAAGGGTAATTTCCGTTGAGATTTATCAAAACAAAGCGGAATTCGCTCCAGTTGACTGGCGTCATTGGCTCCCTTGCCATTGCCTTTGCTTTATTGACGCACGCTTCAGGCTCGGCACAAGCTCCAGCCGCGGTAAAACCAGGGCCAACACCCGAACAAGCCCAAGCTGCTTGCGAACGCGGCAATATGTCCGCCTGCTTAATGGTGAGCCGCATGTTACAAACAGGCGATGGAGTAGCTGTTGATCCCGTTTCGGCCTATGATTTGTTCAAAAAGGTATGTGAAGCTGGAGATACCCGTGGATGTATCGCACAGGCAAAATCAATGAACACCGGTACGGGCGTAGTCCAAGATGAGCTTGCAGCCACTTCGTTGTTGGAAAAAACCTGCGATGCTGGATCTCCACAGGCATGTGCGTATGCTGGACGGCAATATGCGGATGGAATTGTTCCATCATCAAATCCAGCGATGACGGCTTATTTGCTTTTTGAACAGGCGTGTAAGCCAGATTTTCCCGAAGGCTGTACTTTACGCGATAAAATGGCAGATATTATTGCCAATATGGGACCGCCTAAGACGGGGCAATCCCCGCCTTAGGTGACCAGCGGCGGATCATTTTTTAACAGTAGCAATCCACCCAACTTCGGCCGTTCGCCGCGCCCCGGCGTAACCCCAAAAGCGGAACCGCGTCTTTTGCCCGGAATTGGCCGTCAGCGGAATTTCGGCAAACAACTCCGAAGTTGGCGCTCTCTTTAACCGTCGCCCCGTGCTTGACACGGGGCTTGGATAACTTTGTATCAGGATAGCAAAGAAGAAAAGCCTACCCCCGGATCTGGTCCGGGGCGACGATTGGAGACAGGGCAGCTGACCACCCATTTTCGATCACGTCGGTTTAGTGTCCCAGCTTCTGGAAGCGGAACTTAACTAACCCCCAACCCCGCCGCCTGTTCTCGCAACTCCGCTGCCGCGCCCGGGTTCGCCTTTACCGCAGCATCGAGCGCCGCCTTGGCCTTGGCCGCTTCGCCCAGCGTCATCCGGCTGCGCATCAGCATCACCCAGCCGTCGACGTTCTTGGGCTCTTTCTGGAGCCGCGTTTCCAACTGTGCGACCATGCCCTTGGCCATTTCGCTTTGTTCAGAGGGCTTCATTTTGCTCGCCGCTGCGACCTCCGCCGCGCTCGGCCCGCGCACGTTGGGCGAGGCCGCATCGCCCGCCACGCTGCCCGATCCCGGCGCGAGCAGCGCGGGCTTGCGCGCGCCTTGGGCCTTGGCAATTCGGCTTACGACTTCGATTTTGTTCATCGTCCCGACCTGTTCGATGGTGCGCACCAGATCGGCCTCCCACGGCGCGCCTTGCGGCGAATCGGCGAGCAGATCGAGCCATGCGGCAATCGCGCCCTGGTGATCCTTGTCGATGTCCTGCTTGGCGGCCATGAAATAGCGCGCGCGCGGGTCAGTTGCGTCGAGCGCCAGCGCCTTGTTGAACGCGTCCAAAGCCTCGGGCGGGAGCGGATCGCGCTTGCTCGCCAAGACCAGCGTCTCGCCCAGCGCCGACCACAAGACCGCTGTGTCCGGCGCGATGGCGAGCGCGCGGCGATAGGCGCTCGCCGCCTCGACGAATTCCCCCTGCTGGAAGTAGGCAAAGGCGAGCTCGGCCCAGGGATCGGCATCCTTGGTCGAGGCCTCGGCCGCGGCGCGCAGCGCCTCGATCGATGGCGGCGCACCGTCGGTCGGCACAGGGACCGGGTCGCCGGTCGATCCTTCATAGATATTGTACCCGATCGAGCCGGCCGCCAGCAGCAGCGCTGCCCCCAGCAGGAACCAGCCCGCCCGCGATGAGCCGCCCGCTGCCGGTTGTTTGCCCGCCACTGCCTGATTGTCTGTCGCCATGGGGAGAAGCGCTAGCACCCTGCGCGAAATCGGGCAATTCGCTCTGGCGTCGCAGGCCGATTTCATTATGGTGGTGCACGGGGTGAGACCTATCCGAAGGGGGGGATAGTTGTCGGGGATTTTTAAGGTCGCAATAGTCGGATCAGGGCCTGCCGGGCTCAGCGCAGCCGCGCGTGCCGCAGCGCTGGGCCTGAGCCACGTTCTGCTAGAGAAAACCGATCATCTGTCCGACACAATCTACAAATATCAAAAGGGCAAGCACGTCATGGCGACGCCCAGCAATCTGGTGCTGCGCAGCGACGTCGATTTCGAGGCGGGCAAGCGCGAGGTGATCCTCGGCACGTGGGACGAACAGATCGACGGCCACAAGGTCAATGTGAAATACCACGCTGAAGCCAAAGCGATTCGCGGCACCGGCGATCCGATCCCCGGCTCGGTGCAAACCCTCGTGACCCGCGCGCGCGATGGCACGACCGCGACGCGGGAAATCCAACGCCACGCCCCGCCCTATGCGATTGAGCTCACCAATGGCGAGACCATCATGGCTGAGAACGTGATTCTCGCGATCGGGACGCAGGGCAACCCCAATCGCATGCGCTGCCCCGGCGCTGATCTGCCGCACGTCCAGTACCAGCTCGATGATCCGGCCGAATATGTCGATGAGCACATCATCATCGTCGGCACAGGCGATGCCGGGATCGAGAACGCGCGCGGCCTCGCCGAAGACCCGGCGCAGCGCAACACTGTCTCGATCCTCAACCCGCCATGTTGCATTTTCGCGGGCTTTTACCCTCACACTCGGCGGCACCTGGAACGCACTGCCCGCCGCAGGCTCCCGCACTGCACAGATAGGTGCA
>JBBRVR010000140.1:0-4345 GCA_038246695.1 Sphingomonadales bacterium
AACCATGTGCGAAGGCGGCGGCGTCGCCAACGTGACGATTGTTGAGTCTGTTTAATCGAGAATCCTGAGAGGAAGTTCATAATGGAAGTATCTGCAAACACTCCAGCCGTCATCACCGGCGGCGCATCCGGGCTTGGCGCGGCAACCGCCCGCGCTTTGGCGGCAAAGGGCGCGAAGGTCGCGATCTTCGACATGAACGAGGAGAAGGGCGAGGCGATGGCCGCGGAAATCGGCGGCATCTTCTGCAAGGTCAACGTGACCAGCGAAGAGGACGTGGACGCAGGCTTTGCCAAGGCGCGCGAGGCTCACGGGCAGGAGCGTATTCTGGTCAATTGCGCCGGGATTGGCAACGCGATCAAGACCGCCAGCCGCGACAAGCAGACCGGCGAGATCAAGCATTACCCGCTGTCTGCGTTCGAATTCGTCATCCAGGTGAACCTGATCGGGACATTCCGCTGCATCGCCAAATCGGCGGCGGGCATGATGAGCCTTGACCCGATCAATGAAGACGGCGCGCGCGGCGCGATCGTCAACACCGCATCCGTCGCCGCCGAAGACGGGCAGATGGGCCAAGCGGCTTATTCTGCATCGAAGGGCGGGGTGGTCGGCATGACGCTGCCGATCGCGCGCGATCTGATGCGCGAAGGCATCCGGGTGAACACCATCCTGCCGGGCATCTTCAACACTCCGCTGATGAACGCCGCGCCGCCGCAGGTGAAGGAAGCGCTGGCCGCATCGGTCCCGTTCCCAAAGCGGCTTGGCTATCCCGAGGAATACGCCAATCTCGCCATGTGCATGATCGAAACCGGATACTTCAACGGCGAGGACGTGCGCCTTGATGGAGCGATCCGCATGGCGCCACGTTGATAACAAGGTGAGCCCCGCTCAGGCGGAGGCTTCCCGGAACATAAGAAAAAGCCGCCCGCGCTATCCGGCACGGGCGGCTTTTCATGTCTGAGGGTTGCGCGCCGCCTTCAGGCGACGGTTTCCATCAGGGTCACCCGGCCCGCCCATTCGGGCTGAACCGCGGCATCGGCCAACAGCACGGCGACATCGCCGCGCGCAGCCTCACCCGAAGGATCGACATCTTCGCCCAGACGCACGTTGCCGCTTGGCCCATCGTCAGTCAGGCTGACGGGGCGCAGGATTGCGATTTCCATATCGCTTTCCTGCAACCGCTCATCGGCTGCGTGTTTCGCCTTCAGGTAATGCGCAAGTTCGCTATCGGGATCGGGATCGCCCGCGCCGACGCTGCTCAGTATCACAAACCGGCGCACGCCCGACTTTTCGGCGAGTTCGATAAGGCTGATCGCACCGTCGCGATCAACCTTGTCGGTCATCTCCTCGCTGCTGCCTCCGCCCGAACCGGCGGCGAATATCACGACTTCGCAGCCCTGCGTGACGCCTTCTTCCAGATCGGTCAGGTCGCCGAGGCGAGTTTCGACGTTGTCCGGCAGGTCATCTGTGTCCGATGACTGGCGAACCAGCGCGATCGGGTGATGCCCGCGATCGTCCAGTTCCCGAACCAGACGCAGCCCTGTGTTGCCGGTGGCCCCGGCGACAAGAATTTTCATGGAGTTACTCCGAAATAAGTGGGTTGGGCATCGTTCTCATGAGGGCAGGAAGATCGCCTTGGCGTTGACGAATTCCTTCATGCCAAACCCGCCATGTTCGCGACCATATCCCGAATTCTTGACCCCGCCGAAAGGCATGTTGGGGTCTGCCGCGCCGAAAGAATTGATCCGTATCATGCCGGTGTCGAAATGATCGCGCGCCAGGCGAACGGCCTTGTCCTCGTCCTTGGTAAAGATGCCGCCGCCCAGACCGTACCGGCTCTCGTTGGCGATCCGCATTGCGTCTTCATCGTCCTTTGCGCGGATGACTGATGCGACCGGGCCAAACAATTCATCGTCGCGTGCGGGCGTTCCGGGCGGGCAATCGGCCAGCACGGTGGCGGGGTAATACCAGCCATCGGGATCGCTTTTGGGATCGCCGCCGCACAGCAACTTCGCCCCGCCTTCAACGCTTTTGGAGACCTGTTCGATCAGCGTGTTGAACTGCTCTTCGCTGGAAACCGGGCCAAGCTGGGTGTCCTCATCGCTGGGATCGCCCATGCGCGTTGCCTTCATCTGCTCGACAAAAGCCTCGATAAATTGGTCATAGACAGCATCTGTCACCACGAAGCGTTTGGCCGATACGCAGGTCTCGCCATTGTTGTACAGGCGCCCTGCAACGCAGGTTTTGACTGCAAGGTCGATATCGGCGTCCTCCAGCACGAGATAGGCGTCGTTCGACCCCAGTTCGAGCACGGTTTTCTTCAACGCTTTGGCGGCGGTCTTGCCGATATGAGCGCCCGCCCCGTCGCTGCCCGTCATGGTCACGGCACGGATCTTGTCATGTTCGATCACGGCGTCGGATACGTCGTGATCCACCAGGATGACATCAAACAGGCCCTTGGGAAGTCCTGCCTCAAGGCACAGATCGCGCAGCAACAAGCCGCTGCCGGTGCAGATCGAGGCGTGTTTGAGGATGCAGGCATTGCCAGCCATCAAATTGGCGGCCAGCACGCGGACCGGCTGGTACAGCGGGAAGTTCCACGGCTGCACCGAATAGATAACGCCGATGGGCGAATACGTGACGATGCCGCGTTTCTTCCCGCCCGAATGGGTGCGTTCCTCATCCGCGAGCTCAGTGGGTCCATTGTCTGCAGTGTATTCGAACAGGCGGGCGCACAGTTCCACCTCGGTCTTGCCGTCGCGCAGCAGTTTGCCCATTTCGCGGGTCATCAGTTCGCTGATCCGGTCGGAATTGTCGCGAAGAACGGTCGCGATCTTGCGCAGGACGGTCCCGCGTTCCTCGTGGGTGTGCATCCGCCATTTCTCGAACGCAGCGTGCGCGGCATCGATCTTGGCAAAGGCTTGATCCTTGCTCATCACATCGTAGGTTTCGATTGCTTCGCGGGTGGCGGGATTGCGGGTCTGGATCTTGGACATGGAAAACCTTTTTGTTGTGTTGCGTGCCGCTTGCCGGAAGGGAAGCGTGCGCGTCACCTTCGCACTTCTTCGGGTTGAGGCCCGTCATTGGTGCGTTGGGTTGACGATCACCCTATCAACGGTGTTGCGAGCCGCGCGTTCCAGCTTCTGCGCGCTGCGTTGCAAGACTGGCCTTTCCCACACGTTGGCAGACCCTTACGCGCAATCGCATGATGACTTTGCTCTGTCCCCGCGCTTATGCTGATCAAACAGGCCGTTTTCGCGCTGCAGGTTTCCGGCGTAAGTACCCTGTGCCAGTTGTATCAACCGTTCTGTGCCGGCGGTGAATTGAGAGAGGATGCCGATGACCACCTACACCCAGATTCTGGTTGAAAAGGCCGATGGCATTGCCACCATCACCCTGAACCGGCCCGATAAGATGAATGCCTACACCCGCACAATGGGCGCGGAGATCATTGCGGCGATGGACGATATTGATGCAGACGACGGCGTGCGCGCGGTGATCTTCACCGGCAGCGGGGATCGGGCATTTTGCGCCGGCGCCGATCTTACGCCGGAGGGGGGCGGGCATGTCTTCTCCGACCCGACGCAGGTCGATGATCTTTCGGATGAGCGCGTGCGCGATGGCGGGGGCTTGCTCACGCTGCGGCTGTTTGAAAGCACCAAGCCGCTGATTTCCGCCTGCAACGGCGTGGCCGTGGGTGTGGGCGCGACCATGCAGCTGGCGATGGACATCCGCCTTGCGAGCGAGACCGCGCGCTATGGCTTTGTGTTTGCGCGGCGCGGGATCGTGCCCGAGGCTGCATCCGCGTGGTTCCTGCCGCGGCTCGTGGGCATCAGCCAGGCGCTCGAATGGTGTTATTCGGGCCGGGTGTTCGACGCTGCGGAGGCACACGCCGGGGGTCTTGTGAGATCGGTCCATGCGCCGGGTGTGCTGATGACCGAGGCACGGGGGATCGCGCGCGAGATTGCGCAGAACACGTCGGCAGTGTCGGTCGCCATGACGCGAGCAATGATGTGGCGGCTGATGAGTGCCGATCACCCGATGGAGGCGCACAAGATTGACAGCCGCGCAATCTATCGCTTGTCGCGCGGGGCTGACGCGAAGGAGGGGATTGCCAGCTTCCTGGAAAAACGTGCCCCGCGATATCCGGGCAAAGTGAGCGAGGACATGCCCGATTTCTACCCGTGGTGGGAGACGCGGCATTACGAATGAAGCCAGCCTTGCCAACCGCGGCGGACGCATGGGAAACCCGTTTGCATGACTGTTGAACGCGATAATGCTGCGGGCAATCCCGGCACAGCTGCGCCGGGCGGTAATCTGGCTGCAAATGGGCCAGCTGCGAATGGGC
>JBBRVR010000141.1:0-4270 GCA_038246695.1 Sphingomonadales bacterium
GATGTGCGCGGTAGAGCGGATCGTGCAGCACGGCATAGCAGTAGGCGAAGATCGTATCGTGCGTGACCGCGTCATCGGGATAGCGGGCGCGGAATTGCTTGAGCGCCCACGGCGTGATGTTGTCGACGCGCTCGCCTGAAGGGATGTAGCGGTAGCGGGTGACCACAAAGTAGCGATCAACTGATGCAAGCATGTGGGAATCGGCAGGCAATGTCGTTGCCAAGCTGGCGAAACTTGAACGCCAGCCTCTATCCGAAACCACAAACCCTGGGTTGTCTTCGCCGGGACGATACAGCGTTGGCAGACGGAAAACCCGGCCATTCAGAATGGGATCGAAATAAAACCAGCGGGCAGTGAACGAACGGTATGCCCCGCGCGTCATTTTCTCGGATTTGAACGATAGCTCGCGCCTTGCCTTGAAGGCCTTGTCCAGCTCAGTGTCCCACTTGATGCCCTCGCTCTGGCTCCCTCTTAGTCTATCGGCTTCGTAGTGTGCGATCAGAGCCTTCGCTTTGCGGGCTAGGTTCTTCTTATCGATGTCCCACAGCCAATCGTCCCGCCGGGTTTCGGCCCCGTTGGAAGATAGCCGGAAAATTGCTTCGACCTTTGCACCATCGCGATCCGTTGGCCCCCTGGTCGGATCGGCTAAGGGCAAATAGCTGCTCCATTCCGCGCTCTCACTCGACAGCCAGTTGCCCTTGGCATCGGGTGTCATTGGCTCGACCTGCCAGCGGTCGAAATCCTCTACCCCCTCAAGGAAGGCCAGCTTCTCCGCTGCCGTTTCGTCTTCCGGGCGGCGGGAGTAGAACAGCTTGAACCCCTTGGCCGCCTTGCGGCGCACCATGAAGGCGATGGTCACGCCGGTCTGAATGCCGAACACGTTATGCTTGGTGCCACTGATCTTGGGATTGGCGCGCACGTCGCCGCCCAGATCCATCAGCCAGCATTCGGCGAACTCCTCGGCGATGCTCTTGCGGAACCCGTCGAAGGCGACCTTCTCAATGAAGTTGCGGTTGGTGACCATGGCGATCACGCCGTCTTCGGTCAGCCGGTCCGAAGCCCAGCGCCAGAAGCGGACATACATGTCCGACAGGGAATTGGTGTTCTGCGCGTTGCTGCGGTGGCGGTAAGTCTGGCCGATCCGTTCATCGACGCGGCGATAAGGCCGGTTGGGATTGCGGCTGTTATAATCCTGCTGCCACGCGTTGTAAGGCGGGTTACCGATGATCAGCTTGATCTTGCCCGAGTTCTGGCGCTTTACCCGTTCAAGGTTTTCATCGCTGGTTCCGCCGAACATGTCCGGCTGGTGCCCGGCATAGATGGCAAGGCCGGCAGTGTTGTCGAGCGTGTCGACGAAGACGAGCCCGGGGAACTCCTCGTAGCCATCGTTGAGGACGGCGAAGGTGTTTTCGATGTTCAGGTTGGCGACGTAATACGGAAGGATCGCCACTTCGTTGGCGTGCAGTTCGTTCTGGTATTTGGCCTTAAGCCGCGTCTTGCCAGCGCCCTGCATATGTTCGAGCAATTCGACGATAAAGGTGCCGGTTCCAGTCGCAGGGTCGAGAATTTCGACGCCTTCATCGGCCAGCGTCTTGCCGAAATGCTTTTCGGTCAGCCATTCCGCGCCGCGGATCATGAAGCGCACGATCTCGCCGGGCGTATAAACCACACCCAACCGATCGGCGGCATTCGGGTCGTAGGTCTTGTAGAAATCCTCATACAGCCGCTTGACGAAGTCCTGCTTGGCGCGCGGATCCGCGAGGCCCGCAGCGGCACCGCGGATCGCGCCGTAGTAAGGGCGCAGCAGATCGACGGTGGCGCGGCGCAGCGCCCCGGTGAAGAACTTGGCCTCCAGCTCGCCCAGCTTGATCGCGATGTTGTTTTCGCGGTGGTATTGGGAATTGTCGAAGACGCTGGTGAAGATCTCCTCGGTCAGGATGTGCTGGATCAGCATTTTCCTGACGTCGTCCCGGGTGACGGCCGGATTGATGGCCTGCTTGGCGTGATCGAGGAATGTATCGAGCGCACCGACGAAATCGGTGCTGCGGGCTTCGGCCTCACCCATAGCCATTTCGAGCGCTTCGAGCACCTGCGGCAAATCGGCCCGGAACTTGGCAGACGCAGCCTTGAACTCGCTGAGCTCCGGCGGCTCGTGCGCGAAAAAGGTCTCGATAAGCTTCAGGAGCGCGCCGTCATCCGACAGGGAGATACGCATGACCTCGCGCCCATCCTGACGCAGGACGGCAGACTGCGTGTCCTCGTAGATGATGTTGTCGTCCGGATACCCCTTGGCAATCTTGTCGCGGATCTCGCGGTCAAGGTCGTCCTTGCTGTCCTTGGCCTCCCAATATCCGAAAGGCTTGCGCAGTATCTGGGGGATCAGGGCGCCGTCCACCGCGATGTTGTTGCCGCGCGGCCCCCGCCCTTCCCACTCGTTGGTGAAGACCAGGTCGTGGGCGCGGCCAGTGCGTTCAAGCAGTTCGGCGAACGCCTTGCGCAGCACCCGTTCGTTGAGGCTGCCGGTCACGCGATGCTGTTCGGCCAGCGTGCGCCGGTAGGTATTGATATGCTGGCGGCTCATGCTGTTCCCTCTGCTGGAGGCATGATTGGCCATCCGGCAAGGTGCTGGCAAGAGTGGATTTAATGCGCCGCTCGATGTTTGAGGGCGGCAATCGCCGCCCTCGCCAGATTTGCCCACAGGTCTGTTATGCCGCCTGCCGATCGTCACTGATTATATCCTCCAGCTCTTCGGCAAAGGTTTTCAGTTCGGCTACCAATGGATGTGCAGGACGCTGGCGCACAAACGCCCCGATCATCCCGATCACCGCAGGTTCGAACCGGAGCCCGGGATGACCTTGCGCGATCCGCCAAGCGATCATCACAATTGCCGTGATCAGGGTGTCCAGTTCGCAGTGCCCAACAAGCAGGCGCCAATCGGCGGCTGTGCGGGTCTGGAAAAACTGCGCCTTGTTGCGCAAAAGGGCGAGCGGGACACCGATCCTATAGGCCACTTCGGACAGGTGATGCCAGGTTTTGCCGCCCGACTTCATCGCAAGCGAAAGGTCGAGGTGCATTCGTTGGCGGTTGCCGAAGGTTGGCTCCCTGAACTGCGACGGCAAAGCGTATCCAAATTCCATCGCGCTCAATGCCAGCACCTGCTGATCGACAGGCAAGCCGCCCCAGCTGATGACGGTGCGATCGCTGCGCGCGGCGAGGTCATCGAACAGCGCTTTCGTGACCGCTCGGCTGGACCGATGCGTGTATTCACTCCACGATTTGAGGGGGCCAAAGGAAACGGTCCCGTCCGAGGACAGGTCGAGATCGAACAGGGCTGCAGCGCTGAGGCGGCGGCATGCGACCCGGTTGTGCTGGCAATCTGGATGGATCGCCTGATTGGCAGAGATCAGATCGTGATCCCACGCGCTTTCAGTATCGAAGAAGGTGAATTTGAATGTATTTTGCATAGTCGTTGGTATGTCCTTTTGAGCTTGCAGGTTGGGCCTGCGGTTTGGTGGTGCGTGTCAGAGGGTTGAAGGGACCGGCTCACGACCAAGGGACAGGCTGCCGACGGGCAGGCTGGTCTGGCGGGCGCGAGCCGGTGGCGAAAATCAGAATGGTATGGGCCGGGCTAGCTGCATGACCCGCCACGCTTGGTGTGCGGCGAACAGCGCACGGGATTCTGGCGGGCGGCAGAACGCAGCGGTGTAGGTGACCCACAGAGCAATCGCTGTATCCGGCGCACGGCGGCATCGGCGGATCAGCGTTGACCGCGGCCCCGGCACATCAAGGGCGAGCGGCTCGCCCGCGCTGGCCAGTTGTTGGTCAGTAATGGTCAGTGGCAGGACGGTCAGATCCGAAAGATTGCGCCGGATCAGGTCGATGTCCGTCGGCGCCGGGCCTTCGGTATGCGCATCAGCGCGGCTCGGACTTACTTCATCCCCCGGCAGGCGAGGCAGGCGCACCAGCAATTCGGCACCCAGCGGAATCCTTGAACACAGTCCGTCGATGATAGCGGCACGGGGCGTATCGGTGTCGAATGCTTCGTGCACGATGCCAAACCGCGCTTCCCGGCGTCCAATCCGTTCAACCGTAAACAAGGCAAGCGAGCGAATTGTCGATCGCGGTGTGTGCTCCGGACTTGTTCGGACGACGATAAGCGATGCCAGCACCGGCGGGTGCAGCGAGTTTTTCATGATGATTTCCTTGGGTAGAACGCAAGCGGGCGGCTCTCCGCGTGGAGAACCGCCCGCTTGGTGTGGTGGTGGTTGTA
>JBBRVR010000142.1:0-4266 GCA_038246695.1 Sphingomonadales bacterium
GACATTGCAGGCCCGCTCTATAGTGCGGAAACCCTGCTAACTAAAGTATATATTTGCCAAATTTACCGTGGACCTGACATGTGAAAATTCTGAGCTTTCTGGCGCCGCTTGTGAGGCAATAAAAAGGCGAGGTTTGGGACTTTGCCGCCATTCGAGAGCAGTGCCACGAGTGGCAGGTTTTGGAGAGGCCGGACGCACGTGTGGTTGCAAAGATCGGACGATGGGCGAGTTAGCCTCGGGCCGTTGGCTCCCCGAGGACTTTAAAGATTTTCGACTGCCTTCAGCGGACGACGAGGCTTCCGTGCTCAGCGCATAGCCGATAGGGTGGACATATCAGGACACCAAAGATGAGGGGGGCTTTATGCGGGGAAGATGGATCAAAACACCAAGAAACGGAACCGCTGTTGTTTTCGTTCATGGCATCCTGTCAAAGGAAGAAACTAGCTGGCGAGCGCGCTCCGGCGCTTACTGGCCGGAAATCCTGTCGGAAGCTCCGACATTGAATGACCTCAGCGTTTATGTGTTCACATATCGAACAGGTTTTTTCAGCGGTTCCTTTCGCCTTGGAGATGTGGTCGACGCGCTGAAGGAGCACATGCGCCTCGACGGTATTTTCAATTGCAATACCGTCGTCTTCGTTGCCCATAGCATGGGCGGTATAGACCACAATTCAGATGCCATGGGTATGCACGTTCAAACGGCGCTTCCGCGAAATGCGGCGGCATTGCCGGCTTCTTGCCAGGACCAGTTCCAATTGACTGAGCGCAGTCCTCCCGGCCTCCAACCAGTCGCGCGCTTTAATCAGGGATAAGAAGATGGTGTCTCTCCTTGCAGAGTAATCCACTTACGATAAATTGTCAGTATGATTTGCTTCGCCCGTCCCATCTTCGAGAAGGATCTGCGAGGCCAGTTCACACAGACGGTCATATTTGGAGGCAGGCTGCGGCACAGTGGGGAATGGGCCAACCAACCGATCTACAATCGACACGCTCATATACCCAAATTCATTAAGGTTGCGCACCAGTTCACTAGTGACCCATGCGGCCGATTGGTCATTCTTGACGCATTCACCGACAAAATCACCAAGAGAACGCCTGCCGCCTTCAATACCAAAGAAGTCTTTTGATAATTCCGTGAAGTAGGCAAACTTTGCAAATCGAAACGCTGCGTTTTTGCATTTCCTGATGCTATATTCGCTCAGTATTGTAGAGAAGTGAAAGATAATTTCGCTTCGAACAATCGAGAGACAGCGGATATCGCCCAGCAAATCATCATCAGCAAAAGAAAGCGATATCAGATATTGGCATCGATTCCGCTCGCGCAGGTCGCCGCGACGATCGACAGCGCGAAGGGCCCGCAGCGTTTCTTCATAAAGAACATGCGCATCGATAGGCACCGCTCGACGGGCACCGCGCCGCCGTCGCCACAGATCAAGACCGCGCGCTTCGTCGCTGAACAGGCTGAGCGAACGCCCGAGCTGGCTAACCGCTTCACCTGCGAAGATCGCGCGCGCGAACTCATTTTCGAGTTGCTCGGCAACATGCGCATGGCTTCCCAGCAGCGACCATGCCGGCAAGGCTGCCGGATCGGGCCGAACGCACAGCGACCAGCATGAATCGGCAATTTCACCAAGCAGGCGGTCGCCGCGCAGGTGCGCCCTAGCGCGGCGACGTCCCGCCGCCGTCCGCATGTTCGTAGTGCCTACCGGTAGCCATAAGGAATGCACGGCGACCTGCTCGGCGGGATCTCTGTGTAACAAATCCTCGAACCGCGCCGCGATGCGGCGGTCCCAGCGGTCGACTTCCTCATCCTGGTTGCAGATATCCGGGTGCTCGGGGATATGCGGAGGCTTGGTGCGTAAACCGCCGCCGCCGCCAGGACCACGCAGTGTGAAACACTGCATGACCGGGGCATCATATCGGCGTGACCGAAAATAGTAGATCGTCCCGATTGCGCAATCGAAGCGATGCATCTCGCGCTGTGTCGGGGATGCCGAAGGGCTGTGCGTCCCTATGCCGCGCTGGAAGAAGAGGTCGATCATGGAGTTTACCATGGCGCGTTCGTGCTCAACCAATTCGGCGCGCTCGGCCTGAAAGACGGTCGACAGATATGCAGCACCGTGTCGCAACGACAACAGTTTGGCAGAACCACCTAGGGGTTCCGGTTCGGGGTTAAAGCAGCCGGGTTCGCTCGGAAAAACGAAGATCCGAAATTGGGGTTCCGAACGGTCTTCGCTCATCGCTCAGGGTCCTTCTGTCAGGATCTCGGGGTGAAACCAGCGCATCTGCACCTCGATCGTTCCGCCGCCTTTCGGTGTGCGGAAGAGGCGATTTTCGAGGTGCAGTTTAGCAAGCGAGCTAAAGGCGCTGGATACTGTTGAGGCATCGGCGAGGAGGGCCAGCTTACCAGGTGAAAAGGCGACCCCCTCTTTCCGTCGCAGGTGCCGCAGGAGCGGGGGCGGGGCCCAAGGCTGCAAGCCGACATGGCGAGTGAGGTTATGTTCGGAGGCGGTTCCCGGCGTCACAACGGCAAAGGTCTCGCCGGTGTTGTAGGGATCCTCGATGTAAAGTTGGGCGAGGTGGAACCAAGAAACGAACGCCTGCAGGCCAAATCCGCCGGTGATTATGCGCATCGACCCGATCTCGTGAAAGACCGGGTCGTGATTTCCTGGATCATAGGGAAATAACAGGCTGAGGCCGCAGGCCGCGCCATTGAACTGCGTATACTGGAGACATTGGCCCGACTGCATCGCGCGGCGGAAAAGTTCGTCTGGACGCTCGCGCACGCCGGGATCGGGGTTTTCGGCGAGAAAGGTTTCGGCCCTCGCCTGACCGAGCGCATCGTCGAAACGTATGTTGTCGAGCCCGAACTGCATATCGCTCTCCGAATCGTTAGATGATTCTTTACGCACAGGAGATATATGCAAACTACTTGCACGTTGCAAGACTCGGCATTATCTGCAATTGAGATTGTGTTGTGCAGTCGAATTGCACAGTGCGAAGCAATGGACAAAGGAGAATGTACCATGACCGAAACTCGTCCTTTTACGGCGCTGGCGGCGGAGAACGAATTGCTGCTGCTAAAGCAGTTGCACTCGATGCTCGAAGCCGATCCGGTGGCCTCCCGCGAGGAATTTTCCGACATGATGGCGGTGGCCTTCACCAACAACCGCTTGAATGCGCGCGCACTGTCGGACGACATGGGCTACAATTTCTCGACCGTCTATCGTTGGATTGATGGTCGCACAGCGCCCCATCGCAGCCAGTGGGCGCAGGTCCAGAGCTGGATTTGCGAGGCGCTGGGCGAGCATATCAAGATCGCCCGCGCGCGCTCGGCTGAACTGGCCGAGGCCTGATCCCGAAAGTCCCTGCGCAAGCAGGGCGAACTCCCGAAGCCCATTCGCGTCGGGCGAATGGGCTTCGGGTTTCAGCGGCAAATTCTTCCGGTCTGACGCGTATTAGGCAGCGGCGCTCGAAGCGTTCTCTCCGCAGCCCGATGCAGCCGCCTCGCCCTGGAGGTAGCGAGCGTCTGCACCCAGCCTCTTTCGGTATAGGCAGCAAGTGGGGACGCTTCCAGCGCAGCACCCAGCGTTCCGTTTTGGTGCCCTCGTTCACCCCGGTCAGATGATCGGCAATCAGGTTTTTGAGCGTCGCACCCCGCTGGGCTGCGTTAGTACTGGCCACGGCGCGACCGGCGTTGGCGAGGAGCGTGACCATGACCTCCTTGTCGCGCAGCAGTCCCCAGAAAGCCTCTTCGGCCTATCAGTGGTCGTCCGTGCCCACGGCGAGATACTCGCCGAGATACTTGATCGGCTCGCTCCCGGAACAGAACGTTTCGGCCGTGACGATTGCCAGCATCCGCATGACGTATTGGCGCGACACAGGATATATGGGATGTTCTTCACCAGCCCGCTCTAAGATTTCGAATGCATGGAGCGTAATGTAGGTAATAGGGGCGCATAGCTGTATTGTCCCAAGGCTGTGCGTGTTGGAGGCTCCAGGAATAGATTTCTGCGTCTCGAGTGACCGAAGCTGGGGTGCTTTTCTGACGGCCCGCTTCGCGATGCCCTGTCGGCCGCTTCTGTCTGGAACCGACGTTCACAGTAACTGATCTGAACGACCGGCTCTGGTCGGTTGCCGCCGATCCTGCCGCCGCTGGCGGCGCCAATAACTCGTTCACGTCCGGTTATCGGCCTTCGCTCCAGTCAAAATGAGCGGCGGCAGCCTCAAGATCCGCGGCCGCCGTGCTGGCATGCCTGGCAATCCC
>JBBRVR010000143.1:0-4125 GCA_038246695.1 Sphingomonadales bacterium
AGACGCACCAGCTCGCACGATTTGTAGGCCGCGATACCGCCGCCCACGACCAGCAGGATTCTTGGCCCGAACACCGCCTGCGCAGCGGTGCTCACGGGCGAGCGTCCGCCCGCATCAATATGCGGCACGCCATGCGGCCCAAATTGGAGGGGGGCAGCGAACGGGTCATGGTCTCAAAACACTCCCTTGGCTCGGCTTTTGCCAGTCGCGGCGCAGACTGGCGCAGCGACCGAAAACTCCTGACCCGCGCGTCTAGCGCCCCCAGACGCCGAGGCCAACAGTCTTGCGCAACTCGCCAGCACGCATAATGCGGCACAAACCTATGCAATGCGATGGTTAATTTTGCGCTAGCGTGCCGCAATCGGCAATGAAACCAATCAGGGAGAGAGAGAATGATCATCGCATTGCGAGGCGTGCTGGTGCTTGGTGGGCTACTGCTGGCGTTTGTCGGCGCGGGGTTTTTCCTCAATCCGGCGCAATCGGGCGCAGATTTCGGAGTGAGCGCAGCGGGGGCGCACGGACTTACATCGATCCGGGCAGACTTCACCGCGTTCTTTATTGTGACGGCCGCGTGCCTGGTCTGGGGTGCTATCGCCCGGCGGCGCGATCCGTTGATCATCGGAGGCGCGCTGATGCTGATCCCGCTGTTCGGACGTCTGTTGAGCCTTTCGGTCAACGGCAGTTTCGACGGATATTTGCCGCCGATGGCAGTGGAGGCCGTGCTGGGCATCAGCGCGCTGATCGGCGCGCGGGTGCTGCCGGGCACGTTCCAGTCCTGAACGAGCAGGATCAGCCGAGCAAGCCCATCGCCGCCGCGCCCCACATGGCGCTCGCGCCAAGGATGCCAGCGAGCAGATAGCCGAGGAACCCTCCCCCTGAGCGATCCGAACGGTCTGTAAGCAGTTTGATGTCGGGCAGCGGCGGCGATTCGGGCGCGCCACCTTTGGGCGGGAATCTCTCTTCCAGGCGGCGGATCAGGCCGGGCAGGCGGAACAGCGTTTCGGTGTCCTGCTTGATCCGGTCGGCGACGGCAGCTTCGGGCCCCAGTTCGTCGCGGATCCAGCTGCGCACATAGGGCGCGGCGGTGTCCCACATGTTGATTTCGGGATTAAGCTGGGTCGCGATTCCTTCAACCATGACCATCGTTTTTTGCAGCAACAACAGGTGCGGCTGGGTCTGCATGTCGAAATCGCGGGTAATCGCAAACAGGCCGTCGAGCATCTGGCCTACGCTCAGTTCCTTCACCGGCTTGCCGCGCATCGGCTCACCCACGGCGCGCAGCGCGGTCGCAAATTCACCGACAGAATGATAGCTGGGCACGTATTGCGCCTCGAAATGGATCTCCGCAACGCGGGTGTAATTGCCCGTTGTCAGGCCATACAGGATCTCCGCCAGCCATTGACGCGCCTGCCGGTCGATCCGGCCCATGATGCCGAAATCGATGGCAACGATGGTGCCGTCATCCTCCACGAACAAATTGCCCTGATGCATGTCGGCATGGAAGAAACCGGCGCTGATCGCCTGTGTCAGGAAACTGATGACCAGCTTTTCGGCGAGGCGCGGCAGATCGTGCCCGCGCGCTACCAGTTCGGCAGTGTTGCTGATCTTGACCCCGTCGATCCATTCGATCGTCAGCACCCGGCCATTGGTGCGATCCCAGTCGATTGCGGGGATGCGATATCCGCCGATGCCCGACATTTCCTCGGCCAGTTCGCTCGCCGAGGCCGCTTCACGGCGCAGGTCGAGTTCCGAATTGGTCCAGCGTTTGAAATTGGCGATGGTCAGGCGCGGGCGCAGGCGGGTTGCCTCGCCGCCCATTGCCTCCACATGGGCTGCGGCCCATTCATAGGTCTGGATATCGCGCGCGAATTTCTCACGGATGCCCGGACGCAGCACCTTGATTGCGACCTCACGGCCATCGGTTGTGCGCGCTTTGTGCACCTGAGCGATAGAGGCCGCTCCGACGGGCACCGGATCAACCTCGGCGAACATGTTTTCGAGCGGCTGGCCAAAACTTGATTCGATCGTGGCGCGGATCTGTTCGAACGGCACGGGAGGCAAGCTGTCCTGCAGGCTCAGCAGGTTCTGCGCGGCCTCATCCCCCACCAGATCGGGCCGGGTGGCAAGCGATTGCCCGAGCTTGATCGCGGCAGGCCCGATTGCGCGAAAGGCACCGGCATAATCACGCGGACCACTCTTGCCCGTAAGCGTCGCCAGCCGCGCCAGCCGCGCCAGTCGGCGCACCTGCGCGGGCGCGTTAAGATCATCCTCGATCCCGACAAGCGCGCGCCGCCGGGCCAGAGTAACGCCCCAGCGCGCAAGGCGGATAAGATGAATGGCGGGAGAAGTCATGACGTTACAGTCGGCAGCGCTGCAAAGCGTTCCCGGTCAAATCTTCCAACCCGAATGAATGGCGACCGCGCCGCCCAGAATGCTTTCATACTTCGTATTCACGAACCCGGCATTGGCGATCATCCGTTCGAACTGCGGCATCGTGGGAAACTTGCGGATCGATTCGACAAGGTAGCGATAGCTGTCGGCATCGCCTGCGATCACCTGACCCATGCGCGGCAACAGTTTGTCGGAATAGACATCGTAGATCTCGCGAAACCCGGACCACTCGGTGGTCGAAAACTCCATGCAGTAGAACCGCCCGCCGGGACGAAGCACGCGGTGTGCCTCTGCCAGCGCTTTTTCCTTGTAGGTCACGTTGCGGATACCGAAAACGATGGTGTACGCATCGAAGCTGTTGCTGGAGAAGTCGACGCTTTCGGCGTTCTGGCGGGTGAAGACGAGGCTGCCGGTTTCCTCTGTCTCGTGGCGCTCCATCGCGCGCTCCGCACCCACATCCAGCATTTCCTGATTGATGTCGGCCACGGTCACATCTGCGCCCCGGTCCGCCATGCGAAAGGCGATGTCGCCGGTGCCGCCAGCCATGTCGAGAATCCGCTCACCCGGCTGCGGCTTTACCCGTTTTACAAACCGGTCTTTCCATCCGCGATGCATGCCCAGCGACATCGCATCGTTCATGATATCGTATTTGCGCGCGACACTGGTGAACACCTCGCCCACGCGGCGGGTCTTTTCCTCTGGCGCGACCTGTTCGTAGCCGAAGGAGACGGTTTCGTCGGTGTTTTGATTCATGCGTGCAGCCCTAGATGGAATTGCGGCTTGCGCAAAGGGTGTTAGAGGGTTTGGCGAGATTGTGACGCGAGCGTTAGCGAGCCCGATACAAAAATGCCTGAACTGCCCGAAGTCGAAACCACCGTGCGCGGGCTTGCCCGATTTCTGGATGGTGCGCGGATTGATCGCGTGGTTCTGAACCGCGCGGACCTGCGCCGCCCGTTCCCGCCCGATCTGGTGCAGATGATGACGGGCGCAAGGGTTACGGGTCTGTCGCGGCGGGCCAAATACGGGCTCATCCACCTCGACCGGGAACAGACAGTCATCTTTCACCTCGGCATGAGCGGGCGCTGGCGAATCGATCCCGAAACGTCCGAGGCGCACGATCACATGCTGATCGAGACGGCGGAAAATCGCTTTGCCCTGTGCGATCCGCGCCGGTTTGGATCGGTCGATATGGTCGCGACCGGCGGCCTCGATCAATGGCCTCAATTCGCCGCGTTAGGGCCGGAACCTCTGGGGCCGGGGCTGACCGTGGACCACCTCAAGGCGGCGTTGGCGGGCAAGGCGCAATCGATCAAGCTGTGCCTGCTGGATCAGCGAATCATCGCCGGGCTGGGCAATATCTACGTGTGCGAGGCGCTGTGGCGCGCACGCATTCACCCGCGCAAGGCAGGCGGCAAGGTGACAAGGCCGCAGCTGACACGGCTGGTGCCCGCGATCCGCGATGTGCTGGAGGCCTCGATCCGCGATGGCGGATCCACTCTGCGCGACTATGCCGCGCCAACCGGCGAGCTGGGTTATTTCTCGACCCGATTCGATGTGTACGGGCGCGAGGGTGAGCTGTGCCGACGCGCGGACGAGGGATCGATCCGCCGCATCGCGCAGGGCGGGCGCAGCACGTGGTTTTGCCCGAAGTGCCAGCGTTAGCGCGCAGGATCAACTGCACAACCTCACCGATGCGTGCAGGCATGATAGAATTGTTGACGATTCGGGCACCCC
>JBBRVR010000144.1:0-3886 GCA_038246695.1 Sphingomonadales bacterium
GTCAACGCGCGCGCGCTGTTCCAGAAACTGGTTGAAACGCGCCTTGCCACAGGCGAGCCCTACATCGTGTTCAACGATACGGTAAACCGCATGATGCCAAAGCATCACCGCGATCTGGGGCTGAAGGTTTCGACCTCCAACCTGTGCAGCGAAATCACCCTGCCGACCGGCATCGACCACCTTGGCAACGATCGCACGGCGGTGTGCTGCCTGTCCTCGCTCAACCTTGAAAAGTGGGACGAGTGGAAGGGCGACAAACGCTTTATCGAGGATGTCATGCGCTTCCTCGACAATGTGCTGCAGGATTATATCGACCGTGCGCCGCCCGAAATGGCGCGCGCCAAATATTCCGCGATGCGCGAACGCAGCGTCGGGCTGGGCGTGATGGGCTTCCATTCGTTCCTCCAGCAAAAGGGGCTGGGTTTCGAATCCGCAATGGCCAAGGCGCACAACCTCAAGATGTTCCAGCACATCCAGGCCAAGGCCGCCGAAGCCTCCATGCTGCTGGCGCAGGAACGCGGGCCGTGCCCCGATGCTGCCGAAATGGGCGCGATGGAGCGGTTTAGCTGCAAAATGGCGATCGCGCCGACCGCCTCGATCAGCATTATTTGCGGCGGCACGTCGGCCTGCATCGAGCCGATCCCGGCGAACATCTACACGCACAAGACGCTGTCGGGCAGCTTCATTGTGAAGAACCCGTACCTGGAAAAGATCCTCGATAAAAAGTCGAAGAATTCGAATAATATCTGGAATTCGATTCTGGAGAAGGGCGGCAGCGTCCAGCACCTCGATTTCCTCACCGTGGAGGAAAAGGCGAGCTTCAAGACCAGCTTCGAGATCGACCAGCGCTGGCTGCTCGAATTCGCCGCCGACCGCGCACCCTATATCGACCGGGCGCAGTCGCTGAACCTGTTCATCCCGGCCGACGTGGACAAGTGGGACCTGATGATGCTGCACTTCCAGGCGTGGGAAAAGGGCATCAAATCGCTCTATTACCTCCGCTCGAAATCGGTCCAGCGCGCAGGCTTTGCTGGCGGGGTCGAGGCCGACAACACCTCGGACGCGGCCAAGATCGAGCTGACCGCCGGACTGGCCGAACAGACCGATTACGAGGAATGCCTGAGCTGCCAGTAAGACGGATCTTGGGGATGCGAGGATGCGATACACTGCCGTTATCTGGGCGATAATCATCGCGGTTGCCCTGCTGATCATACCGTTCAGCATGTGGGTTTATCCGCAATACCGCCTTTATTCCCAACGCCTTGCCGGGGAGGCTGCGCTTGCCGAGGCGCAGTCGTCCCGCAAGATCGCCATTCTTGAGGCAGAGGCGCGGCGTGAAAGCGCGGGTGCCCTGGCAGAGGCGGAAGTCCTGCGGGCGAGGGGCGCTGCCGATGCCAACCGTATCCTGCAGGATTCGCTCGGCGGGCCGGAAGGGTATCTGCGCTACCTTCAGATTCAGGCATTGCAGGAAAGCCCTGCGACCTTGATCTACGTCCCGACCGAGGCCGGCCTGCCTGTGACAGAAGCGCGGCGGCTGAACGAATAGGCCCGCGCCTGCCCCGCATTGCCGCGCGCCGAGGCGTCACTCCCGCCCATTAACGACCCGGCAAGCCCTGCGCGCTATCGCCGCGAAGCAATGCGCGCCCGCAAATCATCCCGAATCGCCACGTCGGCACCCGGTTCCTATCGCACCCCGCGCGGGGTAGAATGGGAAGTCGAGGTCGCCGATCTGTCGCGCGGAGGCTGCCGGGTCGATGATCCGGCACGCGGGCTGAAGCTGGGCGAATATGTCGCGCTCAATATCGGCGCCACCGGCCCGCACACCGCAGAGGTTGCATGGCGGCTGGGCGATCGCGTGGGTCTGGAATTTGCCAGCCCGCTTGCCGAGAGCGTCATGTCGCGCATCGCGGAGGATGACTGGGACGGCGCGGCAGATGAATTTGCCAACACCCGCCATCATGGCCTCGTGCGCCGCTTCGTCTGAGGCGTTTCGACAAATCCAGCCACACCACTCGGCCTGCACGATCCGTGCGCGCGTTGCACTCGATTGCGGGCAATTCCTGTGCCATAACCCGCGCGACGGCCGCGTTGATGCGACCGAAAAAGGGATGCAGATTTATGAGTCTTCAACTGTGGGTGGGCGTGTTTGGCACAATAGTGGGCCTCGCCTTCCTGTTTAATTCGATCAGGAACCTGCGCCGCAGCAAGGAAGGGCACGCCGCCAATGCCGGACGGCTGCATATTGCGATCGTGGCGATGTTCCTGCCGATCATGTGGCTCACGATCCTGCTCGGCCAATAGGGGTCGAAGCCGCGCGTCCGGTCAGCAGCGCAGCCATCGCCTGGGCGTTGATCAGACCACACGAAAAAGCCGCCCGTCACGCTCGAAGCGGGGCGGCTTTTTCTGTTGTGCTGAAAGCTGGCGTCAGTCCTTGATCAGAGGGCGGTTTGCATCGGCGCGAGCGCGCAGCGCCGGATTTTCGCCGGTCGGGCGGGGCGTAATGTTGTCCTCGCTCACATCCGGTTCGCTCACATCGGGGTCGCCCTTGTGCGTTGGCAAGTCGCCCATGATCGTCTCGGGCGCGCCGTCCTTGCGGTGATCGGGCTCTTGCGGACCGGTACGGTCGGGTTCGATCGAGTTGCTCGAGCGTGTCAGCGTGATGTTGCGGCTGTCGCCATCGGGGAACGGGCCGGTGATCGGATTGTCCTTGGCCATGATGCCATGTCTCCTTGATTGGTTCTGTGTGTTCACACCATCAATGGAAGAGACGGGCCAGGTGTTCCGAGAAAGTCGCACCCTTGCAAGGTGTGCAAGTCAAGATGATGCGGGGCGTGCATGCGACCGATGCAGCCGCTTCCACTCCTTTCTGCTCGACTCAAATTTTGCACGGTCTATCCCCGGCTAATCATACCTGCTTGCCTTCGAATCCGTAGTTTGTTTCCCTATATAGGGAATCAGCCACCAACCAGGGGATACACAAGATGTCGTTGCTCGAAGCCCGCAAGACCTACAAGCCGTTCGAATACCCCTGGGCGTATGACTTCTGGAAACGCCAGCAGCAGATCCACTGGATGCCCGAAGAAGTGCCGCTGGGCGAGGATTGCCGCGACTGGGCGCAGAAGATCACCGAGCACGAGCGCAACCTGCTCACGCAGATCTTCCGCTTCTTCACGCAGGCCGATGTCGAGGTGCAGAACTGCTATCACGAACAATATGGCCGGATCTTCAAACCGACCGAGATCAAGATGATGCTCGCCGCGTTCTCCAACATGGAGACGGTGCACATCGCGGCTTACAGCCACCTGCTCGATACGATCGGCATGCCCGAAAGCGAATATTCCGCCTTCCTCGATTACGAGGAGATGAAGGACAAGCATGATTACATGCACCAGTTCAACGTCGATACGGACGAGGATATTGCGCGCACGCTGGCCATGTTCGGCGGCTTTACCGAAGGGCTGCAGCTGTTTGCGTCGTTCGCGATGCTGATGAACTTCCCGCGCTTCAACAAGATGAAAGGCATGGGCCAGATCGTCAGCTGGTCGGTCCGCGATGAGAGCCTGCATTGCGAAGGCATCATCAAGATGTTCCACGCCTTCTGCGAAGAGCGCGACTGCCTGACCAAGGCGGTGAAGGAAGACATCATCGACATCTGCCAGAAGACCGTCCGACTGGAAGACGCCTTCATCGACCTCGCCTTCGAAATGGGCCCGGTCGAAGGGATGACGGCCAAGGAAATCAAGAAGTACATCCGCTACATCGCCGACTGGCGGCTGAAGCAGCTGGGCCTCACTGAAATCTACATGATCGAAGAACACCCGCTGCCCTGGCTCACGCCGCTGCTGAACGGGGTGGAGCACGCCAACTTCTTCGAAACCCGCGCCAC
>JBBRVR010000145.1:0-3798 GCA_038246695.1 Sphingomonadales bacterium
CTTGCGACGCGGCAGGGCAGTGTTGTGCGTCTTCAACGAAGCGAAGGATTTCTATGGACGTGACCCCAAGACCGGCACGGCGTCCAGCATCGTCGAACGCACTTCTGGGGCAGATGACGGGGAGACAGAGTGATGGCAGATACAGCGAAAGCCAACCCAGCCAAAGCAGGGGCAGCAGTCGATCAGACGCCTAATCCCGATGAGATCGACCGCACGCCCGCTACCGAACGCGCGAGCAAAATGCCCTCGATGCCCGGCACCACAATGGACCCGAAAAAGATGATCGGCTTCGCCGCTGCCGCAGGCGCCGTGATGTTCACGGTGCTGGCGCTGGGAACGGGCCTTAATGGCAATTCGGAGCTACCGCCGGTCAAGCCCCGGCCCGCACTTGAGCCTGCGCAATATGATCCGAACACGGTCATCGCCCCGACACTGGCAGGTGCCGCCACCGATCCCAATGCGCCGATACCGCCCGGCGAGCCGATTGTCCCCGCCATCGGCGCGCAAACCGCATCGTCACAAGTGCCGCCATCCGGTGCGGCGCAACCCCGCCAGCCATCGCAGCCGGAGGTGCTGCGCGAAGCGGCGCGCCGGTCATCGCTGATTGCTTATGGCGGCGAGCGCGGAAACGGAATCGCCAGCCCGATTTACGGTAACGCGGGTGGTCCACCCGGTGCGGGAAGCGCTGCTGCGCAGGAGCCGACCAATCTCGATACGCTCCGGCGCGCTTCGGTGATTGGGCAGACGCAAGCCCGCCCGCTTCCTGATCGCAATTTCCTGATCACGGCGGGGAGCTTCATCCCGTGCGTGCTGCAATCGGCGATGGATTCAAGCCAGCCCGGCTATGTGAGCTGCATCGTCCCGCGCAATGTCTATTCCGACAATGGCAGCGTCGTGCTGATGGAAAAAGGCACGAGGATCGTTGGCGAATATCAAGGCGGGCTCAATCGCGGCCAATACCGGCTGTTCGTTTTGTGGACCCGCGCGGTTACGCCGCGCGGGATTGCCATCGATGTGGGATCGCCTGCGACCGATGCGCTTGGGCGTGGCGGCGTGGATGGCCGGGTCGATAATTTCTTCTGGCAACGGTTCGGCACGGCGCTGTTGTTCAGCCTGGTCGAAGATGCGGCAACGGTCGGCTCGGAAGCGATTGGCAACAGTGCGTCGAACACCACCCGCGTGCCGTCCGATGCCGCCTCGACGATCCTGCAACAAAATTCGCAGATCAGGCCGGTGTTGCGAAAGAACCAAGGCGAAGATGTCGGGATCACCGTAGCGCAGGATTTCGACTTCTCGTCCGTTTACGGCCTCGCGCTGAGATAATGGCGGCTCCGGGCAAAAATACCGCTGTCCTCGACAGCGTGACGGCCCCTTTGCGGAAATATCTCAATGACGCGAGCGTCACCGAACTTGTCATCAACCGGCCGCAAGAAGTCGGCATTGAACGCCGAGGAGGCTGGACATGGGAACGCGAACCCAGCCTCGATTTCAAGAACCTGATGGCACTGGCTACCGCCGCTGCGGCATTCACCAGCCAAGACGTTACCCGCGAAAACCCCATTGTTTCGACGATCTTTCCGACCGGCGAACGCGTTCAAATCATTGTGCCCCCCGTCGTTCCTGACGAAACGGTGTCGATTACCGTGCGCAAACCTTCCACCGTAACGATGACGCTGGCGGATTTTGAAGCGGCGGGATTGTTCAAGGACACGCGCATCGCGGAAAAGCAGGTGTCGGCTCGGGAACTGGGCTTACTCGCGTTGCTCAAAGCAGGCCGCCATGTTGATTTCTTCGACGGTGCAGTGAAGGCCCGACTGAACATCCTGATCTCGGGTGCGACCGGATCAGGAAAGACCACGCTGTCCAAGGGATTGATTCAACTCATCCCGCCAGAGGAACGGTTACTGACGATTGAGGATACGCGCGAACTGATCGTCCCGCACAAGAATGTCGTGCACATGCTTTATGCCAAGGACGGCCAAGGCACGGCGAATGTCACTGCAAAGCATTTGCTCGAAAGCGCCCTTCGGATGCGGCCAGACCGCATTTTGCTCCAGGAACTGCGCGACGGAACGGCCTTCTTTTACCTGCGCAACGTGAACTCGGGCCATCCCGGCTCAATCACCACCATCCATGCGGACTCGGCGGAACTGGCGTTCGAGCAACTGACCTTGCTGGTCAAGGAAAGCGAAGGCGGCTCCGATCTGGCGCGCGGCGATATTCGCGCGCTGCTCAAAATGCTCGTCGATGTCGTTGTCCAGACCAAGAAAGCCGATGGTGAATTTCGAGTGACGGAGATTTATTATGACCCAGAAAGCAGGCACCTCGCCTGACAGCGGTGCGGCACGATATTTAATCGCCGTCCCGCTCGGGGCATTAATCGCGCTCGCCATTGCCAGCATGATTGGTTGGCTAATTCTCGGCCTTCCCGTGGCAGCTTATGACCCGCTCAAAATACCGCAGTTTTTCTGGTATTATCGCGGCGATCCCCTCGTCTTGAGGGCTATGGCAGGCGGTCTGGTGGGCGGCGTCACATTGCTTGCCGGACTGGTCTATGCCCTTTGGTCTGGCGGCGCGCCGCTCCACGGGGCCGCTCGTTTTGCCAATGAGCGGGAACTTAAGCGGCAAGGTTTCCGCTCGGCCTCGGGCATTGTCGTCGGACGCAAAGGCGGTCGCTTCCTGACTTTTGGCGGGAGCGAGCATGTCCTTGTCGAAGCGCCAACCCGTTCGGGCAAGGGCATCGGCATTGTCATTCCCAATTTGCTGACATGGGCTGGCTCTGTCGTCGTTCTCGACGTCAAACGCGAAAATTACGATGCGAGTGCGGGGTTCCGCGCGCATTATGGCCAGCAGGTCTTCCTGTTCAACCCGACTGACCGGCAGGGACGCACCGCGCGCTATAACCCGCTCGCCTATGTCGACCGTAGCGACTCCGACGATGTGATCATTGAGCTGCAAAAGATCGCAACGATGCTGTTCACCACGCCAGAACGCGGTGAAGCATTTTGGGCAAATGGCGCGCGCACCGGCTTTGCTGGTGTCGGAGCCTGGCTTGCTGAAACCAGCGACGAACCGCTGACGATGGGCGCGATCTATCGCCATCTCACCGAAGGCGATGCGCGCAGCTTCTTCAAGAAGGAACTCGCCAAGCCCGGAATGAACCTGTCTGTGGGATGCCGGACAGCATTGGCCGATTTTGCCGGTGGTTCCGACAACAGTTTTGCCGACATCAAGAAGACCATCACCAACGTCCTCGGCCTGTGGCTCAACCCGTTGGTTGACGCCGCGACGGCGACCAGCGACTTCGATCTTCGTGAATTGCGCAAAGTCCCCATGTCGATCTACCTCGGCGTTTCGCCTGACGAACTCGACCGCATCGCGCCGCTCTACAACCTGCTATTCCAGCAACTCATTGACCTCAATGTCCGCGCATTGCCCGATGAAAACTCAGCCGTCCCCGTGCTGGTCATCCTCGACGAATTCGCACGGCTTGGCCGCGCATCGGTCCTCGCCAGCGCCTTTTCCTATGTGGCGGGCTACGGCATCCGCTTGCTCCCGGTGATCCAGTCGCGCTCGCAATTGCGGGGTGTGTACGGCGAGCATTTGGCCGATGAAATCGTCGCCAATTGCGGGGTCGAAGTAGCTTTCACACCCAAGGAACTTCGTGTTGCGAACGAGCTGTCTGATCGTATCGGCTATGTCGGGCAGGAGAGTGTCACCCGATCGCTCACGATAAACGGCTGGCTTGCCAATCGCTCGAAATCCATCTCCGAACAGCGCCGCGCCTTGCTACTGCCC
>JBBRVR010000146.1:0-3650 GCA_038246695.1 Sphingomonadales bacterium
CAAGAAGAAGGCGGCTACCGCGTCACTCCGGCCCTGCGCGGTTCAGTGGTGTTCACCGTGCAGGACATCCTGAAAGATCCGCCTTTGTCGCGGATGGATCTGGTGTCGTGCCGCAATCTGCTGATCTACCTCAAGCCCGAAGCGCAGGCCAAGGTCATCGGCCTGTTCCATTTCGCGCTGCGAGATAACGGCGTGTTGCTGCTGGGCATGTCCGAAACCCCGGGCAATGCCGCCAATCGGTTCGCGGTGCTGCACAAGGCCGAGCGGATCTATCGTCACATTGGCAAGGGGCGGCCGGGCGAGATCGGTTTTCCGGTCAGTTTCGTCGGCAGCATCCCGCGGCTCGGCATGGTCGAGGCGAGGCAGCAACTAACCCGGCAGACGGCACTCGCGAACCTGTGCCGCGATGCGGTGCTCGAAGGGTTTGCGCCCGCCAGCCTGCTGATCAATGCCCAGCGCCAGTGCATCTATTCGATCGGCCCGGTCAGCCGCTATCTGAGGGTCGCGTCCGGTTCGCCGACGCTCGATCTGCTGGCGCTGGCGCCGGATGAACTGCGCGGCACCTTGCGCTATGCCATATCGCGCACGGACCGCGACCGGCCAGTGAACACAACCAGCATCTGCCACACCAAAGTGGACGGCACACCCGTGGCCTTCACGGTCACCGTCCGCTTTCTCGAAAGCGACACCGAGGCACTGCATCTGGTCAGCTTCATCGATGTCCCGGTATCGTCCAGTGGTGACGCGCCGCCGCTCACGCAGGATAGCGAGGCGCAGGTCATCGATCTCGAACGTGAGCTTAAAACGGCGCACGGCGATCTTTTGCGGGCGATCCAGAGCCGCGATGCGTTGGTGCTCGAACAGCGGGCAATCAATGACGAGGCGCTGTCGGTCAGCGAGGAGTTCCAGTCCAACAACGAAGAGCTGCTGACTTCGAAAGAGGAACTGCAATCGCTCAACGAGGAGCTGATCGCGCTCAACAGCCAGTTGCAAGAGACGCTCGATCGGCAACGGATCGCGTCGGACGATTTGCAGAACATCCTTTACAGCACCAACGTGGCAACGCTGTTCCTCGATCATAAGCTTCGGATCCGGTTCTTCACGCCTGCAACCAAGACGTTCTTCAATGTCATTCCGGGAGATGTCGGGCGTCCGCTCGCCGACCTGCAGTCGCTCGCCGATGATGATGATCTGCTCAAGGATGCCGGGATCGTGCTGGGCGACGGCTCCACCATCGAACGTGAGATCAGCGGGCCGCACCAATCGTGGTTCCAGCGCCTCATTTTCCCCTATCGCACCCATGATGACAAGGTGGGCGGCGTGGTCATCACCTTTACCGACATCACCGAACGCCGCCGGACAGCGGCCGCGCTGGACGAGGCGCGCCGCGCGGCGGAACGCTCCAACCGCGGCAAATCGCGGTTTCTGGCGGTCGCGAGCCACGATCTGCGCCAGCCGCTGCAATCGCTTTCGCTGATCCAGGACATGCTGCGCCGCAGTATCGATGATCCCAAGGCGCAGGATCTGATCGGGCGGTTTGGCCTGATGGTGGATGCGATGTCGGGGATGCTCAATTCGCTGCTCGATATCAACCAGATCGAATCCGGCGTGCTGAAGGTTAGCGCCGCCGCCTTCCCCGCTGCCGCCATGTTCGAACGGTTGCGGGCCGACTTCCAGCCTTTGGCCGAAGCGCAAAGTCTTTCGCTGCGGCTCGTTCCGAGCAACGCTATCCTGTTGAGCGATCCGCGCCTCGTCGAAGTGATGCTGCGCAATCTGCTTGCCAATGCGGTCAAGTATACCCAGCCCGAGGGGCGCATCCTGCTGGGGTGCCGCCGCCGGGGCGAAAACATCCGGATCGAGGTGTGGGACAGCGGCATCGGTATCGCTGCGGATCAGATCCGCCCGATCTTCGACGAATTTCACCAGGTCGATAACCCTGCGCGCGAACGCGGGCTCGGTCTGGGTTTGGGGCTGACGATCGTGCGCGAGCTTGGGCAATTGTTGGGGCTTGATATCGCGGTGCGATCATGGCCGGGCATAGGATCGGTATTTACGGTGATCGTGCCGCGCGGCGTGCTTGGTTCGGATGAGTTGGTCGTGGAGGCGGCGCCAGCGGATGCGCCGTCGACCGGATGCACGATCGCGCTGGTGGAGGATGACCCCGGCGTGCGCGAAGCGCTCGAGGCGCTATTGTCCGAGGCTGGTCATACGGTGCTCGGCGCCAGAGATGGCCCCGCCGCGCTGGCGCTGGTGGGCCAGGGCGCGATCCTGCCCGATCTGTTGCTGACCGATTACAACCTGCCCGGCGGCATGAACGGTGTCGATGTCATTGCAGCCTTGCGCGCGCAGCTCAAACAGGACGTCCCCGGTATTGTCCTGACCGGCGATAGCTCCACAGGCTCGCTGACCGAGCTCGCGTTGGCTGATTGCTTGCTGCTGAGCAAGCCAGTGTCCGCCGCCACGCTGCACGCCGCAATCCACAAGCTGGTACCCCAGTGCGACGTCGCGCGCCGCGCCGAAACGCCGCAGCCCACCCGGCTGATCTGCGTGGCCGAGGATTACCCCGAGGTTCAGGGCGCGTTGCGCAGCGTGCTGGAATATGAAGATTGGCCAGTTACCACCTATCCCAGCGCCGAGGCGTTTTTGGCCGCCGAGGAGCCCGGCAGCGATCAGTGCCTGATCATCGACACCAACCTTCCGGGCATGAGCGGAATTGCGCTGACCGCGCAACTGCGCGCGCGCGGCAATACCGTCCCGGCGATCCTGATTACCGGCACCGGCGACATCGCCATGGCGGTGCAGGCGATGCGCGCCGGCGCGAGCGATTTCATCGAACGGCCGGTTAGCCGCCGCGCGTTGATCGACAGTATCCAGCGCGCTTTGACCCGCTCGCCGGCTGGCCGGGTGCGCGATGCTGCCGCCGATGAAATGACCCAGCGGATCGCTGCCCTTACCCCGCGGCAACAGGCCGTGCTCGATCTGGTGATCGCAGGCGATCCGAGCAAGAACATCGCCGCCGACCTCGGCATCTCGCAGCGCACCGTGGAAAGCCACCGCGCGCAGGTGATGCAAAAGCTGGGGGTGCGCACCATCCCCGATCTGGTCCGCGCAGTGCTTTCCGCGGGCCCCGCCTAAAGCGTCTCGCACGCCGCCCCGGGCAGCCGCACTTTGTGCAACTGCGTAGATTCCGAGGCTCACCAATCGAACGAAATCCGTTCATCAGGACGTTGCGACCCCGACTAGGGCGTCCGGACGAAATCTCAGCTCCTGAATTTCCGACCGGACGCCCGCCCTTTTGGGAAAGGTGGACCATGTTCAAATTTGTTTTCGGAATAGTATCGGCAGGAATGCTGGTCGGATGCGTCAGCGATATGCAAAGTCGTGACAATCGCACCGATTGGGCCCGCTATGACTATGACCGGCCCGATCCCGCCTATGGCAATTACTACGCCGACCGTTACCACCGCGACGATCAGCGCCGCTATCGCGAACGCCAACTGAAGCGCGAAGAGCGGGTGTATCGCGGGCAAGACGGGCGATATTACTGCCGCCGCTCCGATGGCACGACCGGGCTGATTGTCGGCGCGGTTGCAGGCGGCGCGCTTGGCAATGTCATCGCCCCGGGTGGTTCAGAATTGGTCGGAACAATC
>JBBRVR010000147.1:0-3626 GCA_038246695.1 Sphingomonadales bacterium
CTGCGGGGAAAAGCTATGCAGATTTCATGTCCGGGCAGTGAAGACGCCGCAGGGCTGTCGTTCGATCCCCGCAACAAGCAGGATATATACCGGGTCGCCGCCGAAACTATGGAACTGATTCATCTGCACTCGGCGCTGCCAGATCCGGTCTCTTATGCCGTCTGGTTTGCCTTTGCGGCAAAGTCGAACGACGCACTCGTTGAAACGGTCTCGAAAAAATTGGCGAAAGGCCAGTCTCTCAGCTCCTTCGACGCTGCCGAAATCTATGCCGCATTCCTGGAAAGCGACCCGGCCTCGTCGATCAGTCAGAAGATCGGCACGAGATTTGAAGACAGCCTGACTGCGGTCTCGGAGCTGATTGTCGAGGGCTCAAAAAATAACAAATCGTTCAGGGCGACACTCGATGCCCTGGGGCAACGCATTCCCAATGCCGGGTCCGCCGTTGAAATCGACGCGATCGTATCGAGGCTCGTGGTCGAGAATGAAAAGATGTCCCAGGCCATGCATGTCCTAGACAAGGGACTTGCTGAAAGCCAGGCCCGAATTCAGCGGCTGAACGCCGAACTCGACGAGATGCAGAAGCTCAGTCTACGTGATCCCCTGACAGAGGTTGCCAACCGCCGGGCATTCGACAGTTTCCTTGCGACAACAATCAAACACTCGATAGCATCTCACTCATCGTTCTGCCTGGCGATGACCGATATTGATCACTTCAAGCGCGTCAATGACACGCTTGGCCATCAATCCGGCGACGCCGTCCTGAAGGCCTTCTCGGATGTCTTGCAAAAGAATACCAAGGGCAAGGATCTGGTTGCACGGTGTGGCGGGGAGGAGTTTGCGATCATCCTTCCACAGACCAGTATTGTTGCAGCTCACAACCTGATGGTGAAGATCGCGTCTGAGATCCGGGAGGCGCGGTTTCTGGCCAATGTGGACCATGACAGGATTGGGCGGATTACAGCGTCGTTCGGTGTCTGCGAATACAAGCCGGGCCTGAGCGCCGACGATTTGTTCGAGCGGGCGGATTCCAGGCTCTACAGCGCGAAACGATCAGGCCGCGATTGCGTCAGGTCTGATATGACGCCGTAGACCCCTGTCTTGCAGCTGGAAGGTCATGAAGCATCCTCCTGACGGGACTATTGAATGATGCGCGCGGCAGCATCCCGCTCGTAACGCTGTTTCACTTTCAGATTGGTAATCCGTTTTGGTCTGACGCGGAGCCCTGAGACATTTATGTCTGTGTCGCGGCAGCTGTGGTCATCGTCGGACTTGATGGTTGTGCATTCTTTGCCGATGGTGCTGGACGGGCCGATGACGGGCGAGGCCTTTCTGGCTTATGTCGAACAGGTGCTCGTGCCCACGCTCGCCCCGGGCGACATCACTGGTGATGGATAACCTTCCGGCTCACAAACCCGCCGCTGTCCGCGCAGCCATCGAAGCTGCCGAAGCTCGATTGCGATTCCTGCCCGCCTACAGCCCGCCGGCTGTGCCCATCTTCCAGCCCGGCCGGATCGTGCTGCAATATGTCCGCCGGTGTTCGCCCACGTTCAGCGAGCCTCTGGTTGGGGATCCTGAGGTAACGCGCGGCGATGACAGCGAGAAGAACGCCCACACGGGCCCCGTGGCGGTGCCAAATGTGCCCTGCGACTGGCTGCGATTGCATCTGAAGTCTGCGCGCAGCAACACCCTGTGGATGCAGACGCCGGACCTGCCGGCCTGGCTCGCCGGCGCGCGGCTGGACGGCTTCAGCGGACTGATTGCACGCGGCATGGCGGGCGCCGATCCGGCCCACGCCGCACGGCTCCAGCGCTACCGGCAAGCCCGGCAGCCGGGGCTCGCGCGCATCGCTGAGCTTCTGGAAGTTGAGGGGCGCGCCGGGAACTGATTGCGTCCGAACGGGTTGGGCCTGTAGGGGCGCATCTGTGAAGCAGGCGGATTATCTGCCTGAACCTTCTTTCGTACTGCGGTGCACGTCCTTTTACAGAGGAAACCATACCAACCCCGCGCCCGGAAAAACCACAGATGCCCGATCCGTATATTGCTTTTCTGCTCGGTCTCGGCGTTGTTGTGCTTCTGGTGGTATGGGTGCCGTTTGCGCTTAGGTCGATACCGATTTCGCTGGCGATCGTTTGCGTGGCGCTTGGCGCCGGATTTTTCAGCCTCGGCTGGCTTCAGTTCGATCCCGATCCGCGCTCCTACGACACGATCGTCGAGAAGCTCTGCGAAGCTGTCGTCATCATCTCGCTGATGGGCGCCGGCTTGAAGATCGACCGGAAGATCGGGCTCAGGTCATGGGCAACCACCTGGCGGCTGCTCGGGATCGCGATGCCGATAACGATTCTCGCGGTGACGCTGCTGGCGGTCTACGGACTGGGCCTTCCGGTGGCGATGGCGCTCTTGCTGGGCGCATCACTGGCGCCGACCGACCCCGTGCTCGCATCGGACGTGCAGGTTGGAAAGCCCGGCTCGGGGAAGGAAGACGAAGTGCGGTTTGCGCTGACGTCCGAGGCGGGGCTCAATGACGGCCTCGCGTTTCCATTCGTGCACCTCGCCCTGGTGTTCGCAGCGGGGGCGGGGTCATCAGCGGCGATCTGGCCAGACGCCTCGATGGTCGTCGAATGGCTGCTGGTAGATGTTGTCTGGCGGATCTTCGCCGGTATCGGTATCGGCTGGCTGATAGGGCGGGGGCTCGGCTGGCTCACCTTTCGCAGGGGACATTCGAACTTTTCGGGCACGCGCGACGGATTGGTCGCCATCGGTGCCACGCTGGTCGCTTACGCTACCTCGGAGGTTTTTCAGGGCTACGGGTTTCTGGCGGTATTCGTCGCGGCGCTCGGGCTGCGCGATACCGAACGCAATCACGAATACCATGAAGCGCTGCACGATTTTTCCGAGCAGATCGAACGCCTGTTGATGATGCTGGTGCTCGTCCTCTTCGGGGGGGCTATCACGACCGGATTGTTTGCCAACCTGACATGGACCGACGGGCTCGCGGCGCTCGTCATCGTTTTTCTGATCCGTCCGCTTGCAGGATGGGCGGCGTTGCTCGGGACCGGTCACCCGGCCCGGGAGCGCGGCCTAATCTCATTCTTCGGCATCCGCGGCATCGGCTCATTCTACTACCTGGCCTATGGGATCAACCACGGTCACTTCGGCTCCAGCGAAAGGCTTTGGGCGATCGCCGCGGTCGTCGTGCTGATGTCGATCCTCGTCCACGGAATTAGCGCGACGCCCGCGATGCGCTGGTTGGACCGGTCCCGGAGTTGATGGTGCACCGGTGAGGTAGAAACCTGGTCCGGGAATGGGCAGAACGTCGGCTCCACAGACCGCCGTGTATGTGCGGCGTCCCTTCAATCAGGTTCAAGGATAGCTTTTGGGTCAAACAAGGGTAGACAGTAAAAGCGCTGCGAGCGCCTTTGCTTCGCTCCGCCCAAATCAGCCAGCGAGGCACAAAACGCTGCCTCCAGTGCGGGGCCGTTTTTCAAACTGAGCTGGTCCCAGAAAACCGAACAGTGAGCTAAGGTATATCCCGACCGACGAAGGGATGCCCAGCATGGGACGAAAGAGACGGAAGTTTACCGAAAACTTCAAGGCGCAGGTGGCGCTGGAGGCGTTGCGCGGAGATC
>JBBRVR010000148.1:0-3561 GCA_038246695.1 Sphingomonadales bacterium
ACCCGTGGAGATCCGAGGGTTTCTAGCGGTCTGGTGTCTTGCATTTGCTCGGCTAGTCTCGCCAAATCTCCCGAAATTGGGGGGCCTTTTTGGGGGCCTCACAGGTTTTCACCAATTCGAGAGGCCCCCAATCTGGGGGCCACGTACCGGGTGAGCGCAAACACGATGGCTCACGAGCTTGGGCACCCGCAACGGCGAAGCGCTGCGAATACCTGCTGTCGGTCCTTAACAGTTCGATAGGCAATCTCCCTATTGCCGATATTGAGCCTGCCAACATCCTGACAGCCGTTCGCCGGATCGAAAGTAAGGGCAAGCTGGAAAGCGCGAAGCGAACCTTGCAACTGGCAGGTTCAGTATTCCGTTATGCGGTGGCTACGGCGCGCCTCAAGTCCGATCCAACGCGCGACTTAAGGGGCGCACTAATGAACCCGACCGTCACGCATTACGGAGCGGTGCTCGATCCGGCAGGGGCAGGAGAGTTACTTCGGGCGATCGACGGATACGAAGGCCAGCCGATCACCAAACTGGCGATGCAGCTCGCGCCGCATGTGTTCGTAAGGCCGGGTGAGCTCCGCCATGCCGAATGGAGCGAATTCGACTTCGACGGCGCGTTGTGGACCATCCCGGCGAGCAAGACGAAGATGCGCAAAGACCACCTCGTCCCGCTCTCACGCCAAACCAAATTCTGACTACCCCTTGCGGACCCAATCGAGGATTAAGCCGTTAAGCCATGAAAGGGAGGTATCATGGCTCTAAATATCAATGGCGATCTGTACGAGTTGCCGAGCGATCCGCGGGTCAGTCTGCTCGATTTCATTCGCCGCGAGGCGGGGTTGACCGGGACCAAAAAGGGTTGCGATCACGGTCAATGCGGCGCGTGCACAGTCATTGTGAACGGTGAGCGGATCAACAGTTGTCTGACACTGGCAGTGATGTTTGATGGCGATAATGTGACGACAATCGAGGGATTGG
This sequence comes from Sphingomonadales bacterium, assembly GCA_038246695.1. GTDB lineage: Bacteria > Pseudomonadota > Alphaproteobacteria > Sphingomonadales > Sphingomonadaceae > Erythrobacter. The sequence goes on from JBBRVR010000148.1 coordinate 973, forward strand.
GTACGCTCGCAGAGCCGTCTGCTTTGCAGCAGGCGTTTGTCGATCATGACGGCTACCAGTGCGGGTACTGCACGCCGGGCCAGATCTGTTCCGCAACTGCAATGCTCGATGAAATCAGGGCCGGGATGCCGAGCGATGCGACCGATGATATTTCCGCCGCGCCGACGTTGACCAACGAGGAGATACGCGAGCGGATGAGCGGCAATCTTTGCCGCTGCGGGGCCTATCCCAATATCGTCGCGGCGATCCGCGAAGTAGCGGGAGAGGCATTGTGAAACTCTTTGAATATGTCCGCGCAGAGGGGCTGGAACTGGCCAGCAAACAGGTATCGCAAGACGGTGCGATGGCGATTGCCGGTGGCACCAATCTGCTCGATCTGATGAAACTGCAGGTCGAAACGCCCAATACCCTTATCGATATGAATCCGTTATCCATGAACCAGATCGCAGAAGCGGGCGATGGTCTGCGGATCGGCGCGCTTACCACCAATACAGCGACTGCCAATCATGCAAGGGTGCGCTCCGATTACCCCGTGCTGGCGAAGGCAATCCTTGCCGGGGCGACGCAACAATTGCGCAACAAGGCCACAACGGCGGGCAATCTTTGCCAGCGCACGCGCTGCTATTATTTCACCAAGACCGATCAGCCCTGTAACAAGCGCGCGCCGGGTTCGGGCTGCGGCGCAATCGCCGGGATTGCCCGGCTCCACGGCGTGCTGGGCACCAGCAGCCAGTGCATCGCGACCTATCCCGGCGATATGGCCGTGGCACTATATGCATTGAACGCGCAGGTCGAAATTTCCGGGATTGATGCTGCGAACCGGACTTTGCCGGTGCGCGAGTTTCATCGCCTGCCGGGCGATACGCCGCATATCGACAACAATCTTCAAGCCGGAGAAATCATCACCGGCGTTACGCTGCCACCCCCGGTCGCGGGCAAGCAGCTTTATCGCAAGGTCCGCGAGCGGTCTTCCTATGCGTTTGCATTGTGCTCGGTCGCCGCGATCGTCGACATGGCAGATGGCAGGTTCACGCGCGCCGATCTCGCGTTTGGTGGGCTAGCGCACAAACCGTGGTACGATCCACGCATTGGCGAGCTGCTGTTGGGCAAGGAGCCATCGCTCGCGTTGTTCGAAAAGGCAGCTGACCTTTTGCTGGAAGATGCACGCGGCTTTGGCGAAAACGATTTCAAGATACCGCTCGCCAGAAGAACGCTGGCCGCCACGCTTTGCGAAGCGACAGGAGTAGACGCATGAGCGCTCATCTTACCCACGACAAACCCGATGCGCGCAACGTGCTCGATCACACCGCGCAGGGCATTATCGGCAAGCCGCTTTCCCGGCCCGACGGGCTGCTGAAAGTGACCGGGAGCGCAACGTACGCTGCCGAATATGATATCGAAAACTGCCTCGAAGGAGTGCTGGTAACCGCATCTTTTGCGAAGGGCACGGTGACCTCGATCGACAAAGCTTCCGTTACAGGAATGCCGGGAGTCGTCGCAGTGCTGAATGACGATCGCATGACCCCGCGCGCGATCCAGGGCACTGCGGGCGAGGCCCCTATTACTGGTGTGTGCAAGGTCGATTATTGGGGCCAGCCGATCGCGCTTGTCGTGGCAGAAACATTCGAGCAGGCGCGCGATGCGGCCAAGGCTTTGCGAATAGAGTTCGACAGCGAAGAGGCGATTTTCGACCCAACCGCCGTCAAGCCCGAACCCGACGATGATGCCACGCGGCAGGGCGACCTTGAGAAAGCCATGTCCGACGCAGCCCATTCGGTCGATCTCGAGTTCACGACGGAAGGCCATGCCAGCGCCGCTATGGAGCCCCATGCTGCGATTGCGCAATGGGATGGTGAGACGTTGACCGTCTATGCGGCGTTGCAAATGCTGAACTACAATATCAAGGAGCTTGCCGATGCAATGAACCTCGATGAAGGCAAGGTCAGGCTGATTGCGCGTTATGTCGGCGGGGGGTTCGGATCGAAGCTTGGGGTCAGTCAGGATATTGTCGCTGCATCGGTTGCGGCGATGCAGCTTGGCCGCCCTGTCCGCGTGGTGATGAGCCGCCAGCAGGTGTTCCAGAACGTCATGCGGCGTTCGGAAACGAGCCAGCGGTTGCGGCTTGCGGTGGACCATGAAGGCAAGCTGACGGCCTTTGGTCACGAAGCGTTGGTCTCCAACCTGCCGGAAGAAGGGTTTGCCGAACCCGTCCTTCAGTCGAGCCATTTCCTTTACGCAGGTGAGAACCGGCTGTTGCAATGCGAAACCGCGCGCATTCATCGCATGACGGCAGGATCTGTGCGCGCTCCGGGTGAGGCGGTCGGCATGCCGGTGTTGGAAGCCGCGATGGACGAATTGGCCGAGAAGGCCGGCATCGATCCGGTCCAGCTGCGGCTCGACAACCTTCCCGCCAAACATCCCGCGACCGGCAAGCCCTATGGCTCGCGCAAGCTGGCCGAATGCCTCGAGCAGGGCGCCAAGGCATTTGGATGGAGCGAGACGCCGCGTAGACCACGCCAGACGCGCGAAGGGGAATGGTGGATCGGTACGGGCATGGCCAGTGCCGCACGCGTCCATAATGTCGGCGAG
>JBBRVR010000149.1:0-3502 GCA_038246695.1 Sphingomonadales bacterium
AAACCCAGCGCACGCGCCTCTGGCTCGATCATTTGCGTCAATAATGGCGCGACATCCACCAAACAGGCTCTCCACATAAGCAACCGCGCCGCCGGCCCCGGTGGGGTCCAGCCTCTGCAGCGTTACCGATGTAGAGAAAGCACATAGGCCATATAGGGCGAACCGGAGATGGGAGCAAGGCTAGTCGACGGATAGGATTTTTGAGCAAAATTTCGCCCCTGTAGCAACATCTTGTTAACCAGAAATCTTTAATTCTTGCAGCATGTTCCATCGCACCATCGTCGCGGCTGAAGCGCCGCCCGTCACCCCTGCCGCTTTCCGGCAATTGATGACAGTTGAAACCGGCAATCGTTATCTTGCGTTTCGCAAGACTTTGCTTCCGGACTATCGCCGCGCCCATATAGACATCGCGCTCGGTTATGCTGCGCTTGCGGGATGCGTCGTCCTGATTGGACAGGCGACGGGGCTAATCGCCGGGCTCGCTGCCGCAACCGGCGGTGCCGTCGTAATCGGCTTCTTCGTGGCATATCTCCAACTCTTCATCCACGAAGCGGCACATTTCAATCTTGCCTCCAAAAAGATACGCAATGATCAGATCGCCAACTGGCTGATCTGCTGGCAGGTCGGCACCACCATCACCGCTTATCGCGCCACCCATGCCGAGCATCACCGCCATCTCGGCCACCCTGGCGACACCGAGGTTTCCTATCGTCACGCGCTCTCGCTGCGCTTCGTGATCGAGATGCTGACGGGTATTCACGCGCTCCGGGTGTTCGCGGCGCGAGCCGACAAGCCGGGCGAGTCGAGGGACAAGGGGCCGCTGCTGCGTGGGGTGGCGATTCACGTCGCCCTGCTAGCCAGCCTTATTATTCTCGGTGCGTGGCCGGCTGCGCTGGCATGGATCGGCGGAATGGCAATCGCCTTCCCGTTCTTTGCCACGCTGCGTCAATTGCTTGAGCATCGTCCCGCTGATGGCTTGATAGATACAGGCGACGCCGTGACCCGATTGTTCGACAATGGCCCGTTTGCGAGGGTTTTTGGCGGCGCTGGCTTCAACCGCCATCTGCTCCATCATCTCGAGCCACAAATTGCCTATACAAGGCTAGCCGAGCTCGATCATTTCCTGATCGACACATCAATGGCACCCGCGCTCGATGCGCACCGCACCACCTATTTCGCCGCCTTTCGCGCGTTGCTCGCAGAGAAACGGCATGGCTGATCCCGTCTGCCTCGCCTGTGGCGCAACCACGCTTGATCGCTGGGCCAGCGCACACGATGTCGAATATCACTCGACCCCCGATAGCTTTACTTATTGGCGCTGTCGCGCCTGCGACACGCTGTCGATCGATCCCGTTCCGCGTGAACGGCTGAGCGAGATTTATCCCGACACCTATTACAGCTTTTCGGGCGGCAAGGCGTCGATCCCTGAACGGATCAAGCAAGCGCTTGATCGTCGGCTGTTCGCGCGGTTGTTCGGCAAGCTGCCCGGCAAAAGCCTGTCCGCGCTTGATGTCGGCGGCGGCGCAGGTTGGCTGCTCAGTCAGGCTCGGCGCGCCGAGCCCCGCTTGGCGCAGACCCAGCTGGTCGATATCGACGGTTCGGCCAAGGCCGCTGCCGAAGCACAAGGCCATGCCTTTTTCCTCGGCCGGATTGAGGAATATGAAACCGATCAGCGTTTTGACGCGATCCTGCTGCTCAATCTGATCGAACATGTCGATGATCCCGTCGCGGTTCTCGCCAAGGTTCGCGGGTTGCTGAAACCCGGAGGCTGCGTGCTGGTGAAGACCCCCAATCACGACAGCCTCGATGCGCGCTTGTTCCGGCACCATAGCTGGGGCGGGCTGCACGCGCCGCGCCACTGGGTTATCTTCACACCCGAAAGCTTTCGATGCGCGGCCGCGTCGGCAGGGTTGACGGTCGATCGCCTCCGTCTGACGCAGGGTGCCCCCTTCTGGGCAGTCTCTATCCTCGAATGGCTGTCGCGCCACAAGCTCGTAAGCATCACCCGGGCGCGGCCGATGTGTGATCACCCGCTCTTTACCCCGTTACTCGCGCTGTTCGGCGGGATCGATATTCTCCGCCGTCCATTCGGGCGGACCTCGCAAATGCTGATTGAACTTCGCGCAGCTTGAAGGAACCTTCGCAAACGGGATAGGTTAGGCTTTCGCCTTGCCGAGGAAATGCCCCATGCGCCCTGCCCTGATCCTGCCCTTCCTGCTGATCGCCTGCGCCGCCAATGCCCCGCAGAACAGCCCATCGACGTCGCTGGACAAGCCCTTTACCGAGACAGTGGTGGCTGATTTCGATGCCCCCTGGGCGATGACCTTTCTGCCCGATGGCCGGATGCTGGTGACCGAGAAAGATGGTCGCCTCCTGCTCGTCAGCAAGGACGGCAAGCAGCGCCAGACCGTATCGGGTACGCTGCCGGTCGATAGCGCAGGCCAGGGCAGCCTGATGGACGTCGTGCTCGCGCCGGGATTTGCGAGCAATAGACACGTCTATTTCAGTTTTTCGGAAAAAAGCCAGGGCGGCAAGGGCGTGGTGCTGGCGCGCGGTGCATTGAGCGAGACCGCCAAAGGCGCGGCGCTGGCGGGGATCGAGGTGCTGTTCCGCGCGGGTCCGCTGGTAGAGGGTAACGGCCATTACGCCGGTCGCATTGCGTTTGCGCCCGACGGCAAATATCTGTTCTTCACAGCGGGCGAACGCCAGAAATTCGATCCCGCACAAGACCCCAACGCAACACTTGGCAAGGTGCTGCGTCTGACGCTTGATGGCAAGGCTGCGCTGGACAATCCACTTGCCGCCAAAGGGTTTGATGCGGCGGTCTGGAGCTATGGCCACCGCAACCTGCTCGGCATTGCCTTTGATGCCAGGGGCAATTTGTGGGAGCAGGAAATGGGGCCCAAGGGCGGCGATGAGATCAATCTGATCCTGCCGGGCCGCAATTACGGCTGGCCCAACGCCTCGAACGGCAGCCATTATGACGGCCGCGAAATTCCCGATCATGCCCCCGGTGACGGGTTTGAACCGCCCAAGGTCTGGTGGAACCCGGTGATCTCGCCGGGTGGGTTAATGATCTATTCGGGGAATTTATTTCCCGCATGGAAGGGCGACGCCTTTATCGGAGGGCTGTCGAGCAGGGCGCTGGTGCGCGTCGACCTTGACGGCACGGCCGCAAAGAAAGGCGATCAGTTCGATATGGGCGCGCGCATCCGCGAAGTAGAACAGGGGCCAGACGGCGCAATCTATGTGCTGGAGGACGGCAATAACGGCTCGCAAGGGCGGCTGATCAAGTTGATGCCGCGATGAAGGCCGCACTGCCTGTGCTGCTGACCGTCATGCTTGCCGCATGCAGCCAACAGAGCAATCCGGGCGGCGTGCCGATAGCGTCACCCAGCCCCACACCGTCGCCTGCGCCAACGCCTGTCCCCACCCCCACGCCAACGCCAACGCCAACGCCCACAGCGACACCGACGCCGACATCGGCTGTGCAATCCGCCGT
>JBBRVR010000150.1:0-3491 GCA_038246695.1 Sphingomonadales bacterium
AGGCACCGATGTTTACGAAGCTGGGCATCAGCACCGCGCCTTTTGCAATGTAACTGCCGCGGCGCACGATCGCACCGGGCACGACGCGAAAGCCAGCCTCCTCGAAACGCGCTTCGCCCCAGCCGGCGAACTTCATCGGCACCTTGTCATACGCTGCCTCGCCGCCCGATGCGGTTTCCATCACCTGATTGTGGTGCAGGCGAAAGGACAGCAGCACCGCTTTCTTCAGCCACTGATTGACCGTCCAGCCACCGGCACCATCGGACTGCGCCACCCGTGCCTCGCCATTGTCGAGCATGGTGATTGCGTCGCTGACTGAGTGGCGGGCCTCATCACCCGGAGCGATTTCCGAGCGGCGCTCCCATGCGGCTTCGATGGATGCGATCAACGTGTCGGTCATAACTACTCCGGCAGATAACCCCGGATTGGAACGCATGTTCATCGGGGCCGGTGGAACGAACATGCGCTGCTAACCGCGCAATGACCTCGCGGCAAGGGCGCTCTAAGGCCGATGGGAACGCGCAGGCCGTATCGAGGCAGGTCTATAACCGCCAATCCGGACCCACTTTGATAAGGGCAATTGCTTGTCACTGTGCCAAGTAAACGCTTATGGTCGGAGGCGTAGGGGGAATCGGTGAGGACGCAATCCATGCATGAAATTCCCCCTTTACCGGGTGCAAGACCGGCTGCGCCCGACTTGCCTGAAAACTTTGGCATATTCGCGCCGAAATCCGGGCATTTGTCGGGCTCCGGTCCGGCCCCCTCACGCGATTCTGCCGCACCCATCGTGTGGAAGCCGGTGGTGGCCGCGATCGCCTGCGCTGCGCTGAGCGCGTGCGGCGGCGGCGGTGGGGGAGCGGGCGCTCCGATTGTCTCCGCGCCTCCGCCTGTTCCCCCACCACCACCTCCACCACCTCCACCTCCACCACCACCTCCGCCCACCACGAATTTCGACACGGCTGAATTTCGCCGGTCCGACGGGCCCGAATTTCACGGCGCGCGCGTCGCGTGGCAGCGCAATGCGACCGGTGCGGGAGAAATCATCGCCGTGATCGATTCCGGCATCGATAGCGACAGTCCGGAATTTGCCGGACGGATCCACCCCAATTCCCGGGATGTCGCCGGCAATCGCGGCGTCGATCCCGAAGACGATCACGGCACCAATGTCGCGCTCATCGCGGCGGCTGCGCGCAACAATGTCGGCGTGCTGGGCACTGCCTTCGATGCGCAGGTTTTGGCGATCCGGGCGGATATGCCAGGGTCATGCGGGGTGGATACTCCGCAGGATTCCTCGCTCGGCTGCCGGTTTGCGGACAGCGATATAGCAAGCGGCATCGATCTCGCGATCAGTTCGGGCGCTACTGTCATCAACCTCAGCCTTGGTGGCGGAGGCGCCGCGCCGGGTCTGCGCGCGGCATTGACGCGGGCCGCCGATGCCGGAGTGGTGGTTGTGATCGCCGCCGGAAATGCAGGCGACGGCTCCGATCCAGCCATCCCCCCCGATCAGCCCGATCCCTTCGCCGCCGATGCGGTCCGGGCGGGCAACGGCAACGTCATCATTGTCGGTTCGGTAGATGAAAACAGCGAGTTTTCACGCTTCAGCAACCGCGCTGGCAGTTTTGCGAGCTCGTTTCTGTCCGCACGCGGGGAGCGTATCTGCTGCGTATATGACAATGGCCAGCTGTTCGTCGAAACCGTTGGTGGCAGCCAGTTCGTCACGCTTTTTTCGGGCACCAGCTTTGCAACTCCGCAGGTTGCAGGCGCGGTTGCGTTGCTGGCGCAGGCCTTTCCCAACCTGGGCGCGCGCCAGATCGTCGAAATTCTGCTCAACAGCGCGCGCGACGTGGGCGCGGCGGGGGATGATACGGTGTTTGGCACCGGCATCCTCGATATTGCGGCGGCGTTCCAGCCTGCGGGTACAACGCGCATTGCAGGAACCTCCAACACGCTGAGCCTTGCGAGCGATCTTGCGGTTGGCTCGGCTGCAATGGGCGACGCGCTTATGCGCGCGCAAATTTCCACCATTCTGCTCGATCGGTATGACCGCGCCTATGAATTAGAGCTGGACGCGGGCGCGGTGCAGAATGCCGCGCAGGTCCAGCGGCTGCGCAGCGCGGTGGAACGCGGGGCGATAACCCGCTCTGCAGTCAGGCCCGGGTTCACGGCCGCTGTGACAGTGGGTGAGGGTGAGCGCGCGGCGGGGATGGGCTGGGTAGAAAGCCTGCAGCTTTCCCCTGAAGAGGCGCTGGGCGCGCGCGTGCTGGCTGCCCGCGTCGCGGCGCAGATCGCCCCTGACATGCAATTGGGCTTTGCCCTGTCGCAGGGGGCAAAGGGTCTGGTTGGCCAATTGCAAGGCGCGGAAAATGCCGCATTTTCCATCGCGCCGCGTGCCGGAGCCGACATGGGCTTTACCGACAGCAGCGAAGTCGCGCTTGCAGTGCGCCAGCAATTGGGGCCGTGGGGCCTGACCGTATCAGCGGAGCGTGGGCGTGCATGGCTGGCCGGCGATCGCCGGGTCGATGCAGCGCCGTTGCCGGGCGGCGAGCGTCGTCCAACGGCCACGTTCACTATGGCGGCGGACCGGCGATTTGGATCACTTGATACGAATGTCGCGGTGACCTGGCTGACCGAGGCGGACACGCTGCTGGGCGGGCATTTCAACCCTGCTCTTGGCTTTCGCGGGGCGGATACGGTGTTTCTCGATGGAGAGGCGAGCCGAAGCTTAGGCGCGTGGCGCCTTGGCGGAGCGATGCGGTATGGCATCACCCGTCCGCGCGGCACTTCGCTGATCGGCGATGGTTCGCAATTGACCAGCGAGGCATGGTCGTTTGACCTTGCGCGCGGCAGAGTTTTCGGGCGCTCGGACACGTTGGGCATTCGGATCAGCCAGCCGCTTCGGGTCAGCGCTGGCGGCATCCGCTTCGATCTGCCGGTTGCCTATGATTACGCCACACAAAGCGCGGTGCTGGGGCGGCAGACGCTAAGCCTGTCGCCGGAAGGGCGCGAGATTATGAGCGAGCTGGCTTGGGGGGCGCCGATGTTCGGCGGATATATTCGGGCCAGCGCGTTCCACCGCCGCCAGCCGGGCCATTTCTCCGCCGCGCCCGATGATGTGGGAGCACTGGTCAGCTTTAACGCCGCGTTCTAACGATCATTCCGGCATCCCGGCATCGCACGCGAACATGTATGCGCGCTCAACCAAGGGCGCGACGCGGTCGCTCATCGCCTTGGCATGAGCGGACGATGCGGTGCCGTCGATCACGCGTTTCTTGATGCCCTGCATGATACCGGCGAGGCGGAACAAATTGTAGGCGAAATACCAGTCCATTGGCGGCACCGGATACCCAGTGCGCGCGACGTATCGCTCCACCGCTTGCTCAACGGTGGGAATGCCCAGCGCGGGCAGGTCCAGCCCCATCAGGCCCGCGCGCCCATCGGCGGGCTGAAACCAGTTGAGCATCAGGTAACTGAAATCCGCAATTGGATCGCCC
>JBBRVR010000151.1:0-3283 GCA_038246695.1 Sphingomonadales bacterium
AGAATGTCTGGCTTGTCCCAGGCGACGATCATCGAGAGAAAGATCGAATCCGGGATCGGCGGTCGGAAAAGTATCATCGCCTGCCTCTTGGCGAGAAAGGTGTTGGCCGGTTTGCGGTTCACAAGCTGGGTGGTCGGGTGAGGGTGACCACTCGCGCTGCTGGCAGCCGAGAATGTCAGGTCTCGATCAACTGGGCCGAGCTGATGTCAAACAGGTTCTTGGAGGATGCGCCGGTCACCGTCGTTGAACGCGAGTCCAAGGTATTCAAAGGCGACCGGACGGGAACCCGTATTCGCATCGACGATCTCAGCCAGAAGGAGTGGTCGCGCGCGGAGGTCCGTGATCTCTACCGGCAAGCCGCATCGATCTCTTCGCCATTTTCGTCGCGTGCTGACGATTTCTCCATTAATTTTCACGTGCCTGGTTTCCAGCGATGGATCTCCGAACTGCCTGATGCTTCCGAGCTGCTCCAGCGGGCTCCTTGGCGGTTCCGCTTTGAGTTCGATGGCGAGCAGATAAAGTACACTTATGATTTCCGCGGCGTACCGGGCATCAAGGTCGAGGAAAGGCGGGTGGAGCAAAGCGAGCCGTTGCAGATCGTCGCAGAGCGTGAACCCGACGACCTCGATGCCGCCAGTGCTCCCAAAGCGAAGCGCTCGACGAGTGTCATTGCTGACGAGTCGACACTTCACGGGATCGGCCCGGTGAAAGGCACGCTATACGTCTACGACCGCGATCGGGAAATCATGTCGCGCTATGCACAGTCGCGCCTCATCGAACGCTTTCTCGATCAAAACGGTGGTGTACGCGTCTATCGCGACGAAATTCGCATATACAATTACGGAGAACCTGGTGACGACTGGCTCGGCCTAGATCTGAGACGGGTCAACAGTCCCTCGCGAAACCTCAGTCGCAATATTGTCATTGGTCTCGTCGACGTGAATTTGGAGGAAAGTGGAGGACTTCGCGAAAAAACCAACCGCGAAGGCTTTGTCGAGAACGCGCCCTACCGTCGATTGCGGCAGGTTGTCCTTGGGGCTATCAGTGTGTTCGAAACCGAAAGGCGGGTCGATAAGCAGAAAATTCGTCAGCTTACCGGAAAGGCGCCGAGCACCGATCGCGAGGTGACTGGCCCGATTGCTGACGTGCGCAAGGTTGCCCGGTCAAAAGGCTTCCTCGACCAGATCGATCCTTCCCTGAAACGCGTTGAGCAGGAGTTTCGGCAGCTCCGCGAGGACTTCCTGCGGGCAGGTATTTCACAGGTCGGTCTCGCAGTAGTGTTCCACGAGGTTGAGCGCGGCATCGGTGCGCTAGCCACCGCACTTGCTGGCGGCGCCGATATACCCGAACTCAAGATTCAGGTTGGCCAACTTCAGGCTGTGCTGGAGACGTCCACCCAGTTGCTTCGGAAGGGCGACAAGAAGTCTTATTCGCTAAAACAACTCCTGCGACGGGCGCGGGATATCACGACCGTCCGCTTCCGAGTTCACCAAGTCCAGCTCGTGTGCCCTGCACTGGAGGAGACTGCGGCAGACGCCAATGCGATCTTCGCATTCGGCCTCGCCTTGGGTGCCGCGACGAACATCATCGACAATGCAATTCATTGGCTGAAGGTCAGCATACCTGACGACAGTCCGCCGGGTTCGCGTCGCATCTTCATGGATGTGGTACCGGACCATGGCGGGCGACCTGTTATGGTTTTTGCGGACAACGGGCCCGGCTTCCGTGACCCGCCGGAGCAGGTCGTCGAACCATTCTTCTCGCGACGTCCCGACGGGATGGGTCTGGGGCTGTACTATGCCAACTTGGCGATGAACCTGAACGATGGGGAGCTACTGTTTCCCTCGATAGACGACTTCGACATTCCAGAGGAATTTAACGGAGCCGTCGTTGCGATGGCTTTCAAGGGGGAAAGCTGAGCCGTGTTCACCCGTGCCCGCTATGTCGTAATCGACGACAAGGAAAACGAGCTGAACCAGCTCGCAGACTGTCTCAGGAAAATCGGCGCGCCATGCCTTCCGCTTCTGTATGATGTCGCTGAGGGGATCGACACCCGACACTTAGGGGGCGTGCGACTACTTTTTCTCGACCTGCACCTGACAACTGGCGGGCAATCCACCGATGTCGCGCAGGCCTCCGCCGTGATTGCGGGGATGCTTGAAGCAGGGATCTTACCGGAAGCCGGCCCCTACGTCATTATTCTTTGGACGACACATGGCCCTGACCGCGACAAGTTCGAAACCTACATTATGGACAATGTGGACCCGCTGAAGCGACCTCTCGCCGTTCTAAGCCTCGACAAAAATCAGTATCTTGCGGGCGATGCTGGCGAAAAGCTCATGGCAGATATTGGCCATGTCATTGAAACTGATCCGAGACTTCGCGCCCTGCTTGATTGGGAGCGGGAAGTGCTCAAGGCTGCGGGAACGACGTTGGCCGAGGTTGGTGCGCTGGTTTCGTCCGATGACCGCAAAGCTACGCGGTATTCAGAGCGACTGGACGAAGTGCTAAGCCTGCTCGCTGGTGAGGCGATAGGTGTCGAAAATGCCAAAGCGGACCCCTACAGCGCGGTGAATGCAGCGTTAATGCCAATTCTATCCGACCGGATCGCCAACCAGCGCACTGGTCCTGACAGTAACGCCATCTGGCAAGCAGCCATTACGAAAATAGGAAACGTACCGGCACCGTCGCTTGCTGAAGCAGCTAAGCTCAATTCCATGCTTCACGTCGCAACAGCCTCTAGCGAGGAGCTTCGACCGGGCACTTGGGGTGCTATCAGCCTGTTGCCCGATGCGGAACTTGAAGTCGGGCCGATGACCGCCCGGTTTAACCTGCCAGCGAAGCCGCTGTTCGCGACGCTGTTCTCAATGACTGAGAAGTCAGAGCGGGCACTCAGCAAGCTTTGCCTTCTTCGGATTGGTGCCAACTGCGACTATGCGCAGAGCCGCAGAGGTCCGATTCCGTTCATGCTTGGAGCAATCATGCCCGCCAATGCTGAGCGACGGGCTGATCTGCCGAAGGCAGAGATCATAACCCCTCCCTTGATGATTGAAGGGTTCGACGATCCTGTCCGGATTGCCTTCAATGGTCACCTTACAGTGACAATGGTTCCGGACGAGTTTGAGGGATGGCCGCCGCTATGTCGGCTTCGCGAGTCTTTGTTGATGCAGATCACGACGCACGGTGCGCAGCACGCCACTCGGCCCGCAATCATTAGCTTCTCGGCGGACTAGGCGGGGGAGCTTGCGATCGGGGCGACTATGTAATGTCGACCGTTCGCCTC
>JBBRVR010000152.1:0-3254 GCA_038246695.1 Sphingomonadales bacterium
CGGTCAGCGACCCTTGCCCGCAATCCGGGCGATTTCGGCCCGCACCAGCTTTTCGACCATGCCGGGCAGGTTCTTGTCGAGCCATTCGGCCAGCATCGGACGCAGCAATTCGCGCGTCAGCCCTTCGAGCGAGGTTTCACCAGACCGCACGATCTGCGGCCGCGCACCGGGCTGGGCCAACATAGCGAGGGCGGCAAGATTTTCCTGCATGGCACCGCGCACTTCCTCCCCGATCAAGGGAGCATCGGCGTCAGCATCGGTGTCGTCGCCAGTGTGATCATCGCCATCGTCGTCAAAAAATGCTTCTTCATACGAATCCGGGTCGATCTCGGCTCCGTCCATTTCGGCCAGATCGAGAACCTCGGCAGCTTCATCCGCGTTTACGGGTTCGGGTGCTGTTTCGTGGGCCATTTCAGCGGCTGGTTCAGTGTTCGCTTCGAACACTGGATTCTCGCGCACCCTGCGCACTTGCAGCGCATCGGCGCGATTGTCGCGTGCGATCACTTTCTTGATTGATTCAAGAATTTCCTCGACCGATGATGCTTCGTTCTGCTGCGCCATGCAAACCCCGTGCTCTATTCCCCGAATCGAGAACCGCGTTAGTTAACGCTGCGGCTCGTCCGGCGGACCAACCTTTGCGTCAGCGGCGGGAATGTCAACGGTTCTGGTCGAATTGGGAGCAGCATCGGGATCGCGGTCCCAGTCCCAGATACGGCTGCGCACACGGTCGTAATTCGCCACCGGATCATACAGCGGACCGCCGGTATCGAGATTCAGATCGCGCGCCTCTGCGCGGCCCATTGACGCGAGCAGGGTGAACCCGGCGACATAGGCGTTGCGACGCGCCGTCACCAATTGCGCGCGGGCCTGCAGCAATTCCTGTTCAGCATTCAGCACATCGAGAATGGTGCGGTTTCCGATCGAGTTTTCCGCGCGCACCCCTTCGAGGCTGACCTCGGCAGAATCGACTGCGACCTTCGAGCTGTCGATCACCGCCAGCGACGCCTGCCAGTTGGTGTAGGCCGCGCGCGTCTGTTGGATGACGCTGCGTTCGGTCTCGATCACCTGTTCCAGCACGCTCGTCTCGCGCGCGCTGGCCTGACGTTGCCGCGCAGCGGTAAGCCCGCCCTGAAAGATCGGGATGGTCAGGCGCAGACCAACATTGGCAGTCGTTTCCGCCTGACGGAAATCACTTGCTACCGGTCCGCCCAGAGTTCCGAAGAAATCGCTGTAGTCCCCATTTGCAAACGCGCCGAATGTGGGCAGCCGCCCGGAGCCGGCCACCTTGGTATCGAAACCGGCGGCCTGCGCACGCTCTTTTGCAGCGATCAGATCGGGATTGTTCTCAAGCGCGGTGACCACGGCAAGGCCCACCGTTTCGGGCAGGTTGGGCAGCGGAGGCGGCGCCTCGAGCTGGCCCGGAGCGCTTCCGACCAGCTGGATATAGGTTTCGCGTGCGGCGATCAGGTTGGCCATCGCCGTACGCAAATCGCCTTGCGCCAGCGCGAGCCGGGATTGCGACTGCGCGACATCGGTGCGGGTGAGATCGCCGATCTCGAACCGGTCGCTTGTCGCTTCAAGGTTGACGGCCAGCACCTCCACCTGATTGGCGTTGAGTCCAGCCAGCGCCTCGGTCCGCAACACGTCCATATAAGCGGCGACCGTCTGGCTGAAAATCGCGCTTTCGGTACCGCGCAACGACGCCCGGCCCGCTTCAACCCTTTGTTCGGCGGCGCGGATTCCGTTCTTCACAGCTCCACCGGAATAGACCGGCACCTGCAATTGGGTGTTTATACCCAGATTGCGATCGGGCGCGGTGAACTGGTTTGCCGATTTCCGCACGAATTCGATGTGTGTCGCCGTGGCATTGACCGAAGGCAGACCGGGCGCGCGCTGGATCGGCACCTCCTCATCGGTGGCGCGCTGATCCGCGCGTGCCCCCTGCAAGGTGGGGTTTGTGTTATAGGTCGATATCAGCGCCTCACGCAGCGTGTCCGCCTGCGCCGGAGTGGCCAGCGCGATGGCAGTCAACGCCGCGCCGCAAGTCAACGCTCTCAGGGTGCCTGCCTGCTTCACGAAAATGCCCATTTCTTTGGTATATCAAAGGAATGCAGCACTGGAATGCCCATGTCCTCCACCGGCATCAAAGCCAGACTGCCTGCGATCTTACGTCCCGAGGCAAGCCGCGTCACCTGCCGCAGAACCACGCCTGCAACGATCCGCCCACCCTCCTCAAGGCATGCAGCGAGGCGATCGGGCACCTGCTCGATCGCGCCATCGATCAGGATCAGCGAATATGCGCCAGTGACATTGCCCGCCGCGACGTCGACGGTGCCCACCGTCTCGATCGAGGCGACTAGTGGTGCGGCCAGCGCGGCGAGGTATCCCGTGCCCCCTTCCACCACCAGCACGCGATCCTTGCTGCGCGGGGACGCTTCGATCAGCAGCTTGCCATAGAACAGCGGAGCGGCCAGCGCCCCGCCTTCTACTGAAACACTGCGGTCGATATAGGCGAGTGAACGCCTGTCCTCGGGCAGGAAATCCTCGCGCCCGACTGCCATCATCCGGCGCAGCACGAACTCCTCGTTCACTCCGCTGGTGCGCAGCTGGCTGTCGATCATCGCCTTGCGCGCCGTCTGGCTGTCTCGAGCGGCGGGGTGCGCATCAGGGCGGGCGCCAGAACGGGGTGCGGTATCATCACGCATCATGGTGGTCTCAGTCATATGTTTTCCAACAAACTGTATTGCGCTGGCAACACAGTGCGTCAACCCTTCCCGATCTCAATCGCAAATTCTCTTGTGCGCCCTAGACTTGCACGCGGTGCTCGCCAAGGGCTTTGACGGGCGCCTTGCGCGGGGTTTATGGGAGCGCGGCAATTTGCGGGACAGCAATCGACCAGTATCAAGGGATCTTCGATGAGTGACATTATCAACGACGGCGCAATCTTCGGCGCGACGGGCAAGGTGCGGATCGAGAGCGATTCGCTGGGCGATGTGGCAGTGCCGGTGGACGCGCATTGGGGCGCGCAGACGCAGCGCAGCCTCGCCAATTTCGCGATCGGGACCGAAACCATGCCCGCCCCGCTGGTAAAGGCGCTGGGCATCCAGAAAGCCAGCGCAGCCAAGGCGAACATGGTGCTGGGCGAACTCGATGCGAAACTGGGCGATGCCATCGTTCAGGCCGCTGGCGAGGTGATCGACGGGACGCTGGCCAGCCAGTTTCCCCTGAGCGTGTGGCAGACCGGGTCTGGCACC
>JBBRVR010000153.1:0-3246 GCA_038246695.1 Sphingomonadales bacterium
CGAGGATGACGCCGATGAGATCGGCTCGCTCAGCCAATCAGCAGAAGCGCTGCGGATCACCGCTTCGGCTCCGACCCGGTCAACTTCGATCGGCGGCGATTACGACGGCTGATCGTTTTCGAACTTTGCGGGCACACAATCTGTCCCATTTAAAAGGCCGCCGGATTGGCGGCCTTTTTTCTTGCTTTTGCCATGACGCCCAGGCTGGAAGCGGTCGTGGAGTGACTGGCACGTAACGGCAGCCGCGAACCTTGCCTTCTGCAGAGCCCCATGCAAACGATGCTTTTGTAATGAAATTGTCATTCTGGTCGCGAGAATGACCATCCTTGAAGGGAACGCCGAGCGCCATGGCTTCTATCGCGGTCTATAGTGTGAAAGGCGGGGTCGGCAAAACCACTTTCTCGGTCAATCTGGCGTGGTGCGCCGCGATGATTTCCCGACGCAAAACGCTGTTGTGGGATATTGATGCGTCGAACGGATCAGGCTTTCTGCTGGGCGTCGAACCGGCGAAAAACCGCGTTGCAGAGAGTATCTTTGCCGCGGAGAGTTCTCCGTCAAAGCTGATCCAGACCACCGATTACGACAATCTCGATCTGCTGCCCGCCGATGAAAGCATCCGGACGCTGGACCGCCAGTTTGACCGCCTCGGCAAGAAAAAGCGGCTGGCCAAACTGGCCACGACGCTGGGCAAGACCTACGACCGGATCATTTTCGATTGCCCGCCTGTGCTTAACGAAGTCAGCGCGCAGGTGATGCGCGCGGCCGATCTGGTGATCGTGCCGCTGCCGCCCTCCCCGCTGTCGGCGCGCGCGTTCGAACAGGTGGTCGAGGAGGTACGCGGCAGCGGCAAGGGGCATCCGCCGATCCTGCCGGTGCTGTCCATGCTGGACATGCGCCGCACGCTCCACCGCGAGGCGCGCGAGGCCAATCCAAAATGGCCCGTAGTGCCGCTCGCCAGCGCGATCGAGCAGTGCGCGGTCGAGCGAAAGCCGGTCGGCGCGTTTGCTCCGCGCTCTCCCGGCGCGCGCGCTTTTACTCAGATGTGGACCGCGATCGAGCGCAAACTGGCGAAGGGGTGAGCGCCCCATCGCGTCGCCACATCCAGCGGGCGGCCGATGAACAGTGACGCATAGATCGACATTGCTGAAGAACCTGGGATCACCACCAAGGATCGGGCCAAAAGAAAGCAGGCGCCGGATCGCTCCGACGCCTGCCCTGAATGCTTGCTGTAGCCGGTCGGATCAGGCCCCTTGCGGAGCCTCATCGCCGCCGGAACCCTTCCCACCAGCGCCGCCAAAGCGTTTGCCAGCCTTGGGGATGACCGAGCCATGTGCCGGACGCACGGTGGTGGTACCGCTGGGCGCATCGGGACGGTCGATACTGCCGCCATCCATCAGGATGTTGATCTCTTCACCGTTCAGCGTCTCGTATTCGAGCAGCGCCTGCGCCAGCAGGTGGAGCTTGTCCTCCTGATCGGTGAGGATATCGGTCGCGCGCTTCAGGCCATCTTCGACCAGCCGCTTGATCTCCTCATCGATCAGCTTGTTCGTTTCGGCCCCGCCCATCGTGCGTGCCGACTGGCCCATGCCCAGATAGCCTTCCTGCTGCTGTTCGTATTGCAGCGGGCCAAGCTTGTCGCTCATGCCCCATTTGGTGACCATGTTGCGCGCCAGATCGGTGGCATACTGGATATCGCCCGATGCACCGCTCGACACCTTGTCGTGCCCGAAGATGATGTTCTCGGCCACGCGCCCGCCCATCGCCACGGCAAGGTTGGCGTGCATCTTGTCACGGTGATAGGAATAGCTGTCACGCTCGGGCAGGCGCATCACCATGCCCAGCGCACGGCCGCGCGGAATGATGGTGGCCTTGTGGATCGGATCGGACGCCGCCTCGTTGATGCTGACCAGAGCATGGCCTGCCTCATGATAGGCGGTCATCTTCTTCTCGTCCTCGGTCATGACCATGCTGCGGCGTTCCGCGCCCATCATCACCTTGTCCTTGGCATCCTCGAATTCCTGCATCGCGACCAGCCGCTTGTTGCGGCGCGCGGCCAGCAACGCCGCCTCGTTGACGAGGTTGGCGAGATCCGCGCCCGAAAAACCGGGGGTGCCACGCGCAATGGTGCGCGGGTTCACGTCGGGGGCCAACGGGACTTTCTTCATGTGCACGCCAAGGATCTTTTCGCGCCCTTCGATATCGGGGATCGGCACCACGACCTGACGGTCAAACCGGCCCGGACGCAGCAGCGCAGGGTCCAGCACGTCGGGGCGATTGGTGGCAGCGATAATGATGATGCCCTCGTTCGCCTCGAACCCGTCCATCTCGACCAGCAGCTGGTTCAAGGTCTGTTCGCGTTCGTCGTTAGAATTGCCCAGTCCATGCCCGCGCGAACGACCCACGGCATCGATTTCGTCGATAAATACGATGCAGGGGCTGTTTTTCTTGGCCTGTTCGAACATGTCGCGCACGCGGCTCGCGCCAACGCCGACGAACATTTCGACAAAATCGGAGCCAGATATGGTGAAGAACGGCACGCCCGCCTCACCCGCAATCGCGCGGGCGAGCAGTGTCTTGCCGGTACCGGGCGAACCGACCAGCAACGCGCCCTTGGGAATCTGGCCGCCCAGCTTGGAGAAACGGGTCGGGTCTTTCAGAAATTCGACAATTTCCTCCAGTTCCTCGCGCGCTTCGTCGATGCCTGCGACATCGTTGAAGGTTACGCGGCCAGAACGTTCGGTCAGCATCTTGGCCTTGGACTTGCCAAAGCCCATTGCGCCGCCGCCGCCGCCTTTTTGCACCTGACGCAGCGCAAAGAACGCGATGCCAAGGATCAGGATGAATGGCAGAGAATTGAGCAGAATATAAAGAAACATGTTTGGCTGTTCGCGCGCTTTACCCGTGAAATCGACCGAATTGTCTTCAAGCAGGCCGGTGATTTCCGTGTCACTAGCGATCGGGATGGTCGAGAAAGCCTGACCGTTCTTATAAGTGCCGGTGATGATTTCCTCACCCAGTTGCACTTCGCCGATCTTGCCTTCGGCGACCTGCTCACGAAAGTCGGAATAGCGGATTTGCGTGCCCGGCGTCTGCCCGGCATTGCTGAATAGCGAAACTACCAGCAACAGGGCGAGAAATATCCCACCCCAGATCATCAATTGCTTCATCCACGGGTTCTGACCTTCGGGCGGTTGCTGTTGCGGATCGTTCTGGTCGCTCATGGGGTGATGATTCCTTACTTGTTCC
>JBBRVR010000154.1:0-3242 GCA_038246695.1 Sphingomonadales bacterium
GACCGCGCGGGCGGGCTGATGATCTATGGCATTCCCGGCTTCAAACTGGAGAAGGACATCGTCATACGGCGCAACAAGTTGCTGGCCGATGGCGGCGTCACGTTCGAGTTGAACTGCGATGTGGGTCAGGACATCACCTTGCGGGAAATCCGCGAGGAACATGATTTCGTGGTCATCGCCACGGGCGTCTACAAGTCGCGCGAATTGCCGGGGCCGGGTGCCGGTTCCGCCGGTATCATCCGCGCGATCGACTACCTAACCGCCTCTAATCGCAGGTCTTTTGGCGATGCTGTGCCCGAGTTCGACAGCGGAGAGCTGGACGCGAAGGGCAAGCGCGTGGTCGTCATCGGCGGCGGCGATACGGCGATGGATTGCGTGCGCACCGCGACGCGGCAGGGGGCGACTTCGGTCAAGTGCCTGTATCGGCGGGATCGGGCGAACATGCCGGGCAGCCAGCGCGAAGTGCAGAATGCCGAGGAGGAAGGTGTTGAATTCGTTTGGCTATCCGCGCCGAACGGGTTCAGCGCCGCGCCGGACCGCGTCAGTGGCGTGATGGTGCAGAAAATGCGCCTCGGCACGCCTGACGCGACCGGGAGGCAGAGCCCGGAACTGATTGAAAACGCTGATTATGTCGAGGATTCCGACATGGTCATCAAGGCGCTTGGCTTCGAGCCCGAGGACCTGCCGCAGCTGTGGAACACGCCGGAATTGGCCGTAACGCGCTGGGGCACGATCAAGGCCAATTTCCGCACCCACGAGACGGATATTCCGAACGTGTTCGCGGTCGGCGATATCGTGCGCGGCGCCAGCCTTGTGGTCTGGGCGATCCGCGACGGGCGCGAGGCGGCCGAGGCGATCCTGGAGCGGGTGCATATGACGAAAACGGTGGCTGCGGAATAATCCCATCCGGGGAGAGATGACCCCTGTTTGGGACGATAAGGCTGACGCAATCATCCCAGATGGGTGCAGTCTTGCCGAATGGGAACAGTTTCAGGCTGCAAGGCAATAGGGCCGGTTCGGCCCTTGTCTGGGCGGCAAAATGGTGCAGGTCTGGGCGATACCCGGCTTGAGGCCAAGACAATGACAGGGAAGATGACCTTATGCGGTTCATTCGTTACCAGATCCTTACCGGCGCGCTTGCCCTTGCCGCAAACGCAACGCCCGGTTTCGCGCAGGTCGCGCCGGACCTGTTTGAGGTGCCGGAAGGCTGCACCGCGTTCCTGACGGTGCAATCGCGGTCCTGCCTTGTCGCGCATCACTGGCGCTGCGAGGGCGATCCTGCGGGCACCCATTGGCGCGCCACGCTCGATCAGGACGGGCCGTTTTACCTCAACTATTCCGACGCGGAATTTCGCTGGTTGCGGGCCTACAACCTGCGCGCGGGATCGCAGGATACGCTGATCGAGCCGGAAGAAGATCCCGCCAGCATCCGCGAGTTGCTGGGCACCGGCAGCGACACGATGGCATTCTCGATCCGGGAAGAGCGGAGCGATGGCACCTTCCAGCGCGACTACACCGGCTTTGACAGGATGACCGGGCAGACCGTCGTCATCGATGGCCGGACCTTGCTGGTGACGGAGTTCTCCTACCAGTGGGAAACCGAGGCAGGCCCGCGCAGCACCGAAGGCAGCCAGTTCGTCAGCGAAGAGATGTTCCTGTTCTTTGGCGGGATCGAGACGGTGACAACGCCGTCGGGCGAGGCGTTCGAGGGAAATTACAGCCCTGTCGAATTCGCCGAACCGGGCGAAGAAGGCTTCCTGTCGACGGAACCGCAATACGATTGCGAGGACATCATGAGCGGGTTGCCGGTTGTCCCGATCCACCGCGCCAGCCGCGAGGTCACCCGATGAGCAATCTGCGCGACCCCTATCGGCGGACGGGAAAGCTGCACGGCAAATGCCTGTGCGGGGCAGTTACAATCGACGTGGACGGCGAGTATGTCGCCGCCGTGGGCGCGTGCCATTGCCTGATGTGCCAGCGGAGCAATGGTGTGCTGTTTGCCGCGTTCGACGCCGCGGCCGATGCAGTCACGGTAACCGGCCCGGTGAAGCGGTTCCAATCCTCGCCATTTTCGCAACGGGCGTTTTGCGAGACCTGCGGCAGCGCGCTGTGGCTGCGCAACACGCCGTCGGAGGACGCCGGTTACGAATTGATGCCGGGCCTCTTTGCGGAGGCGGCGAGCTTCCCGCTGATCTCGGAAATCTACATCGACGCCGCGCCGGCCTATCTGCCGCTGGCGGGCACCCACAAGCGCGGCACCCGTGCCGAGTATGAAGCCAAGAACCCCCATATCGAGGGAGATATTTGATGACTCAATTCGATCAGGCCTGGGCGAAAGCCGAAGAGGCCAAGCGCACGTGGATGGAAGCCAACGGCATGTACCGCGAGGAGGATGAGCATTCGTCCTGCGGCGTGGGGCTTGTGGTGTCGATCGACGGCACGGCATCGCGCAAGGTGGTGGAAAAGGGTATCAACGCGCTGAAGGCCGTGTGGCACCGGGGCGCTGTCGATGCCGATGGCAAGACCGGCGACGGCGCGGGCATTCACGTGCAGATCCCCCACAAGTTCTTCGGCGAACAGGTTCAGCGCACCGGGCACCAGATGCGCGATGAATTGCTGGCCGTGGGGCAGGTGTTCCTGCCACGCAGCGATTTCGGGGCGCAGGAAGTGTGCCGGACCATCGTGGAGACCGAGGTTCTGCGGATGGGCTATTACATCTATGGCTGGCGCCATGTGCCGGTGGATGTGAGCGTCTTGGGCGACAAGGCGAACGCGACCCGGCCCGAGATCGAGCAGATCATCATCTCGAACGCCAAGGGCGTCGATGAGGAGACGTTCGAGCGCGAATTGTACGTGATCCGTCGCCGCATCGAGAAGGCGGCGCAGGCGGCGGGCGTGCGGGAGATGTATCTGTGCTCGCTGTCGTGCCGGTCGATGATCTACAAGGGCATGATGCTGGCGCAGGACGTGGCGAATTTCTACCTCGACCTGCAGGACGAGCGCTTCGAAAGCGCCTTTGCGATCTATCACCAGCGGTATTCGACAAACACCTTCCCGCAATGGTGGCTGGCGCAGCCGTTCCGCATGCTGGCCCATAACGGCGAGATCAACACGCTGAAGGGCAACCTGAACTGGATGAAGTCGCACGAGATCCGCATGGCGTCGGGGTTCTTCGGCGATCTCGCCGAGGATATCAAGCCGATCGTGGCGCAGGGGTCGAGCGATAGCGCGGCGCTCGATGC
>JBBRVR010000155.1:0-3203 GCA_038246695.1 Sphingomonadales bacterium
ATGTTCAGGCAACAATGAAAAAGAAGCTCGGTGTTGAGATGGCGGCCTATCGGATACTCGGTGCCTGCAACCCACAGATGGCGTACCAGGCGATCGGAATGGAGCCGCGTGTGGGCGCGATGTTGCCGTGCAACGTGATCCTGCGACAGATCGACGGAGGTGTAGAGATAAGTGCGATTGATCCGGTTGCATCTATGCAGGCCATCGGGAATGCGGAACTTCTCGCGGTAGCGGCCGAGGTCCGCGATCTTCTGGCAAAGGCCGTTGCAGCAATTTGATAGTGCGACTTGAAGCGGCCGTCATTGCTACGGTAATTTCCAAGTCTGCAAGATGAGCGAAACAAATGCGGCGAACAAGGCAAAGCTTTAAATGACCGGCCCGACGTGTACGTCGCAATGTAATTCATGCAGCCTTTTTGACTCGGGGCTGCTTCCCTCAGCGGCGGAGGTCGCCATGAAGCACGCACTCTGGAATTCCAGTCCCAGGCAGTCTCTGTGAACGAACAGCTCGGCGCGCCTGAGACTTCTGAGCCAAGGTTGCGGCGCTCGATAGGTCCGCTTCAGCTTACCCTCTACGGTCTTGGCAGTATGCTGGGGTCGGGGATCTATGGCTTGATCGGACAAGCCGCCGGGCTTGCGGGGAATGCGGTCTGGCTGGCTTTTTTCGTCGCAATGGTAGCGGCACTGCTGACGGCATTGTCGTATGCCTCCCTGGGATCGCGGTATCCGCGCGCAGGAGGGGCAGCCTACGTGACCGAACGCGCGTTTGGTATGCCGCTTCTAAGCTTCGTGGTCGGCCTCGCAGTTGTTGCGTCCGGACTGACGTCGATCGCCACACAATCACAGGTCTTTGCGGTGAATCTTGCCTCGATCACGGGATGGGCCGAAATGCCTGCCTGGGCCATCGCGATCGGGTTTCTGCTTATCCTCTCGGGGCTCGTGCTGCGCGGCATCAAGGAAGCGATGTGGTTCAATGTTACCTGCACGTTGATTGAGGCGGCAGGGCTGCTGTTGGTGATCGCTGTCGGCATTCCCTACTGGGGCTCGGTCGATCTCCTCGAAACCCCTGGAGTTCCGGGGAACGATGTCCTGATCGTTCTGGTGTTTCAGAGCGCAGTGCTGACGTTCTTCGCCTTCATCGGGTTTGAGGATATCCTGAACGTGGCAGAAGAATGCAGGGATCCGCAACGCACGATCCCGATTGCACTGATTGCGGCGATGCTCATCGGTGCGTCGATCTATGTTGCCGTCGCCATCACGGCCGTCTCGGTTGTGCCTTGGCAAGAACTTGCTGCTGCGCCTGGACCACTAACTGAGGTAATGAGGCGGGCAGCGCCCGCCATCCCGGTTGTGGTCTTTGCGGGCATCACCTTGTTTGCGGTCGCCAACACCGCACTCGTAAACTACGTTACCAGTTCTCGGATGATCTATGGCATGGCACGGCAAGGGCTTCTGCCATCGGCGCTGAGCAAAGTGGGCGCGCGAACCCGCACCCCGCAGCTCGCTACGCTCGTCCTTCTGACATGTCTCGTTCCGCTCGCATTCTTCGGCAGCATTGCCGAACTGGCGTCAGCGTCGGTCCTTATGTTGCTGGTCGTGTTCGCAATCGTGAACGGCGCCCTTCTTGTTCTTCAGGGGCGCGCAGGTGAGACCGAGGGGAAGTTCGAAGTCCCTCGCTGGGTTCCCGCATTGGGAACTGTTGTTTGCCTTGTGCTTGTTGTCGTCAGAGTGACCAGCGGAAACTGGCAAGCACCAGCGCTGGCCGCAGGTATGCTTTCATCGCTGGTGTGGCTCTATTTTGTCCGAACCAGGATTTCCGCAAACCCGAATGAACCTGGCCGATAGACCTCGCCAGACCAATTGAACGACCCGACAGCGTGCAAAGAGGGACCCAGAGAGCTTGGCCGGAATTCTTTCGTGATGGTGACCTGCCGCAGGTTCTTCGAGCCAGAGTCTCGTTGCGAAGTGACCGGCAGAATTGGGCCAAGTCGGCTCTGATCGCGTTGGCGACCAACCGGCAGGGTCGATCCGTTCGTGTCGTTCACCAGCGTCGCCGGTACCCGGCCGGGGTTCGCCGAAACAAGACATTAGCGTCTCGCGATCAAGTCAGGCTGGCCCTTAGATCGTAACGATAGCGCGTCCAGTAATCCTCGCCCAGGTCGGTTGTCAGTCCGGCGACGATGCGAACCATACGATCCCGCAGAACCGCAATGGCAGTAAGGAGGTGACTGAGAAAGTCATGCGGCCTCGCCCATCGCCAGCATCCGCTTTTCCTTCGAGAAGCCCCAGCGATGCCAGATTGTCGGTTAAATCATAAATCTGCGCCTTCGATACCGACGTCTAATGCTGGGGACTACTTCCTCTCCGCGTCGATCGCGCCGTACCTCTCGCTGCATTGTGGGATGCCCGCTGGCGCACCAACCACGGTTGCGGGATGCGCGGTCACCCTTAAATCCAGGTCCGAAAGATCCTGCGGCATTTCACAGCGGCGCGCGTCAACCCGTGCGCTTAAGGGTGAATGCGGTGCACAATTGCCGGTCCATCACGCCGCTGATCGTCCCGCCGTCCGCGCTCAGTAGACCTGCAATGCGCTCGGCACCGTCGGCCGAGCCGGTGGAACTCACTGTCACCATTCGCGCCGCATTGTCGACGGCGACGGTTGCGGGCCAGCTTAAACTGCCGCCTTCGCCCTTCGTCATCACCGCCTCGGCAGGGCTGGAGACTTCAATAGTCATCTGCAGCGGCGACTCGATCGTGTAACAAGTGATCGTTCCAGCCCATTGACCTGCCAGAGAAATCGGGGGCGGCCCAAGCGGAGCGGCTGCTTCGGTTGTAGGTGCGGTCGGGGTGGGCGCCTTGCTCGGCGAACACGCGACGAGAGTGAGCACCGCGATACTGATGAACTGGAACTTCATATGAGACCCGGGGCTGAACTATCGCTGCCCACAGTAGTTTCAAACCAGCAGCTTGCCAATAAGCACCCGGTCACGAACCGGAACGCGTTTGCCACGTCCGCAAGGGCCCTGTTCGCGTTCAAACGACCAAAGCCCGAAACGGCTGCCAAGGGCCAAGTTGGCTCTGATTTGCATCGCTGGCGTCTGGCAGGGTCATTCCGTTCCTGCCGTTCGGCTGAGCGCCTCGCCGGCGTGCCGATCATCTGCCCCACCGTCCCGGGTCGTCTCGGCGAGACCGCCCGCCGGGCAG
>JBBRVR010000156.1:0-3065 GCA_038246695.1 Sphingomonadales bacterium
AAAAGCGCGGCGTCAGCCTCGCGCTGGGCAAGCAGGTCTACGATCCCAACGATCCCATGGGCCGGATGTTCTTCAACATCCTCGCCACCTTCGCCGAGTTCGAGAGCGACCTCATCCGCCTGCGCACCCGCGAAGGGATGAAGATCGCCCGGGACAAGGGGAAGCTACGCGGAAAGCCCCCCAAGCTCTCCGACCTCCAACAGCGCGAACTGCTCAAGATGCACGCCACCGGCGAATACTCGATCAGCGACCTCGGCAAGCTGTTCAAGGTCTCGCGGCCGACTGTGTACCGGACGATCCGGCGGGGTGACGCGGCGGAAGCGAGCGATATCCCTAGGAAATGAAGCCAAACCGCTCACGGTGCCAGGCAAGCTGACGTCGATGCGCGTCATCGAGCGGGAGCGGCCGCGCTCGCTCGGGTGCGAGCAGGGCTACCGCTGCTCCACTCACTGTCGGCTTAACCAGCGCACGCCCTTCATCATCGAAACTCACGAGACCGCGGTCGAACGCTGCGTCCCAGTGCGCGGCCAGCAGCAGTCCATTGAAGACATCCAATCGCTCGTCGTCGCTGCGGCAGTCCGCCCATGCAACGATGTGACTGGCTCGCAGCAGCGCTTCATCACGAATGCCGGTAAGCGGGCAACACCCGCCCCAGTAGTCCATTAGTGCTCGGCGGAAATATCCCTGCCCCACCCGTTCCTTGACGATCCGGTCAACCTCGGTGTTGCCCAGACCAGCGACCTCGGCTTCGTATTGAGCGAGCGGGAATGTGGGCAAACTGCGCGCCAGATGAAACGCACGTGACAAAGCTGCGCGAAGTTCCGCTTGAGTTTCGAAGGCAAAGGCTCCCTTGAAGTGCGCGGGGGGCGTGACCGCCGCATCGCGCAGCTCAACGGCAAGTTTGGCCGCGACGCCTGCATGTTCGACAGCCAGAAACCATGGCGAGCCATCCGAATTGACGCCGCTGGCGAGCGCGACCTCCCCCGGCACGCCCTCATCGGATTTAAACCAGAGCCACCCGTCCGCGACGCCGTTCGCCTTGCGGAAACCATGGTTATAGGCTGCCTGATCGAGCTCTATCCGGAAGATTGGATGCGCGGCGGTGTGCCTGAATGAAAGAGGCCCGTTCATTGCCAGAGCGGCCTATTTTGCCAATCTGCGGGAAAGCCCATTGCAGCGAGGTCATTGGTGGGGTGAGTTCGAAGATGCACGGCGAGGTCCTGCATCAATGTCGAAGCTGGGGCGACGGTCCGCACCACGTGCCCGATCATGCAAAGTCCATTGTATAGCCGGGCTGGAGCCTGCGTGGCGTTCTGATCCAGGGTCCTCGTCAAGGGATCAGGCTTCTGCGCCAGCTTGGGGGGCATCCGAAAGCCCCGGTTCCACAGGCGGCCATGATGGGCGCAGATATTGCGGACATCGACGATGTGACGCACCAGCGGCACGAGGACAGTCTCGGGAAGGCCAATCGGCTGCGCAATCCGATTGCGCAACGCACGCTCCGCAAGGTTTGAGTACCATCGGGAAAGTTGACCGAACGACATCATCTCCGCGACCATCCAGACAGGCGGCAAGGCTGGGTCGTGATAGTTTTCCCGGTAATGCTTGATGTAGGTCTCGCTCGACCAACCGACCTCTCCTGCGAGCTTAGCCAGATTGGAATGGAATTCCTTGCGATCTGTGTAGAGGCTTGCATCGAGATAGCTGTGGCCATCGCCCAGAAGGGCCAACTGATAAGCCCAGTTCCCGCGCAGGGCGACTTCGACATGCTCCGTTCCCCGCATCACCAGGCGGCGCAACATTCGATCGAAATCGTAGAGCGCGGTGACTGAGTCGAAGCTAGTGCCGCCGCGAAAGCGCGGGCCATTCTGCCCTTTCGGATGCTCGAAATAGAGCCAATAGGCGCTCAGCCGATAGTAGCTGACATGGGTAAGCCAGTATCGCGCCCGGGCCTCGTCCACGATAGCCATGTCTTTGTCGCGCAGGTGCGCAATTTGCTGGTCGATGGTCAGCGCAGGTTTGGCAAAGCTTTGAGTCATACTGCCGATCTTGTATGTTCAAGCAGCTGAAAACAAAAGACCCGCCCAGTGTGCATATCCTTGCGGACAGAGGCCGGGCGGGTGCGATTGCCACGGAGATAGGCCGTACTTCCCAACAAATCAATAACCGTCGTACCCGGGTTGGCGCGCCCGTATACGCACATGTCCAGAACGCTCGACATCAAGGCGCAGATCGTTGAACAACTGGGCCCAGCGTTTCTAAAGCTGCTCGATGCGCTTCAGCGCTGCCCCGGCGGCCGCGCGGAAGGGGCCGAGATCCAAGCCGTCATCGTAGCAGATTTCATCATCCGGCCAGCAAAAATATTCCTCGTCCTCGTCCCATGTCCACCCCGGCGGCGCGTCACCTTTCTTGAGCACACTAGTGCTCCCCTTTATTACCTCGAAGCCGAGCTCGAGATCCGAGGGTTCTTTCCGGTTTGCCGCTAGCCACAGCCACAGCTTTGCGCGGTATCCGTTGTACTTAAAATTGCGCTGAAAATACTCCTCGGTCCAGCGGATGGTAGGATCTAGACTCAGTTCCTCGTCCGCTGGGTCCAACGGCACAGGGGTCCAGCCCTGCGGCGCGCGCCAGATGCGGTGCCACAAATCGGCCATATCCTGGACGAACTCAATCTGCGTTTGCCGCGCAGCCAGGCACGCGGTGTAGAAGTCGGTGACCTGTGTTTGGTCGAATGCTTGCGGCAGATAGCCGATCTTGCGATCAAGCAGCAGGTTGACGGCATGACGCACCTCAGGCTTGTCGAGATAGCCGAGCACGCTCTCGCGAAACACGAACCGGTCGGAATAATCGGTCATCCATAAGCCCTTTCCCAGATCGTCCGGCGGAACCGGGCGAAGTCCTCGCAGTCATCAGCTGGCGACAGTTCGCGTTCGAGCTTGTCGAGCAGCGTCCACCAACTTTGCACCGCCCATTCGCGATTTTCCGCCAACACCTTGGCGCTGAGCGCACTGGGATGTGGGGCGATGACGAGAAGCACGGTATCCTGCCCGCACCAGCCCTGCCGC
>JBBRVR010000157.1:0-3057 GCA_038246695.1 Sphingomonadales bacterium
AGTATCGTCACACGTTGCGCGCAGGAGAGCAATGCAAGCTTCCCGATACCCTTCGCGCCTATGAAGGGCCGCCCCCGTCCAGTCTGATTTCCGTTTTCTTTCCGCTTTGAATACCCGATTTTTAGGAATCGATTTTGGAATGCATCGGCATCCATGCCGGTGCCGTCATCAACCACCGAAAATCGCTTTGCATCCCAGTCAATGTCGATCCAAACATTCTTGGCGTCTGCATCCCACGAATTGGATATGGCCTCGCCAAGCACAGTGATGAAGTTTCGGTATAAATTGCGCCCCAAGTGATTGAGAACGCTGAGCGAGATCGCAAACTTGAACGAGTCATCTGCCATCGCCAGCATCCTGAATGATGTGGCGACCGATGGCCCGCGCTAGGCCCACTGGCACCGCGTTGCCAATCCATCGCCCGACTTCTTTCATCGACACTTTCTCGCCATGCGGTAGGAACCGATACTCGGCAGGAAAGGATTGCAATACTGCCGCTTCGCGCAAGCTGATTGCCCTGTCCTGATCTGGATGACCAAATCTTCCATTGCCATAGCCATAGCACTGCGTGGTCATAGTGGGCGCTGGTTTGTCCCAGTCCATGCGCGCATAAACCCCCGGATAGGTTTTGCCCGTAGGCCGCTTGTGACATTCAGCTCGAAGGGATTCCGGCCAGTCTCGCCATGTGCCGCCCGGTCTTGATTGACGTATCCGTCGGAGGTTAATCTCTGACAGTGACGATGAAACATGCAGAGGATCATCCTTGCACGATTCACCTGCGGCAATAGGCGGCAAGTTGGCGATGGCATCACGCACCGACACATAGCCATTTCCGCCTTCGTGAAGCGGCGAAAGCTGGCGATTTCGCGCGGCTAGCACCACAAGACGCCTGCGCTTTTGAGGAACGCCAAACCGCTCGCAATGCGCAATCAAATGCTGAACTGCGTATCCGGCATCTTCCAGGGTGTCGCAGAATCGACGGAAGACGGCACCGTCCTTGTATTTCAATAGCGCGGGAACGTTCTCCATCGTCACATAGTCTGGCAGAACTTCAGCAGCGAGCTCAGCAAACTTGTTGACTAGACTCCATTGCGGATCCTCCGCGTATCTGTGTTTATAGGTGGAAAATGGCTGACAGGGCGCGCATCCGGCTAGGATACTTGGCGCTGTGCCGGTGAAGTGGGAGGAAATTTCGCTGGCTAGGAGCTTGGAAACATCCCTAGTGTAGAACTTTCCGCCGTTGTTCTCTTCAAAAGCAAATTTGCAACGCCTATCGACATCGTATCCCGCGACAATTTCGCATCCTGCGAGCAATAGGCCGTGGCTCAAAGCACCCACACCACAGAACAAATCGACAACCTCTGGGCGAGAATGCTTGCTTGGCAATGGGGCAACTTCAGTATGATCCAAGATATTGCCCCTAAAAAACCCGAACTTGACAGATACACATAACAAAATTGCGTTCGATTTCAAACAAGATCGCCGATCAAGCTGGCGCATACAAACGCGCAGATGTGTGATGCCTTATAGCGCTGAACGAAAGGCAAGACCGGCGATTGCCGCTCCAGAACCGGCCATTCCGGTCAGTCCGACATTCCAGACGTTTGATGCATCACCTCCAATGTTCGACACGGCCCGTCAAACGTCATCAAACAACTCCGCAAATTCCTTGTCGGCATAATACCGCAATTTCCTAACGATCAGTGGATTCTCGCCAACGCGCATAAGCAGCAGCGTATCGGGGGAGAGCTTCATAATTTCGTTGGCGTCCATGAGATTGCGTGCGGCGAGATGTTGGGTTTTGCTCAATGATCGCTCAGAGTCTTTGACCATCACATCCTTTTCGCTCTGCCCGTCGGTTTCGTAAGTGATGGTTTCGCGGCCCATCGTTTTGGACAGCATATCGGCGGTGTCATAGTCATTGACCCCGAAGGCTTGGAGGACCCCGGCGTTGGACAGGAATGTCCCAGCGCTCTTCCCATAGAGGCTCCGCAATTGGTGGATGTCCTGCAAGATCGGCCAGAGTTGCAGACCGTAACCCGCCATCAGCCCCATTGCGCGCTCGACAGGTTGCAGCCGCCCAAGTGCGGCAAATTCATCGAGCAGCAACAGAACCGGGCGCGGCGGCTTCGCCGATGACCGCGCCAGTTCATTGATCGCTTGCGCCACCAGCAGGCGCAGCCAGCGTGAATAAGTGTCGAGCCGGTCGGGCGGCAGGATCAGGAACACCGTCGCCACATTCTCCTTGAGATCGGCAAAGGCAAAATCAGAACCGGCGACGACCTGGGCTATACGCGGGCTGTCGAGAAAATGGGTATGGCGCTGCGCCGCCGAAAGCACCCCTGCCGCTTCGCGGTGCGATTTGCTCACATGCCGGTTGGCGGCGCGGGCGATCAAACCGCCTGCACCGCTGCTTGCCTGCATCACCGTCAGCAGTGCGGTGAAGTCATCAGGCGCAAGCGTGAGATAATCCCGAACGCTGGATAGATTCCGGTGTGCGGCATCATCATGGCAGACGACATAGAGGATGATGCCCGCGATGAGGGCTTTGGCTTCCTCGTTCCAATGCGCTTCGCTTGTCTGTTCATCGAACACCAGCGCATCGGCGAGCGTCATCGCATCTTCGGCCAGATCGAGGCTGGCCGCATCAAGCCGGTCGAGCGGATTGTAGCGCGCCGTTTCCCGACCCGAGATACCGAACGGGTCGAGGCAGTGAACCGCGCCGAACGCTTCTCGTGCGCGCATCGTCACACGGGCATTCTCGCCCTTTGGATCAATGCAGACAATCGACCGATTGGCGGTGAGCAAATTGGGAATGATCGTGCCGACGCCTTTGCCCGAGCGTGTCGGTGCGATGGTCAGAAGATGGGCGGGGCCATCATAGCGAAGCAGTCGATTCCTCGTATCGCGTCCGATCAGCAGGTCACCATCGTTCTTCACAAGTGTATTGACGTCGGCGCGCGATCCGAACCGGGCGGAGCCGAGCGTCGTATCGCGCGGACGCAAGGCCACCGAAAGAAAAATGATTGCGAAATATAATCCGCCGCCGCCAATCAG
>JBBRVR010000158.1:0-2981 GCA_038246695.1 Sphingomonadales bacterium
ACCGCCCATCAGGTTGGCAGAGCCGGGCAGGATCTGCAGCGCCGTGACCCCGCCATTGGCGAGCGCGCGCGAAAAGCCGGGGTCTTGCGGCCAGACCGAATGTTCGGCCCACACCTCAGGCGTGGTCGGGCTGGTCGCCTCGTTCCCGTCCGAATGCGCTTCAACACCGGGCGAAGGGTAATCGCCAAGGTGCGAGTGGATGTCGATGATGCCGGGGGTAACGAACTTTCCGGTGCCATCGAACACCGCGATGTCGGCGGGGATCGGCGTGTCCGGCCCGCCGACTGCGACGATCTTGCCGCCGCTGAAGAACACCGTGCCGTTTTCGATTTTGCCGCCCTTGCCATCATAGATGGTCGCGCCCTTGAGCGCGGTGGCGACGTTGGGGAAAGGCTTGTAGGTCGAAGGGAACACCGGCTCGCCCGCCGGGGTGGCGGCGAAGGCCTTGGCTTTTTTGTCCGTCGCATCGGATTTGGCGGTGTCGCCCGCCGTACCCGTGGTGGCGCAAGCGGCAAGCGCGAGCGCGCTGACCAGCATGGCAAACGCGCCGATCGGCGCGCGCAGTTTAACGTGTGAAAGCATCGAAAGCCCCTTCGAATTCCCTGTCACAATGTGTGACGGGAAATCCGAAGGGTGTCTATACGCTTGGACGGACTCTATGCCAGGTTGGTCTATTCCGCCGGACGGGTCGCCGGGCGGATGCCAGCGGCCTGCGGTTCAGCCAGCTCGGCGTCGCCCGCGATCCCGTCATCCGTGAGCGTATCGAGATGCATCAGCTTCTTGATCAGCGGGCTGATGACCATCACGGCCAAGCCAACCCCAACCGCGACCAGTCCCATGGTCCAATAGGCCTCAAGCGCGCCCTCACGAGTCATGTTGCCGCCTTCACCTTCGCCCATTAGTGACCCCATAAAGCCCGCGACATAGTTGCCGCCAGCGGTTCCGAAGAAGAACGCTGCCATCATAAGGCTCGCCATGTGGCGGACTGACAGTCGGTTCATGGCTGACAGCCCCACCGGCGACAGGCACAGCTCCCCCGTCGTGGAGAGCAGGTAGAAGATGAACAAGAACAGCACCGGCATCATGATCTCTCCCGCTGCCGTGGTGGTGCTGAACGTATTCGCGCCCCACACCATCACCACAAATGCGAGTCCCATCTGGACGATGCCTAATCCCATCTTGGCAGGAGTCGAAGGCTCGATCCCGCGCCGCGCCATAAACTGCCAGATTGCCACAAATACCGGCCCAAGCAGGATGATGTAGATGGAGTTGATTGACTGGAAGAAGGTCGTTGGCACGCTACCGCGATCAACGTGACGGTCCGTAAACAGGTTTAGCGAACCGCCCGCCTGTTCGAACAAGCCCCAAAAGATCGGCATCAGCAGGATCAGGAAGATCATCGCAAATACTCGGTCGCGTGCCTCGTTATCGAGTTTGAAGGCCTCGAACAGGACATAGCCGAGAAGTGCGAGGCCTGACACCAGCAAAACCCCGCCGACCAGCGACTGGTACTGGATCAACAGCCAGATCACCCCCACGCCAGCAATGCCAACGCCATAAAGCAGCCATTCGAACGGAATGCCCGCAACCTTTTCCTTGAGCTTGGCTGGAGCGGGCGATTCCCCGTTGCCCTTCAGCAACGGCTTGCCGATCACGAACACAAACAGGCCGAGCAGCATGCCAACGCCCGCCAACCCGAAGCCCAGCGACCAGCTGACGGTTTCACCAAGGAAGGCAGCGATCAACACGCCGCAGGTCGCCCCGAGGTTAATCCCCATGTAGAAAATCGTATAGGCGCTATCGCGACGGATATCCGTGCGCGAATAGAGTTGGCCGACGATCACCGAAATGTTCGCCTTGAGGAAGCCCGAACCAACAATGATCAAGGCCAACGCCAGCCAGAACACATTAAGCGTCGGATCGTTGCTGTAACCTGATCCATCGCCTTCAAAGGCCATGAAGAAATGGCCCAACGTCAGCAAAACCGCGCCAAACACCACTGCTTTGCGCTGCCCGAGATAGCGATCCGCCAGCCACCCACCCAACACAGGAGTGACATAAACCAGCGAGGTGTAAGCACCGTAGATCAGGTTGGCGCTGCCATCGGAATACATCCAGTGTTTGACGAGATAGAGCGTCAAAAGCGCGCGCATGCCGTAGTAGGAAAATCTCTCCCACATCTCTGCGAAAAACAGCATGTAGAGGCCT
Organism: Sphingomonadales bacterium; assembly: GCA_038246695.1. Lineage (GTDB taxonomy): Bacteria > Pseudomonadota > Alphaproteobacteria > Sphingomonadales > Sphingomonadaceae > Erythrobacter. Next base: position 2,209 of record JBBRVR010000158.1, read on the forward strand.
TTGGGATGACCCAGCACCTCATCACCCGGCCGCGTCACGGCCAAGGCACCGCCGATCAAGAACACGCCAAGCACGACGGCAGACACGGTCGCGGCCCACTCTCCGTAACCCCAAAGCGATACGTCAAACATAGATTGCCAATCCCGATTGATGTCTCAGCGCCGATCCCCGACGCGATCCCATAAGGGCGCAACCTAGCGCCTCAATCGGTCATGTGAAGCTTTTGTTGCGTGCAGGCGCAAGACAAGCGCTTGGCCACCCAATCTTGACCGCATGGCTGTATTATGGCACTGATGCACCTCGCAACGGACACAGCAATGATTTTTGGCGCATCATGAACTCCAACCGCCCCGTTTACCTCAAGCTGCGCGACCAGATTGCCGCTGCGATCATCGCGGGCGATTATGCCGAAGGCGCGATGCTGCCCTCGGTCCGCGCGCTCGCGGCAGAGCAGGGGGCCAATCCGCTGACCGTGGCGAAAGCCTATCAGCAGTTCCAGAATGATGGCCTTGTCGAAGTGCAGCGCGGGGTTGGCATGTATGTCGTGCGCGGCGCGGCCGACCGGCTGCGCAGCGCCGAGCGGGAGGTATTCCTGCGCGATGAATGGCCCGAAATCCGGGCGCGCATGGCGCGGCTCGGCCTCAGCCCTGCGGACCTTGCCCTGACGCCGTAATTTCTAGCGTTACTGACACTGATGCAGGTTGCGCATTTTCCCAATTTATGACAGTATATTCATCTCGGTGAATGACGGGATTGCATCCTGGCACGCGCTG
>JBBRVR010000159.1:0-2975 GCA_038246695.1 Sphingomonadales bacterium
AGCGCCGCGGCGGATCGGGGTCGCTTATCACGTCATTCCGGGCGGACAGTGATGGTTCTTGGCCTCCGCTACCTTGCTTTCCTGGAGTTTGGTGGCGCTGAAAAACGGCTTGTGCTATCTTGTGTACAACTCAGCACAGGAGCGCGGCCATGACAGCGTCGACCACGATGACAATCAGGGTGACCGCTGACACGAAGGAACGCCTTGGCCAACTCGCCCGGGAAACGCGTCGCAGCCGGTCATTCCTCGCGGCTGAAGCGGTCGACCGATACCTTGATCGAGAGCAGGCAATCATTGACGGCATCAAACGCGGCCGGGCGGATGTTGCCGCGGGCCGTCTGGTTTCCAACGAAACTGCCTTTGGCGAGTTAGCGAATGCCGTGGAAGCTGCGGGGCGTGAACCAAGCAAGTGACCCGCCCTGTCCTCTGGTCGCGCGACGCCCTCGATGATCTGAAGCGACAACTGGTCTATATTGCGGCCGATGATCCCGTTGCTGCCCGCCGGGTGATCGATCGCTTGCGGAATGCCGCTGCCCAGCTCGAAGATTTCGCAACCGGGCATCCAGGCAGGGTGGTGGGAACATACGAAAAATCTGTCACAGGCCTGCCCTACGTCATTGTCTACGAAATCGTCCCGAGCGGTACGGATGAAATTGTTGCTATCCTGCGCGTAATCCACACCGCGCGTGATTGGCCCGAGGGATCATGGCCGTCTGATTGAGGGTCCCCTTGCGGACACTTTGTTGGCTTCGGTTCGGGGTGTGGGGCTTGATCCTGCAGCATTCAGTCGCCTCAAGAGTTGATCTGCCGACCGCAGCAGCGCCACTCCGCCAGCGCTGTGCAACAAACGAAGATAACCCCGGCCGATCCATCGCTCGCTGCGGGCCTGCGGTCCTGAAATGGCCCCAGTTTGCAAGCTGGCAAACACGCAATGCCCGTTTGCAACCTGATATTCCGATCAATCCTTTGGATCGATGGGCAAGGCCATCCACACCGTATTTTTGCCGTGAAGAAGCGTTATCAATATGTTGCGTCTTCCTGCTGCACGCGTGTCGGCAATTGCATCGGTGAACTGCACAGTCGATGCCAGCGGTTTGCCGGCCAGCCCGGTGATGATGTCGCCAGCAGCAATCCCCCGCGCCGCGCCAGGGCTATTCGGTGCCACTTCAACCACGATCAGCCCCTCGGCGGATCCCGTCTGCCCTGCAACTTCATTCATGCTCTGCGTTGTCCCGGCAAGACGAAGGCCAGAAAGCGAAACGAACGAGTCAGGGGTCGCCTCGCTCACCAGCTCCATGGCGCGGACGGCAGCATCGGGCTTTGCGACGGGAAGCAGTTCAAGCGTCAGCGGCTTGCCATTTCGCCAGAGTTGCAACTGGACCGCGCGACCGGCTTCAAAGGTCGCCACTTCCGCCGAGAGGGCGCCCATGCCGGTAACAGCACGGCCATCCACGGACAGCACCACGTCCGAAGCAGCAATCCCGACGCGATCGGCGGGGCTGCCCGGCTCGACACCGATTACCAGCACCCCATTGCTGGATGACAGGCCGAGCGCTTCGGCAATATCGCCGGTCAAGCTCTCTACGCTCAGGCCCAACTGCGTGCGGCTGACCTTGCCCTGCACCAGCAGCTCGGCGATTACGCGTTGCGCCATGGCTGCGGGCAGAGAAAAGCCGATGCCGATATTGCCACCAGCGGGGGCCAGGATGGCGGTGTTGATGCCAACAACCCGTCCGCCGGTGTCAAGCAGGGGCCCGCCGCTATTGCCTTGATTGATAGCAGCATCGATCTGCAGAAAGTCGTGATACGGCCCATTTCCCAGCGTGCGGCCGCGGCCAGAAATGATCCCCGCAGATACCGAGCCGCCGAGCCCGAAGGGCGAGCCAACCGCCGTAATGTCTTCGCCGACGCGGATCTTGTCGCTGTCCGCCCATGACAACGCGGGGTAGCAGCGTGCCAGAGCTTCCATGCGCAGCAGGGCGATGTCGGTTCGCTCGTCACTGCCGACAAGTGTTGCGCCCCTCAGGCTGCCATCGGCAAGGCGCACAGTAATCTGTTTGGCCTGCGCGACGACGTGCTCGTTCGTCACCACGAGCCCGTCGCCGGAAACGATAAAGCCACTGCCAAGCGATTGCCGGGTACTGGCCTGGGTTTCGCGCATTGCGTCGCCTAGGGCTTCCTCGTAGCTTTCATTGGTGTCGGGGCCAAACCGCGCCTGCACCTGCACGACCGCTGGCATGACCGCCGTCACTATATCCGATCGCCTCGATCCTTCTGGCGGCAATTTCAATGGCGCGCACACTGCCATCGCAGCGACGGGTGTAATCAGGGCAATGAAGCCGGCAAAAAGCAATCGCGCCATAGGGTGTCCTTGAAGTGGTGTTTCCGGACTGCTGACCCCAGTTTACGGCGCGGTTCTAACGCTGAGTGGCTTCGATAGCAGAGGTTTGTCGCTCGCAGAATGGCTTGTTTCAAAAACGCTTTCTAAACCCTCCGGCTGCCACAATAGGCTCGAGAAAAGGGAGACGGCAGCGAGTGCCTTCTATGCGTCAAGCCTCGTCATTGTCGGACCGGCCGTGGCCGCGCTTCTATTCGGGGTTGGTTGAAGATACGTGTAAAAATAGGACATAGGGGCATCTGGCGTCAGGATCGGACCGTTTTGGTGATCTGCCCGATAGTGCCTCGCGAGGCCTTGCGGCCGAGTTTTTCCTTGATTTTCCGTATACTGAGGTTGGTAGAAGCGGCAATTGCCTCAATCTCGGCGACGACGTGCCGGGGCATCGCCGGCCTGCCGAGATGTTTACCTCGCGAAGCCGCCGCCCTCATGCCGGCGATTACGCGCTCACTGACCAGCGAGGATTCGAGTTCGGCCATGGCGCCGATGATGGTGAACATGGCACGTCCCATGGGGCTTGCGGTGTCGATTTGATCCTGGACGCTGATGAAACGGACGCCGAGGTGATCGAATTCCTCGA
>JBBRVR010000160.1:0-2859 GCA_038246695.1 Sphingomonadales bacterium
TCTCGGCCAGCGCCTGCTTGCAATCCATCATGCCGACGCCGGTGGTCTCGCGCAGGTCCTTGACCATCGCTGCTGTGATCGTTGCCATCGTTGAATGTCCTTCTTGCCTGTCAGGGCGACCGCGGCGCGGCTGTTGCCGCCTCGCCGTCTTCCACCACCAGGGAATGTCGTATCTGGAACCGAAGCGGTGGCCGGGAAATTCCGGCCACGCTTGTTCGCGTTATTCCGCTTCCGCGGTCATCGCCTTGGCCTGGGCTACCCAGCCATCGGCGCGGTTCGGAAGTCCGACCTCTTCGCCGATCTTGTGCGCGGCATCGTGATCGAGTTCGGCGAGCTGCCAGTAATGGAAGATGCCGAGATCGTTGAACTTCTTCTCGATCGCGCCGGACACGCCGGTGAGCTTCTTGAGGTCGTCGGCGGCGCCACGCGGGCCGGCCAGGCCCTGGAAGCCGGCAGGCTGCGGCGCCACCGGGATTTCCTCACGGATCGGTTGCGCGGAGGCACCGATATCCATGCCGGAATCGCCCTGCGCCCGCGAAATACCGTCGATCACGGCGCGTGCGATCAGATCGCAATACAGCGTGATGGCGCGGCCGGCGTCGTCATTGCCCGGCACCACATAGGTGATGCCCTTGGGGTCCGAATTGGTATCGACGATCGCTGCGACCGGAATATTGAGCCGCTGGGCTTCCTGAATCGCGATGTCTTCCTTGTTGGTGTCGATCACGAAGATCAGGTCGGGCAGACCGCCCATGTCCTTGATGCCGCCGAGCGAACGGTCGAGCTTGTCGCGCTCACGCTGCAGCGTCAGACGCTCCTTCTTGGTGTAGGCATTGGCATCGCCCGAATTGAGCACTTCCTCGAGATGCCGCAGCCGCTTGATCGAACCGGAGATCGTCTTCCAGTTGGTCAGCGTGCCGCCGAGCCAGCGCGAATTGACGAAATACTGTGCCGAACGCTTGGCGGCGTCGGCGACGCCGTCCTGGGCCTGCCGTTTGGTGCCGACGAACAGGATACGGCCGCCCTTGGCGACGGTATCGCTGACCGCCTGGAGCGCGCGATGCAGCAACGGCACGGTCTGGGCGAGATCGATGATGTGGATGTTGTTGCGGGCACCGAAAATGTAATCCGCCATTTTCGGATTCCAGCGGTGCGATTGGTGGCCAAAGTGAACGCCAGCTTCAAGCAGCTGACGCATAGAGAAATCAGGTAGCGCCATCGTTTTATTCTCCGGTTGGTTCCTCCGGAAGCGTGTGAGCAAACGAGCCTTGCGGCCCGGCTGCCACCGGACGGCCTTTTGAGCCATGCTTCCGTGTGAGATGGCGCGGTATATAGCGGGATTCTGAGGAGAAGCAAGGCAATTGGGCCGGTTTTGCAGGGCAATCGGGTGAAGGAAACCGTGACAAAAGCCCGAAGTGGTGAATCTGTTGTGATCCATTGAGTCGTAGGTGGAGGACGATAATGGATACCGACGAGAGCGGATTTGCGTCGATTGCGGAGACGACGAGTTTCCTTCACTATTTCAATGACCTGCCGGATCATCGGCAGGCCGGCAAAGTGGATTATCCGCTCCCGGAAGTGCTGCTTTTGATTCTTCTGGCGGTTCTTGCGGGGGCGGAGGCGTTCACCGATATAGCGCGATTTGGCGAGCGGAAGATCGAACTGCTGCGGCGGTTTCGGCCCTATGTGAATGGCACGCCTTCGCATGATCATCTCGGCGACATCTTTGCCACGCTCGACGCCCGCGCCTTCCAGCTTTGCTTCGTGGCCTGGGTCGCGGCACTTACCAACACGCCGGCCGAGGTCATCGCGATCGATGGCAAGACCTCGCGGCGCTCGTATCAGACCAAGGGCTCGAAAGAGGCGATCCACATCGTGTCTGCCTTCGCGGCGCGGCAACGCATCGTGCTGGGCCAGGTCAAGGTGAGCGAAAAATCGAACGAGATCGTCGCCATCCCGGCGCTGCTCGACATGATGTCGATCGAGGGCGCGGTGGTGACGATCGATGCGATGGGTTGCCAGCGCGACATCGCCAGCAAAATCATCGAGAAAAAGGCCGATTACATCCTGGCGCTGAAGGGCAATCAGGGAACCCTGCGCCAGGATGTCGAGGTCTTCGTCGATGAGCAGAAAGCCCTGAAATACAAGGATACCACGATCAGCACCTGTCAAACCATCGATGCCGATCACGGCCGGATCGAGACCCGGAACTACACCGTGATCGGCGATGTCGACTGGCTGCAGGAGCGCCACCAATGGCCGGGCCTGAAGTCCGTGGTCGTGGTCGAAAGCCGGCGCGAAATCAACGGCAAGATCACCGACGAGACCCGCTTCTACATCACCTCGCTGCTGCTGCTGGCCAGCGCGGTCGGCCCGATGATCCGCGCCCACTGGGCGATCGAGAACTCCTTGCACTGGGTCATGGACATGGTCTTTCGCGACGACGAATGCAGGGTCAGAACCGACAACGCCCCGGCCAACTTCGCAACCTGCCGCCACATCGCCTACAATCTCACCCGAAAGGCCCCGGGGAAGGATTCCATCCGACTCAGGCGCAAAACCGCGGGCTGGGACGACGAATATCTCGCAAGCCTCATCGCTGCCTGATCTCCTTCACCCGATTCCCCTGGCAAATCAGGAGGCCGCCGGCCGATCCCGGCCGATGGGAACCTGATTTATGAAGACATCACCAAGGATGGAAAAATCACTGATCTCGACAGGAAGAAAATCGGGAGTCCTTACCCGGATTTTTATGGTGGTATCGGCAGCTCACTGACCTATAAAGCATTTAACCTTAATTTCCTTATATCATACTCGTACGGAAACGACATCTTCAATTCGACCCGTATTTATACAGAA
>JBBRVR010000161.1:0-2781 GCA_038246695.1 Sphingomonadales bacterium
CGTGCACAGCATGGCAATCGGGTAGGTGATGGAAATGCTTGAAGGAAAAGAGGTGGGTCGCTAACAGCGCGTTAGCGCAAACCCAAACAGGTGTGCCCCTGTGGTGGAATTGGTAGACGCGAGCGACTCAAAATCGCTTTCCTTCGGGAGTGCCCGTTCGATTCGGGCCAGGGGCACCACATAGCTTTCGGCAAGATGCTAGCCGGAACGCCGATCAAATCACTTGCCTTAGGCAGCGGCCAATGAAAGACCCGGCCACGGGACGAGGATCATGCTGTCAGTGCCATCATATCACGCAATTGCCGCCATGGTTGTCACCGTTGCGATGTTCGTCGCCTTTGCGCGTGGGCGTTTGTCGGTGGAGATCGTCAGTCTGATGACCATCGCGGTGATCGCGGTGGGCCTGTATTTCTTCCCGCTCGAAGGGACGAAGCCGACCGATGGGCTCGCGCTCGCATTTGAAGGGTTCGGGCACTATGCCCTGATCACCATTTGCGCGCTGATGATCATGGGGCGCGGGCTGGTAGTGACCGGCGCGCTGGATCCGGCGGCGCGGTTCCTTGAATCGATGTTCCGGCTGAACCTGCAACTCGGTCTGCTCGTGTCGCTGCTGATCGCTTTCTTCCTGTCGATGGGAGTGAACGACACGCCCGTTCTGGTTTTGCTGTTGCCGATATTTGTGGCGCTTGCCTCGCGCGGGGCGATGCCTGCTTCCAAGACGCTGATCCCGCTGAATGCAGCGGTGCTGATCGGCGGCATGGCGACCACGATCGGCACGTCGACCAACATTCTTGTGACTTCCATTGCGGTCGATCTGGGAATGCCGCAGATGAGCGTGTTTCATTACACGCCTATAGTGCTGATCGCGGCGGTGGTGGCGCTGCCGTATCTGTGGCTGGTTATGCCGCGCCTGCTGGGTGATAACAGCGTGGAGGCGGATGCATCACGCCGGCAGTTCCACACACGTCTGCGGGTTGGCCCGGACAGCGCGCTGACAGGACAGGAGCTGTCCGCGATCAAGGCTATGTTGCCTGAAACCATCACGTTTCACACGGTCCTGACAGGCCCGCTGCAACCGCAGCAACGTCTTCATATCTCCGGCACGCATGAGGCGCTGGAGGATGCTACCCGTGTGCTGAAAGGCGAACTCGCACCAAGCTGGGTGCTGGACCGTATCCGCCGCACAGCCTCATCGAACCGCGATGATATCATGGTGGTCGAAATGACGGTGACGGGGGATTCGCGCCTGCTCACCCGCACGCTGCCCAGTTCCGGCATCGCCGATCTTTACAGCGTCGCGGTGTTAGGCATTCACCGGCCACATCGCGTGCTGGGCGAAAAGGACCAGTATTCGGATGGTGGCGACCTGCGCATTTCCGAAGGAGACGTTCTGCTGGTCATGGGTCTGACCGAAGACCTGCAGAGCTTTGCCCGCAATGACAGCTTGCTGATGCTTGAAGGCGCGCGCGAATTGCCGCGCCGGTCCAAAGCGTTTTTGTCCGCCGTGATCATGTTCGGCAGCGTCTTCACCGCCTCAATTGGCTGGTTGCCGATTGCGATCAGCGCGCTGGCAGGCGCAATCCTGATGTTTGTGACCGGCTGCGTAAAGTTCGACCGCGTTGGCCGCGCGCTGTCGGCAAAGGTGATCGTTCTGGTCGCAGCGAGTATCGCCATCGGGCGGATCATTCTGGAAAGCGGGGCGGCGGAGTGGCTGGGCCAGGTGATGTCACTTGGCCTCGCATTCCTTCCACCCGCGCTGGTCCTGGCTGCGATTATGGTGTTCGTGACGCTGCTGACCAATTTTGCATCGAATGCGACCGCTGCGACCGTGGGTACGCCGATCGCCTTTAACATTGCGAACGAGCTTGGCCTGCCGCCAGAGCCATTGATCCTTGCCGTCTTGTTCGGTTGCAACCTGTGTTATGCAACGCCCATCGCCTATCAGACGAACATGCTGATCATGGCGGAGGGCTCTTACGAGTTCAAAGACTACATCCGCACCGGTGTACCGCTGGTGGCGCTTATGGTGACAACGCTGTCGGTCCTGCTTGTGATGTTTTACAAGATGTGAGTGAGGCCTTGCCGTTGCGGTGCCCGCTTTGCCAAATCATGGTGGCAGCTTTGGATTTGATTTCACGTACGGGCGACTAAATTAGCGCCAGCACGCAAACAAGAACGGCCGCCGCAGCGATGGGCTAGCCCAAGCTCCGACGGTCGTTTTCTCCTCCCCAGGAGAACTCTTGAACCCTGAAATCGCTACTCAGGTGGAAGGCACGTAGGTCCCAAGCCGGTGGTGCAGCGCGTTGATCTTGGCCAGCTCCTCGCGGTCTTCAGTGGTGCGGGCATGACTTTCCAACGCACGACGCAGCAGTTTCATGTCAGCCGTGGACAACAGGGCGCGGGCGCGCGACGGTTCGGTTTTCGGAGTATCGGTATCGCTCATTGTTTCTCTCCCGTGGTCGGCAATAGTGACGGTTCGGCCTGAATATGACGGTTCTACAGTGGTTACCAGTCCGACTGGTAACCACGGGGTTGCGATAATCGCAACCCCGTGGGGCATTGCCTACCTGTGAGTTACCGGCCAACTGGCCCCATGCCAAGACGCGTCACGCAGCGGCGAACTGGGTCATAGTGTTGTCCTTGCCGCCCGCTTTCAGTGCAGCTTCACCGCCGAAGTATTCCTTGTGATCATCGCCGATGTCCGATCCGGCCATGTTCTGGTGCTTCACACAGGCGATACCCTGCCGGATTTCCTCGCGCTGCACGTTCTTGACGTAGCCA
>JBBRVR010000162.1:0-2684 GCA_038246695.1 Sphingomonadales bacterium
GCTTGCTGAGCATCAGGCAATCGGCCAGCTCGATTTCGGCCAGCGCATCCTTTGAGATATCGCCGGTAAGCACAATTCAGGGCACATGCCGCTTTAGCACTGCTCGCAGGTTGGCCAGCACAACAACGCCGTTCATGCCGCCGGGCAAGTTGTAGTCGGTCAGCACCAGATCGGGAAGGATCGCGCCTTCGCTTACCAGCGCCAGAGCTGCTGGCCCATCTCTGGCTGAAATCACGGTATGACCGGCATCGGTCAACAAGGCTTCCAGCGTCTCGCGCACACCGGGATCGTCCTCCACCAGCGCGATCGTGCATCCGGTCGTTGAACCCGATTGTGCAAGAGTTACCGCGTGCCGCGCTTCGTGCTCGCTAGATGGAGCCAGCGGAACGCTCACTGCAAATACCGAGCCCTTGCCCGGATGTGATCGCACCGCGACAGCATGACCTAGCAGCAGTCCGAGCTCGCGCACGATCGTCAATCCCAGCCCGAACCCGCGTCCACGTGTCCAGACGGGGTTATCAACCTGATAGAACTCGTCAAAGATCGGGCCCAGTTGGTCACCCGTAATCCCAATTCCGGTATCCCAGACCTCGATCCGCAGCATCGCGCCGGGATGGCGGCATCCCAACGCAATGCGTCCCCCAGGCGGCGTGTATTTGATAGCATTTGCGAGCAGGTTGCGCAGCATCGCTTCGAGCAGGCGCGCGTCGCTCAGGGTGTTGGCGGTGGTCGGTATCACATGCAATGCAAGCCCCTGTGCCTGAGCGAGCGGCGCAAACTCTCCTTGCAAACGATCAAACAGGTTGGCGAGGGGAAAGGGCGCGGTGCTCACTTCGAGTACGCCGGATTCGATCTGGTTGATGTCGAGCAGGGAATTCAACATCCCGGTCATCGCATCCAGAAGCAGGCCAAACCGGCCGATCTGTTCCTGCGCCTTTGGCTCATCGACGCTTTGCCTCAGCATCTCCTGAATGAGCGACAGCGATTGCAGCGGCTGACGCAGGTCATGGCTCGCTACCGCCAGAAACCGTGATTTGCCGCGGTTGGACTGTTCCGCCGCGCGGCGCGCCTCGTCCAGCGCTGCTGCCGTCCGGCGACGCTCGGTAATGTCGACAAACGTGATGACCACCCCCTCCACCCGGCCATCATGGGTGCGGTAGGGAAAGATGCGGCGCACGAACCAGGTGGCGCCCGGCCCGCTGATCTCGCGCTCTATCTTCGTGCTGTGGAGCAAAACGATTCTGGCATCGGCCAGCAGGTCATCATCATTGGCGAGCGATTGGAGGTCTGCCAGCGGACGGCCGATATCACCGGGGATGACGCCGAAGAAAGCCTTGGTTGCAGGCGTAAAGAACCGGATGCGCAGCTTGTGATCAAGGAACAGCGTTGCGACATTGGTGCTGTAGAGGATGTTCTGAAGATCGTCCGAGGCGATCCGCTGCCGGTCGAGCGTTTCTTGCAGCTGGCTGTTGAGCGCGATCAGTTCCTCGTTGAGCGATTGCAGCTCCTCCTTCGAGGTCAGCAGCTCTTCATTGGTGGACTGGAACTCCTCGTTGACCGACAGGGCTTCGTCATTGATCGCCTTTTGTTCAAGCGCCAAAGCATCGCGGCTTTGTATCGCCGATGCCAAGTCCGCGTGCGCGTTTTCCAGTTGACGTTCAAGCTCGCGCAGCTGCGCATCATTGTCGTGCTGCTGCGGAGCGGCTGCACCGCCGGTCGGCGGCCCCTGTTCGATGAAGCTGACCAGATGCAGCGCTTCTCCGTCGCTTTCCAGAAAGCGGACGGTAATCGTGAAGAACACTGCAGCGCCGCCAGCGCTGGCTTCGCAAAGACCGGTGGTAATCAGCGGATGATCACGATCGGCGCGCGAGATCGCAAAGCGCAAGGTGCCACGAAGATCATCCGGCGCCAGCACCAGAAGATCAAGCGTAGGCGGGCCAGCGGCAAGGCGCAGATAGCGGCTTACCGCTCCGACCGAATAGATGCACTGCCGCTGGGTATTGATCAGCAGGCTGGCCGGCGCCAGATTGTCCAGCACGGTATCGCGGCACAGATTGGCAAGCGTTGTCTGCCTGGTCGCTTGCGCTTTCGCCTCATTGACGGTCAGGCGGGGAATGCTCTGGGCAAAGCTGAGCGGGAACCCGGGCTCGCCCGGCTTGCTCTGTGCGATGTGCCGATAGATCCGCTCAGGCTTGTGCAGCACCGCGAACCGGGCGGCCACATTGCCGGGCGTTTCGGCCATGCCCAGCAGCAGCACGCCATTTTCGCGCAAGGCAAAGTGGAACAGACCAATCACTTTGGCCTGCGCTTCGGGCTTTAAGTAAATCAGCAGGTTGCGACAGGACACCATATCCATCCGCGAAAACGGCGGGTCGTTCAGCACGTCCTGCACGGTGAACACCACCGATCCGCGCAATGCCGGAGTAACGCGGTAGCCACCTTCCTCCTGCACGAAATACCGGGCCAACCGATCCGCTGGAACTTCATCCCTGATCGAAAGCGAATAAAGCCCTTCGCGCGCAACCGCGATGGCTTGAACATCGATGTCGGACGCGAACACTTGCAGCTTGATATCGCGCCGATCGGTCATGATCGCATCGCGCATGATGATCGCCAGCGAATAGGCTTCCTCGCCGGTGCTGCACCCCACCACCCAGATGCGCAGCGCTTGCCCCGCCGCGAGA
>JBBRVR010000163.1:0-2634 GCA_038246695.1 Sphingomonadales bacterium
ACTGACAGCCGGAGAACGGCTGCCACGCCTTCCTGTGCCGTCACAAATAGTTTCCAATGGCGAATTTACGCCGCCTCCTCAGACCGCACGCCAACTGCAATACCAGCATTTGATGCAGGAGCGTTCGGATATCGCAGCAAAACGCTGCGGCCTGCCAGTCGCACGTTGGCTTCAGAGCCCGTTGGCCATGGCAAACGCATTTGGGACCATGAATGCGGTCTATTCCGAACATTTCACCGTCTCGGAAAGCGAACAACACGAAGAGCAAGAGGCGCTCGCTCGGCGCGAACGACTATCGGGCCAGTTCGTATTTGACGACCAAGTCCATTTTCTGCGCGATGATGCTGATCCCGATTACTTCCTGCCACTCACCGGCCTGATCGAACTGTCGGCAGAGCTGCTCGAATTGCCGCATGCACGCAAATTCGAGATCGAAAACATCAAATTCGCGCATTTCCTCAAGGCCATATTTCTCGACAGCGACACCAAGGTCGCGCTGCTATCGGGTGCGCCTTCCGAGGGAGTGCCGATGCTCACCAATGATCAGATGGCGCAGGCGCGCAGTGCAGTAAATGCAGTGGCGGGCGAACGGCGGCTGCTGACCCACGCAGTGCTTGGGCCGGGCCATGATGGCTGGCTGGATGAGATGGATCGCGTTCATTCAGAGCTGAAACCGGACGGCTGGAAGGGCTATTGCGTTGGCGAGCCGTTTTCGCCGTCGGAGAAGCGATACCGGCTCGACGATGAGGATTTGATGTATCCCGCCTATGAGCGCATCAAGAAAGCGGGTGTGCGCAACGTATGTATCCACAAGGGATTATTGCCCGAAAACGCCGATGAAGTGATGCCGGGCGCAGAACCGTTTGCGAAAGTTGACGATGTCGCCAAGGCTGCACGCGATTGGCCAAACCTCAACTTTGTGATTTATCACGCGGCCTATCGTACTATTCCTCAACCGACCGAGGCTGAACTCCATCGTTTTGAGCGCGACGGGAGGATCGATTGGGTCAGCGATCTCGCTGAAATCCCGGCGAAATACGGCGTATCCAACGTCTATGCCGACATCGGCGCAAGCTTCGCCTTTACCGTTCTTACTCACCCGCGTCTGGCCGCAGCAATGGTTGGGATGTTGATTAAAGGACTGGGTGCCGATCACGTTTTGTGGGGCACGGATTCAGTCTGGTATGGCAGCCCGCAGTGGCAGATCGAGGCTTTTCGGCGGCTCATCATGCCTGCCGATCTGATCGACCGATTTGGTTATTGCGATCTTGGTGATGACAACAGCGCCGTACGCCGCGCCATTCTCGGCGAAAATGCAGCGCGAATGTATTGTGTCGATCCGGGCAATTACGGCAAGACCGGTTTGAACACGTCTCAGCTTGACAAGACGGTAGCGCAATATCGCGCCGAAGGCGGTGGACCAGACAATGCCGTCCACGGCTATGCCGCAGGTACGCGATAGGCAATGCTTGCGAACCGCAACATCCTCGTCACGGGTGCCGCCAGCGGAATCGGCGCTGCTGCTGCCAGCCTGTTTGCCGAATACGGGGCGCAACTGCTGTTGATTGACCGCTCGCAGGCCGTCCTCGAAGTCGCAGACCAGATTGCAGGTGCGCGCGCGGTGGTCGCGAATATCTGCGATAAGGCTGCGATAAGCCGAGCGCTAGAGGAATTTCCGGCGCTGGACGGTGCGTTCAATAACGCCGGGATTGAAGGAATGAGCGGCGCGATGTGCCCTCTGACGGATTATCCTGATGATGAGTTCGCAAAAGTAATGTCGGTCAATGTTCATGGATTGTGGACTTGCCTGAAGGCGCAGTTGCCGATCATGCAGCACGCCGGAGGCGGGGCGATCGTAAACACCGCCAGCGTCATGGGGTGGCTGGGCGCGCCTGGACTGGCTGCGTATGTGGCTTCCAAACATGCAGTTATCGGATTGACCCGCACAGCAGCCCTGGAAGCAGCGCCCGCCGGGGTCCGGGTGAATGCCGTCCTGCCCGGAGCGGTGGCCACTCCGATGCTGACAGAACGGGGTTTCAAGGCAAATCCGGGATTTGCCGATCATGCCCACACCGCTCACCCACTTGGCCGGATTGCCGAGCCACGCGAAGTCGCCGAGGCGGCGGCCTGGCTGTTGTCTGACAAGTCCAGCTTTGTGACCGGTCACACGCTTGCCGTGGATGGAGGGATGTCAATACAGTGACCCGCGACTTGACGAAACGATTGCTGCAGGAGCAGATCGAGCGCGTATGGGGCCGCGGTGAAGTTGCGCTGATCGCTTCCAATTATTCTCCCGATGTACTTGATCACATGCCGGCAGAAGGCCAATCCAGTGGCCTTGATGGCCTGAAAAATGTGGTCGGTGAATTTCACGCGGCGATCCCCGATCTTGCCATGGACCTGCATCACGTTCTTGCCGCAGGTGATTACGGTGTGGATGTCTGGACCTTGTCGGGAACCCATGATGGCCCCTTGTTCGGACAGGATGCGACGGGCGCGCCACTGCGATTCTCCGGCATCGACATGGTCCGCGTCGAGGGGGACCGGATCGCAGAGCTCTGGCATGTCGAGGAAATGGCGCAATTGGGCGAGCAGATCGGCATTTCGACAGGTGCATTCGACGTCCCGCTATTC
>JBBRVR010000164.1:0-2613 GCA_038246695.1 Sphingomonadales bacterium
GCGATGTGGAACAATGCGCTGAAGAAGGCCGGACTGGTTGTTGCCTTGGGCGCAAGTGTAATGCTTGCCGGCTGTTCGAGCGAGCCTGAGGTGCCGGTCGAAGTGGCAGGCATGGTGGACGGAATTGAGGTGACGAATGCTCGCCTTGTTCTCCCTCCAGTGTCGGGCAATCCCGCGGCGGTGTACTTCGATGTCATCTACAATGGCGAAGGCGGAGTCTCGATCAATGGAGCAGAAGTGACCGGCGCAAAAACTGCAACCGTGCACGATGTGATGGAATACGATTCTGAAATGACGATGGCGCAGGCTGGTCCGATTGCCCTGCCCAGCGGCGAATCCAAGATTTTTGCACCGGGTGGACTGCATATCATGGTGTTTGATCTGGAAGAGAACATCAAGGCGGGTGACACAGCCGAGGTAACGCTCAAAATTTCGGGCGGCAAGAGGCACAAATTTAGCGCCGAAGTGCGCAGCGCGGGAGAAGAACGCTGAGTGCATCGCCCACAGCCCTTACGGGCATGGCTCCAGCCTGCCCGGTCGGCGGGGAGCGTCATCTGACGCCCGGCGAGGTCGATGTGGCGCGAACGGTGTTCGGCGATGCAATCGACTATTCGGGCGTCCAGATCAGGCGGCGCAAGTTCTTCCCCTTTCAACCGCGCAAAGTAACAATGGCTCCGCGTGGTCATTTGCATTTCCACCCAGATAGCGGATCATATTGTGACGATTTCTCACAGGAAGGCCTCATTCGGCAGGGGCTGCTGATCCACGAGCTGACCCATGTATGGCAAACCCAGACACGCGGAGGCTGGTATCTACTGCTGAATCGCCATCCGTTTTGCCGATACGATTACGCACTCAAACCCGGCCAGCCATTCGAAACCTATGGGATCGAACAACAAGCCGAAATCGTGAAACACGCCTTCTGGCTGCGTCACGGGGTGAAGGTTGCAGGGGTTGCCGACAAAGAGGCATTCGATATGCTCGTACGGTTTAAGGGGGCAACGCATGCCTGAGCCAGCCTTCGTGATACGCCCATTCCAGCGCGATGATGCAGAGGCGTTTGCGGCTCTTAACCGGCGCTGGATCAACGAGTTTTTCAATCTCGAGCAAGAGGATCTCCGCGTTTTTGCCGACCCGCAGAATGTTATCATTGCACCCGGTGGATATATCGCGATGGCCCAGATGGGGGACAGGGCAATAGGCACAGGCGCATTGATGGCACGCCACGATATGCATAATCGCCCGTTGCAGCGGGTAGAATTGGTCAAAATGGCCACCGCCCCCGATGCTCAGGGCATGGGAGTTGGCGGTGCCCTGTTGGACCATCTCATTGCAAAGGCCCAAAGCATGGGCGCGGCGAGCATTTGGCTGGAAACCAACGACCGACTTGCCGCAGCGACACGGCTCTACAAGACCAAAGGCTTTGAAGCGCTATCGCCAAAAGACCAGCATCCGACCCCCTATTCGCGCTGCAACCTGCAAATGGAATTGACGTTCTAACGAAGACTCAATCCGGCTTTTTCGCCACGCCCACCATTGCCGGGCGCAGCAGGCGGTCCTTGATCATCCAGCCGGCCTGCATCTCCTGCACCACGGTGCCTGGTTCATGATCGTCGCTCGGGATTTCCAGCATCGCCTGATGCTGATTGGGATCGAGCGGAAGACCCTTGGCCGCGATGCGAGTGATGCCGTGGCTGGCGAAGACCTTTTCCAGCTCGCGTTGGGTCGCCTCTAGGCCGATCACAAGGCCCTTCATCTTCTCGTCCCCGCGCAGCGACTCGGGGATCACCTCGATCGCGCGGCTCAGATTGTCGGCCACGCTCAGCACGTCGCGAGCAAAGCCGGTCGCGGCGTAACTGCGCGCGTCGGCCATTTCCTTTTCCATCCGGCGGCGCAGGTTTTGAGTCTCCGCCTTGGCATACAAGGTCGCTTGTTCGGCAGTGGCTAAATCCTCTTTGAGGTTCGCGAGCGCCTCGGCAATTGAGCCCTCAGCGCCGCCATTCTCGTCCTCGTCATCGTCGCCAAGGTCGAGCATCTCTTTGGGCACGCCCTGCAATTCTTTTTCCACCGCATCGTCTTGCGGCTTGTCTTTATCGGTCATGTGTTTGGTTCCAGCCTGGAATGGTCGTTCAAGCGATGAGTTTGCCCAGCGATCGGGCAGTCAGATCCACCATGGGGACCACGCGCGCGTAATTCAACCGCGTTGGGCCAATGACCCCCAGAACGCCGACCACTCTACCCTCGCGATCGCGATAAGGTGATGCGATGACGGAAGAGCCAGACAGGCCGAACAATCGGTTTTCGCTGCCGATGAAAATGCGGGTAGCATCGGCCTCGCGTGCGCTTTCGAGCAGGACCGACACCGATTGCTTGTTCTCAAGATCGTCGAGCAGCGAGCGAACCCGTTCCAGATCTTCCAACGCAGCAGCATCCAGAAGATTGGCGGCGCCGCGCACGATCAGAACTGGGCGCGCATCGGTATCCTGGCTCCATACGGCAAGCCCGCGTTCGACAAGATCGCGACTTGCCGCGTCCAGCTGGCTCTTTTCCGAAGCGATTTCGGCGCGCATCGCCTGCGCTGCATCGGCAAGAGTGCGCCCGGCAAGCCGAGCA
>JBBRVR010000165.1:0-2561 GCA_038246695.1 Sphingomonadales bacterium
GGTTCGCGACCAGACCTACGCACAGTTCAAGGCGCTGGGTCTGACCGATGCGCTGCGGTCGATGGTCGGCTTTTCCAAGCCCGACGATGTCGGAAAGCTTAAGGCACTGGTGCTCCAGCAGGCCAAGGACTTCCCGCTCTCGAACCTGTTCGCGACCAGCTACGCCGACCATGAGGGTCGCGAAGTGGCGCGCGGACCATCGCTCGACTTCGACGATCAGCCGAGCGAAGCCTGGTACAAGGAACACGGCATCCGCCACATGTCGATCGTCCGGCGCTTCCGGGTTCACGGCAATATCGAGCCCGCCCGCCAGGCGGTGCTGGAGCGGTATTCGATCAACGAACAGCATATGCTGCCTATCGTCCAGATGAGCAGCTTCATTCCCGCCGGACACCATCATATCTTCTCAGTCGGCTTCGCGCGACTATGGCAGGGCGACTATGCGACCGCCGGTCACCTGCTCCTGCCGCAGATCGAGAACTCGCTTCGCCATATCCTCCAGATGTCGGGGCGGGACTCAGCGAAGATGGAAGAAGACGGCATCGAGGGCGATCGGCCGCTCAATATCCTGCTTGGATATTGCCGCGCAGACCTCGAAGCGATCCTCGGCGTCAACATGGTTTGGGAACTCGACAGCCTGCTGAATTTCAGGCCCGGCCCCGCGCTTCGGCACGAACTGGCGCACGGCAAGCTTGCTTGGAATGCTTTCTTCTCCGACGAAGCGATCTCTGCCTGCTGGCTGGCCTATCTGCTGACGGTCTCACCGCTGCTGCGATATTGGGACAGCAACGTTGCGCCTGCGATCACTGCGATGACGTCGAGCGGCGAGATTTGAACCCGTCAGCAATTCAGCCGCACAATATCAGGTGGGGTCGGCCGGACGCTCGCGAACGCGCCGCCAAACCTCGCTCTGGGAAAAATTTCGAACGACCTTGCCCACATCCGTGACCGGGAAGTCGGCAGAAGCATAAACCTGCCGCATCGCCGCCTGAAAGAGCGAGAAATTGACGGCAGCAACGATGCTTTCATCGACGACACTGGCGCCGCCTCCATGCTCGAAACTACCGACAACCGCGAGATCGTGGCTGACCGGGAAGATCAATATGGTGTCTGCGCAGCCGAGGCCTACGCCATAAGGTCCGCGGTTCATCGTCTCGTCGTTCCACCGCAGCGAGAAGGGTCGATCCGAGGTGATGAAACCGGTCGAGCCAGGGGGCGCAATTAACAGGGTCCACTTTCGCTGTTCCAGCAATGGCAGGATCGACGGCCAAAGCACGATTTCCTGCTCGATCAGCGTCTCCCTCGTTGCTTCCGCCACGATGCCGCCGCCCGCTACTGCGGCACGCGCTTGCTCATAGGGGATGGGGTCGCCGCCAAGCTCTGGACCCATCTGTCCCGTAACCGCGTCCCATCGCTCCGACGTGGCGACCATGTTGTGCATCATCATCGATCCGACCTGACTGATAATCTGGTCGCGCTGGTCACGAAAGGCGGGATTTGAGATCGCGATGCGTGCGAGCAAGACATGGACAAACGAAAAATCGTCACGGTCTTCGATCGACCGCGCCGCGATGATGCGCCGGAACGCCTGATCGCCGAGCGCTTCAAGCTCGGCGAGCTTGCTTTCCACGGCGTTGGGATCCTGGCCTTCAATTTCAATGCGATTGTAGTCGCGGCGTGCCGCGACATTGCGCGGCCGGGTCACGAAACTTCTCCGCTCTTTTAGATCGAACACGGTCAGCTTGCCGTCCTTCGAGCGCGGCTTCGCAAAGCCCTTCAGATAATATTGCGGCACGAAATGGTGATTACGTGCGCCGCCATCGGTATCGATTGTCATGCAGGTAGTGTATCCCAAACCTAGATCCGACAGGTCAGCAATTGCATAGCCAGCACATCCGTGAGCTCGTCTCGATACAAAATGTAACGTGCCGAACGTCGACGATAGGCACGATGGTGACGCACCAGTTTGCTGTTTGAAGCGGCAGCTACCTCTTCTCCGCGCTACTAAGGGGACGATTCGGATCGTCCCCACACCTTGCCGTTAGCAAATTTCCGCTGGTGACATGGCATGATGGACCGCTGGCACAATGACAAATCCATGGCGTCCGGCCGCATATTCTCCGACCCGCACCAGAAATCGTCGCGTTTCTTGGCTATCCCGTCCCCCTCCGACGGTGGCCAGCGCCTCAACCATGCCAGGATGATCGGATGATCGAACAGCGGAAATAACCACCCAGTCCTTTGCGTGACGACGGGCAAACTGCTGGCGGTCACGGGTGAAAGATTCTGCCGCTGACAACTCGCGGCCATGGACCGCCTCCCAAGCATCAGGATACCAATCCCGCAACGCCCTGTCCGCCATCGCCTGTTCGCGGTAGGTGAACAGGTCCGGGTAACCTGCGGCGACGAGCGCCCATTCGGCGTCTTCTTCATACCAGCCGCCAGATAGTCGCAACGCGGGTTCCATCCCCGCATTGCGTGCCCGGTCGAGCTTGAAGCCGCCATGACCGGCAGTGGAATGAAAGACGATCCCCTCAGCGTAGATGGTCGCCGATTGAGAC
>JBBRVR010000166.1:0-2485 GCA_038246695.1 Sphingomonadales bacterium
ACCATCCGCATACTTTTCATTCGTGATGCGATCCTGCGCCTGGGGGTTGCAAATAGAAGATGCCTCCATATCTCACATCGCACATCCGCCAGCGCGTCCGTGAAGGTTGGTTCGTGTTTGTTCCACCACGGCTGCTTGAGTTGGGCGGGTTGGCAATGACGCCTGCCGGCCGGCAGGTTCAGGTATATCAGCGTCACCAGGCTGTAGAGTCCCAGCAGCATGGGCGTCGTCCGCAGCACCGACTTCTCGCACCGCTGCATGGGCGATTCCAGCCCCAGCTGCGACCGGCATTGCTGGAATGTCGTCTCCAGCGGCCAGCGCCTGGGAGAGGACGCGGTGGTAGTCTGACCAATGTCCGTCAAGCACCGGCCACAGCAGGCGCAACATGGAGGTGACGCACCGCCGCCGCGGAGCGAGGATCCAGCCGATGATCAAAACGGTCAGGTGGCTGAGGGTGCGGGATGAAGCGCAGCCGGAAAACGCGTTGGCGAGCGAGGCGGCCGACGGTGGCAATTTGAAACTGAACATGGCGGACTGCGTTCCGGTGAAGACTGTTTAAGCACCAGATTCATTGAAGGAGTCCGCTTCTGTTTTTTCATTAAGAAGTGCAAAAGTCGAAATTAGTCGGATGAACCAGTTCTTTCCCCTGTCGCGCTGTCGCGGTATCCCGTCGGGAAATCAACAACGATGGCGAGATGCCCTCTCTCGCAATATGGGTCAAAGGTCTTGCACCAACGGAGGGTCAAAGGTCTTCCACCAAACTGACCGCCTCGGCGCGCAGAGATCGACCGCGACGCTTGAGTTTGAGCGTCACCAAACCCCAGGCGGGGAGGTCGGCGGACACAGATCGCCCCGCTGTGCGCAAACGGCAGCGTGTCGCCCGACCGGCCATCTCCTGCAAACGCACCACCAGCCCATCCCCGCGCTCGGCGCGTTTGACCGCCACGATCCGCACGTTGTCCGCCGACACCGACAAAAGCCCGCCCCCCGTTGCCATCAGTTTCGACCGGCGATAGGCCGAACCGGGATAATATGAGAAGGCATACGGCTCGGCGTTCAGGCCGTCCGCCAATCGCGTCAGCCGCCCCTCGTCAATCCGCCCGCCCCAATCCATCACATACCGCACTTCATGTTCCCCCTGGTCGTGGCGCGGGGCGAAGCGACGGTCGTTGTAGGGATCATCCGGCTGGATGACAAACGATGCGTAGGCGGGGCTGCGCATCACATTCACCGCCAGCGTGTCGCGCGTCAGGCAATGGGCGAAACTCCCGTCGTTGACCACCGCCAGATACGCCCCGTCATCGGCGACGGCGGCGACCCAACGCTGGTGGTGGCGATCCTCGTAATGCTTGGTCGGCTCGCGCCGCACCACGCTGTACAGCGATTCACTGCGCGAATGGTCCGGCGAAAATCGCAGCGGGATCGCCAGTTTCAGCATCCGGTCCCTGTGGTTGAACATCACGCGGTCGCGCACCTCCAGTCGCCCGGTGACTCGGCAGAAGACGTAGTGGCGATTGATGAACGAGGCGTCGCACACGAACAGCGCCTCGACGGTGGTGCGCAACTCGCCGTGTTCGATGATGCGAACCGGCTCGGCGACAGACTGACGGCCCGGCTTCCACTTGTCGGTCGCCAGTGGTGAAATCGCCGCCGTCTCCTGGCGCGTGGCCAGGCGGAAACTGGCGTGCGGTTTTTTCCACGCTGGCGCCTGCGACCACGCCTGGGGCTTGTTCATTTGGCTCGGATCACCGCAGGTCCAACTGTGATCGAGATCCTCGAACAGCACCGGCTGCATCGCGTTGGGCCGCACAAGTGAATCGCGCCCGCCCGCGGGGATGATCGCGTCGATCAGGCCGGTGCGCGGACTTATTTGCACAGTTCCATGCTTCGATTTGAGGCGCAGCGCATCGCGCGTGATCTTGAGCGGCTGCGGCAGCATGGGCTTGCCTTCGACAAGCGAAGCATCGAGCCGGCGAATCTCAAAAGGCTCCAGTTCCAACGGCACAACCAATCGCACCACATCCTGCCCGCCGAGATTGTGATCGCTGCTGATGCGCTGGAAAGGCACATCGCGCCCGCCCCGCCGCAATCGGATGGCCTTGTCGTTGCCGCCGAGTGTGGAGACCACATAATCGACTTCGACCGGCTGATTCACCGCAAAGCCGTGCGGGTTGGTGACAAACAACGGCACCTCCCCTTCGCGGGCGGGCTTTTCCCCGCGCGCCAGTCGGCTGACCGTATCAAACCGCAGACGGCGCAGACGATCCCGCACGCCCCCCAGCAGTGCCAGCGAATCCTGCTCGGCGCGGGGCACGCCCGAGCCGGGCAGGATGTCGTGGAACTCGCAGAAGAGGATGTCGCGCCAGCAGGCGTCCAGTGCGTCCGCCGGGTACTCCGCATCCCCGCACCACCACGCCAGCGCCGCCAGACGCTCGGTTTGCAGCATCAGATGCTCGGCGGCGCGATGGGCCCGCTTGACCCGGCT
>JBBRVR010000167.1:0-2302 GCA_038246695.1 Sphingomonadales bacterium
GCTTTAGCTATCTGCTTAGCTAAGGAGTTTGTCCGATGGCCCAGTTCACTGTTCATGACGCCAAGACCAACCTGTCACGCCTGATTGCAGATGCGCTCGCCGGCGATGATGTGGTGATCGCGCGTGGCAACGTGCCGGCTGTGCGTCTGGTGCCGGTGAAGCCGCATGGCCGCCGCGCATTCGGAGCGCTCAAGGGCAAGATCACGCTTGATGCGCGCTTCGACGAGCCGCTGCCCTCGGATGAACAGGACGGGTGGAATCTGGCTTGAAGTTGCTCCTCGATACCCATGCATTGATCTGGTGGCTGGAAGGCAATGAGGCGCTCAGTCCTCGCGCTCGCGAAGCCATTGCGGATGAGTCCAATAGCATTGCCGTAAGCGCCGCCTCGGCGATGGAAGTGGCCACCAAATTCAGGATCGGCAAGTTGCCTGGCGCAGCGCTGCTCGCACAGGAATTTGAAGCTATTCTTGCCGAACAAGGGTTTGGCGAACTGGCCATCAGCGTTCATCACGCGAGGCTCGCCGGTGAGATGAACATCTCCCACAAGGACCCGTTCGACCGCTTTCTGATCGCACAAGCTCAAGCCGAGGGGATGGTCCTTGTCTCTAATGAAACGCTGTTTGACGCCTTTGCAGTCAAGCGCCTCTGGTAAGCAAATCCGGCGTTGAAACCCACGTGAATGGCTCGCCGTGCGATGCGCTCACCGCCATACCAGTCGAACAAAGTGTCGGGAAATCAACCAAGCGGTCCTCGACGGGCAGCATAGCTACGACAAAAAGCCTCGAAGGAATTCAGCAGCCGCGCGCCGCTTAGACTTTGAAGGGCGCTCCCGACCTGATGTCGATAGGCATCAGCAATATTGTCGATGTCATAACCGCCGCCGTGCGAACGCGCGATAAGCCGAAACGGTTTCTCAGTGTCTCCGAAGGACAGAGACCCCGACGGAAAAGCGCTCGGCAAGCTGACAGTTTCGGTTTTGGTGGCTGGCAGTGGTACTGTTGAGGCCGGTAGCGATTCTGTCTCTGAAGCTGGCGCCAGCGGCATCACGCCCGTTTCCTGATCGCCTTTCACCAGATGCAGATGGGGTCCAATCAGGCGCTTCTCAACCGGCGGTGGTGAGCTCCACATCTTGATGACAGCGCCTGACAGATCAACTCTTGCATTGGGATAGACGCCCGATACCAGATCCCAGCTCTGCCGAATCGTCTGGCGAAACTTTCGCGGTGACTCGGCCGCGTTGCCGAGGTGGGTCGCCAGTTGCGACCAGGACAGCATGCTTGGTCGATCGCCGCTGATCCGTTGCAGCCGATAGGCAAAATAAGTGTAAAGATCGAGCGCTGTCGGATTGTTGCGCAGTTCCCGGATAGCCGCTTCATTCAGTGGTACCGCGTGTTCCCGCAAGTGGCTGAAAAACCCTTCAGCGAGCCGGATTTCCTTGATGAACGACCCGTCCTTTGTCCGCAGACCGGCATATTCGTTGGCGAGTTTGACTTCCTTCACCGCAAAGGCCGCGTCATCGTCGGCACTGTCGTCCCAACGGATCATCCATTCGCAAGCGAGCAGACGATCAAGTTGGCCCTTGAGCAAACTGGCTGTGCCTCTGCTGCCATGGGTCACCGACGCATAGCCTAGCCGGCGTAGCCACTCTGCGAACGAACCGCCGAGATAAACATCGCGTGAGCCTGTGCGCACCGCCTCGGACATGATGTAGATCAGGATGACCCGTGGGTAACTGCCAAAGGGAACCCCAAGGCTCGTCATGGTCATTTCGCCGTTCTGGCGCCGCAAGACCGGCTTTGGTGTTATCGCCAGGGTATAACGGCCATCTTGGCGAATGATCGGTGCCATCTCGTCCTTGGGCCGGCGCGCCGGCAAAGACATAGCGCAAAGGGCCGAATGCAGATAAGCAGGAACCAGATCGGCTTCATTGACCGCGCGCATGGCTTCAAAGATGGGCAGGTGGCCGGCTTGCTCCGCTTCGCGCTTCAGTTGCTCGTTATCGACAAGGCTCAGCTGCCGAGCGTAGCGTTGTCCGATTGGAAGTTCGAACTGCATCTCAGGCTCCCCGCCTCGTTTCTCCCGATAACACACTCAAACGCACAAATGTCACGCCTGCAAGCAAATTGGCGGTTCCAGGACGGTTTTCTGCTCAAGACCTCCAGAAACCGGGCTGATTAAGGTACGGTTGGTTGCTTTTCATCGATTCTAGACACGACACCCCTGCCCTATCGGAATCATTATCGGAAAAGGAGTCTATAGGAATGTGTACCCTGATCAGCCGATTCGGTCGCTATAACGTACC
>JBBRVR010000168.1:0-2205 GCA_038246695.1 Sphingomonadales bacterium
CAATGCCGGGCCACTGCCCGCCGACTGCCAGTCATGGCTGATCGCGGTCTTCAGCATCAGCGCCAAACCATCGGCATGGCGTTCAAGGTCTTCTGCGGTCATCCGCGGGGCGAGCCACACCAGAATGTCGCGCTCGAATGCGACGTCGCCGGCATCGCCCGGCCCTTTGACATAGGTGATCAGGGTGTTGACGAATTCGCCCAACTCGCGCGCGCTCCAATCGTCGGACATTTCGGCAAGGCTGGCAATCTTGAGCGCATAGACATCGCTTTCGGTATTGGCCTTGTCCGAACTGATCGCCGAGGTCGTCATCGCATCGACTTCGCTGCTGTAATATTTGCGGGCAATGCGCTGGAATCCGACCCCCGCCCAGACCAAAGCCAGCACCGCAGACATGACATCAATGTTGACGCCGAATTCGTCGAGCATCAGCGGTAGGGCAAACAGTCCGACACTGGTCAGGACCAAAGTCCGAGTCGATTTCTTGCGGCTCATAACCTGCGCGCTGATCGCCAAACTGGCAACTAGCAGCGCCGGGATGAAAATCAGGTCGAGCGGTACTCCGCGCTTGAGCGTATGCGCGCCAAGAATGTGGAAGTAAGCTCCAGCAATTTTACCCTCGAATGGGGTGAAGTAGTAATCACCTGACAGGTAAAATGCTTCCCCGATGATAACGCTTTTGCCTTTTAGCGCGTTCGCCGGAACGCTGCCTTCGACGATATCGACATAGCTGTAGGTAGGAATTGTTGCCACGCGGTAAGCATAATCGGGTCGATACAGCCGCTCGGGGCCGCGATACTCGCCTAGCACCGCGGACGCGGACGGATAGCTAACTCCTTGCCGCTCGGCCTCTGTGGGGAATTTGACGGAAAGGCCAAATACACCCCCAAGTCCGCTCAAAACAGTAAGCTGGGCGTTTTCCTCAAACTCGGGAAGGGGCATGATCTCAGGCACCGCCTGCGTTCCGATCTGGTTCTCGATCGACATGCCTAGCCACACCTTCCCTTTGTGGCGGGCGAGCGTCTCAATGAAGCGCTGATCAGCTTCAGCGCTTTCAGGATCTGCATGGGCACGATCGAAAACGACCTTCTCCACACCGGCTGCGATCAGGCTGTCGACCAATTGGCTGTCAACTGTGCGCGAAGGGATGCGCCCGCCAAAGGCATTCAGTGTTTTGTCATCCACCGCGATCATCAAAATGTCCTGCGGCGCGGGGCGACTGCGAACTTCGGCCCGCATTGCTCGGTAGAAATCCTCAGCTGGAAGAGGCAGTTCGATTATTGACGACACCAGCCCGAACAGGATCGCGAACACCGCCACCTTGATGCGTTTGGCGCGCAGCAGCCCGCTGCCCGAACGGCCGGTGATGGCCTTCAACGTGTCGCCATCATCCTCGCCCGCGAAGCGGAAGGCGCCGCGCAAGGTGGTGGCCAGTGATTGCAGTGATCCGATCATGAAGCGCGATGTCCGAAGGAAAACCCGGGGTTAACCCTAGTCCGGTTTGGTTAACGCATTGCAAAGATGCGTTAGCTCCCCTCCGCAGCGCTGCACCCGCGCGTCAGATCACCTCACCGGCAAGCAGGCCCAAACCGATGGTAAGCAGCCCCAGCCCCACCGAAAGATGCCAGCGCAGCCGCAGGAAATCGGGTGCGGCAAAGCCCAGCGCCCGGTCGATCATGGGCGAACCAAGGATTAGCGCCCCCAGATACATCAGCGCCGGGCCAGGCCATTCCCACCCAAACGTCCACGGCAAGAACAACGCCACCGCCAGCAGGCTCGGCAGCACAGCGAGCAGATAGGCCCCGGCGGTAGCGGGTTTGCTCGACCGGGCACTTTGCACTGCCTGCCCCCACCACACGCCGCCCAGAAAGCCGAAGATCGCCGCGGCATAGGCAAACCCGCCCGCCAACGCCGAATAGCGCCATTCATGCCCGCTTGCGACCATCGCCACGCAGATGATCTGCGGCAGCAGACCGGCATAGCCAAGCGCAAGCGCCGTGCGCGAGAGCGTGGCGGGTGGTGTTGATATGTGTCCGTCCATGGCGGCTCAAACCCTGCGGAGCGTCGTGGTTCCCGCAAGTCTTGCGAGGCGGCGGCGATTGCGCCACTTGCAGCACCATGGAACTGTTCGATCTCACTGGCCGCACGGCCATCATCACCGGCGGCAATGGCGGGCTTGGCCTCGCGATGGCACGCGGGTTGGCC
>JBBRVR010000169.1:0-2108 GCA_038246695.1 Sphingomonadales bacterium
CTGTGAGGACGGCGGCATGCTGCATCTTAGAGGCCGATGATTGGCACGCCTCCTTAGCTTGCGGATTCAAGCAGGAATTGATATCAATGATATCGTAAACTGTTGGAGGGTTGAAATGGCAGACCTGTTGGTACGAGGCATTGACGATGAACTGGTTCGTGCCTTGAAGGAGCGTGCTGGCATCCACGGCCGCAGCGCTGAGGCCGAGCACCGGGAAATCTTGTCGTCCGCATTGCAGCGACCGCGCCGCAAGAGCTTCGCACAAGTGCTCGCTGCCATGCCTGATGTCGGTCTCGACGCCGATTTCGAACGCGCTGAGGCCAACGAGAAGCCCAACCGTGTATTTGATTGATACTAATGTCATCAGCGAGGTTCGAAAGGCCCGAGCCGACCCCGGCGTTGTTGCTTTCTTCGATGCTGTCGATGCCGCGAACGAACCGATCTATCTTTCGGCCATAACGATCGGGGAATTGCGCCGCGGCGTTGAATTGATCCGCCACCGCGGTGATCACGACCAAGCAGCGGTGTTGGAAAATTGGCTGGCGATCATCGTCTCTGAGTTCGCCGGACGCATTCTCGCATTCGACACCGAAGCTGCCCAGGTGTGGGGACGTCTACGTGTCCCCAATCCAAGCAATGCGCTCGACAAGCAGATCGCCGCCATTGCGCTCGTCAACGACATGACCGTTGTCACCCGAAATACGACAGATTTTGAGGGGACCGGGCTGTATCTGATCAACCCATTTGATGAGTCCTAGTGGTGCAATCCGACATTTGGTTCCCAACAACGCATCAGCTAAACGGCGGGAAGGAGGTGGCAAATGGTCATTTGAAACTCCTACGCTGAGCGGCAGCTTCTGGGCCGTAAGCCGATTGACCGCTTTCGGGAAGACATTTTAGGATTGCTGCCGCTGTCTCAGCCGTTGTCGTCACGGCCGTTATCGACCAAAGTCAGCCGTTCTTATTCATTTCTGTGAACGTCAGATCCCGCCGATAGCCGCCAATCGCGCCGATCAACGCCAGCGACCGATAGCGCTCTGAATTGTCGACCGTCTGCGCCGCCTCCGGCCAGGGATCAGCGAATTACTGCGTCTAAACTGGGGGAGGCGGAACGGTCGGTTTGGAATGGCGATCGCTATAAGCTACCATTTGTTCATTCGTCCATTTCCCGCCTATTGGAGGCAGACTGCTAGGCCGGATCGCACCGGCTGCAGGCCGCTAAAAAAACAGCGAACGGATACAAATACTCGGGCATCAACGCGGGCCTACTCTATAACTTCGCCATGATCGAATCCTCGACCCTGAGCCCACGGTTCTTCGAACTCGACGATGTGCGCCCGGTGCAAGGGCGCAGCTGGATACCCTTGCGCCAAGACGGGGAGACCGAGCACGACAGTCCGTTCGCTGGCATCGGCGCGATCCGCGAATATGCGGGTATCGCCACCCTCGCGGTCATGTCGGCCGATCGAGGCGCGGTCGACACGCTCACGTGGAGCGAGGTCGACACCTCGACGCATAGCTCGAGCGTCGAGAAGGGCCTCTACCGGCAGGCGGATGTTCATTGCGACTGGAGCGATGACCGCGCGATCGTCGGGACGCGCCTCGTCGTCGCCCAGGGCAAGGACGGCTTCGAGCGCCAGATATGGCACCTGCATCATGACCTCGCGATCGCTTTAAACCTCGAGCGCGAGGGCGACACCTGGTTCCGCCCCGATGAGGGGTGGATCGAGGTCGCCCGGCTGAAACGGGATGCGGAGGGGAGCCCCGTCCTCTTGGAAATCCGCGCCGAGATGCTGTCCGACTATCTCGCTGCCCGGGGAATGGCGCTGTATCTTTCGAGCTACCACGAGCGCTCCGCGTATTTCGCAGAGAAGCCGCCGTACAGCTGGGCTGACACGCCGCGTGAATGGTCGGCCGGTCGCGATAGTCGGGAACTCTACATCACCGATGCGGACTTCCCGCCCGACCCGTCGTTTCATTTCCGGGGCCTCGGCGCGCTCTGGCGCACCGAGTGGTTCGAGCTGGGCAAGCAGAGCATCCGCTTTCGCGGCGACCCGGAGCCCGATGATGTGAGTTTCGCGGTCGGCACGGACGGCGATCGCAAGACC
>JBBRVR010000170.1:0-2096 GCA_038246695.1 Sphingomonadales bacterium
ATCGCTCGGTAAAAACCTTCACCCGATTCCCCTGTCCGTTCTCCGAAAGCCACTTCAAGACGTTGAAATATCAGCCGCGCTTTCCTCAACGCTTCGGCTGCATCGAGGACGCGACAGCTTTCTGCCGCCAGTTCTTCGACTGGTACAACCAGGTCCACCATCACACCGGGATCGGTCTCATGACGCCGGACCAGGTGCATTACGGTCAGGCCGACGCGGTTCACGCCGCCCGCCAGGCCACGCTCGACCGCGCTTTCTTGAAACATCCGGAACGCTTTGTCAGGCGCCCGCCGATACCGCCCGCTAAGCCAACCGCCGCGTGGATCAACCCGCCATCGCCGAAAAGCAGAGCTTAAATTCCAAACCCGGGTGTCTCATTGTCGTTGACACGTTCCGGAACGCACGACGTGAAGAATCTGGAGCACCGAGCGCGGAAGGCGGCAGCAGGACCTATCTTCCCGATAGCTAGGATCCGGTGTCGACGACGCACCATCGCAACGCCCAGTCCGTCTCGTCGAACAAAAGGTCGCTGACGCTGCCGATCGAGCCGTCGGTAGCCTCAATCCCAAAATCTGAAAAAGTTGACGATCGCCAGAGCATTGCCGCCTACTCCTTAACATATACCCCGCTCACGCCAGAACCCGAAAATCCTTGGGCGAGATGACGCGGAAATTATCCGTTACCTGGTCACAATAGGTGTGCCATTTTCTGGGCACCTCCTCGCGCAGGAACGTCAGGATCGCGGCTCTGAAATCAGCGAACGTCGCATGACATCGATTGTGCGTGACATGCTTGTGCATCAAGCCCCATAGCCGCTCGATCGGATCGAGGTGCGGGCAATACGTGGGGATGAAGTGCAGCTTGATCCGGCACCCCGGCCGCGCTAGCCAGGCCTGCACCAGCTTGGCGTGATGGTAGCGGGCATTGTCCACAAACAGATGGATCAACCGCTTGCCCGGATACATCGCCTCGATCGCCCGCAGCAGCATGATCGTGCTGATGGCGTTCACCGTGGCCGCCTCGACCATCCGGGTCTTACCGGTCTCAAGATCAATCGCGCCGTGAATGTTCAGGCGCTGGCGGCCGCTGCTCTGCGGCACGGCGATCTGCACGTCCCTCGGCCCCCAGCACCCTACGGGGCGCACGGCATGCGTCGGATGCACCGCATCGCCAAACAGCACAGCCTCATCATTCCCAATGGTGTTCAGCAGGGTCTCGTACTTCTGGATAAAGGCGGCCTGCTTATCAGGGTCCAGCTTGCTCGACACCGCCTTCGGCTTGCGATGCTCCATGCCCAGCCGATGCAGCAGCGCAACCAGGCCCGATCGGCTCTCGTAGACGATGCTGAATTCTTTCTCGATCCAGGCGCCAACCGCACAGGTGCTTCGCGGCAGCGTCTCGGTGATCCACGCCTTCAGCTGACCTTGCTGCTGATCGCTCAGGCGGCACACGCTGCCATCGTAGCCAAAGCTCGCCAGGCCTTCGAAGCCGTCTTCCTCATACAGCCGATACCAGGTGCGGACAGTGTCGTCGTCCAGCAACAGCATCTTGGCCACATCGCTGCAGCTCAAGCCACGGTCGAGCAACACCAGCGCGTTGGCCCGCCGGCCCAGCCGATGCGCCGCCGAGCCGTCGCGAGCCAGTTCGATCAGGTCGCGGCGCGATTCGGGGTCCAGGAAACCAGCTCGGATCATGCCAACGGTAGAATCCGGTTCGTGCCGTTTGGCAAGAGGGTGCGCCCGGATTCTCAATGAGTCGGGGTATAGTTATGTAATATCCAACATATTCGCGCCGAGACCTTGGCCCGCACGCTATTTAGCAGAGCGAACTGGAGCCGCTCGAAGCAGGGCGCGTAGGACTTGCACATCGTCGCTGCGTGGCAGGACATTGCCAAACCGCTTGGCAGCATCGTCCTCCGGTGTCCCGCTTGGCAGCCGCGTTTTCGTTGCTCGCATCTGGTCATCAGGCCGCCGTTCGTGGCACGGTGAGCCTGTAACCCAACAACGGGAGACAACAACCATGGCAAACATGACCGGCGGCTGCCTGTGCGGCCAAGCCCGATACACGATCAGCGCAGAGCCGGCATTTACCGGAAT
>JBBRVR010000171.1:0-2054 GCA_038246695.1 Sphingomonadales bacterium
AAAGGCCTGCGCCTCGGGCAGGGTCGCGAATTGCTCGCGCGTGCGGGTGGCGGGCGTCCGGCCGCGGGCGGCGACAAAGTGCGCGGCGTTCTTCAGGCAGAATTCTTCGTGTGTTGTCAGGGGCTTCATGGCGGTCTCCGTTGCGTTGCGATGGCTGCAGACAGCCGCTGAGACCAAAAGAGAGCAACTCCTAAGTCACTGACTAAATGTGATTTATTGCAATGCTAGCGCGCCGATCATCGCTGGAAGCCTATTGCCCGCCCACCAATCGGGGCGGTTGACGCGGGTGCTACTTGGTATTACTTTGCGTCAAAAGGAGTGCCCTAATGACGGTGAAATCCTCGATCTCGTTGACCGACGAACAGCACAGTTTCGCCAAGGAACTGGTCGAAGCCGGACGCTATTCGAGCGTCAGCGCGGTGCTGCAACAGGGGATCGACCTGCTGCGGCAGCGCATGCAAGACGACGATCTGCAACGGGCAGCGCTGAAATCGCTGCTGGACCAGCGCGCTGCCGGTGCGTTTGTCAGCGGCGCCCAGATGGACAAGTCAATTGCGCGCATGATCACTGAGAAACGCCGCGCACATGCGGTTCAGAATTGAGTTTTCGGCGGAAGCCGAGCGTGATTTTGCCCTGATCTTCGACCATCTGTTTGAAGGCTACCGCAGCTTCGGCGAAAGCGTGGAGACTGCGTTGGATCATTGCGAGGACCGCATCCGCGAGATCCGCACGGGCGGCGACCGGCTGTGTGCGGCGCCATATCGGGGTGAGCGTCACGATGATCTGCTGCCGGGTCTGCAACATCTGTCGATCGATCGGGCAATCTACTGGTTCGACGTGAACGAAGCGGAACAGCGGGTCCGCATCCTGGCGATCTTTTTCGGCGGTCAGGATTACATCCGACTTATGCTGACGCGGCTTCTTGCGCCCTGAAACGCAAAGCCCTTTGCTCGGTGTCGCTGGGTCAGACGGCATTTCTACAAAAAATGCCGAATTGGCAGCTCAGGAGGGCATTGGCCGTTCGCGGCAGCACGCATGTGCGGCGCATCCGATATGCGTTGCAGGATAGGCGGTCAGCAATCCACAACGGCGCAAAGGCCATCGGCAAGGCTTTGCGCGGGTCGGACAAGCGAATAAGCGTCTGGTCCAGCCAATGATCGCAGGCGCAGCTTTCCAGCGTGTTGCGGGTGGCGGCATGGGCAACGACCTCGACGGGCGCCGGGGCGCAAAGAGATTGGAACAGCGTATCGAATCGAGCCGAAGCCTCGCCCTGCGTCGTCAGACGATGATAGGCCAGCATCGCATCGGGCGCCTCCTGACCCAGCTGAGAAAAAGCCGCTGTCTGAGACCAGCCACTAGGCTTGATGCAAGATTCTCAAGTCCCCCAAGAAACTCTCCAGCGTCATAATGTCAGTTCGAATGGCTGCCGGGAACTTGGTAATCAGGGGCTCGGGCACGACAAGCTGCACATTGGCCTGCGTCATCTCGCGGAACTGTGCCTCGGAGACGCCCTCCTGCAAGGTCAGGAGGTGTTTCACCGGAATCCGGTCTGCCTCGTTGATCACCTGCCGCCAGCGGTCGCGGCAGGTGGTCTTGGTGGCAAGCATCCGAAGCCGCGCCTCGGGAAAACTTGGGTCACGATAGGCGACCTGTGACGGGAACAGAAAATCCGGGCGCTTGCCGGGCTCCGATTGCGGCCCGTGCTGGAAATCCACACCCTCGCGGAACCGCTCCTCTATCAGGATTTCCCGCGTGTGTAGTTCCAGCGAGCGGCCAGAGCGAGCCTTGCGCCGTTGCAGCACAGTTTGCGCGCGGGCAATGAAACCGTCCAAGGTCGTGAATCCAGCCGTAATCGCTGGAAGCTCGATTGCCTCCTCCACACTGCGAAAGATTTCAAACTCGCAATCGCGCCGCCGCAGAAGCCGCTTATCGGGCGATGTGCCGTGCTCGGGCCGACGCTCTACCGTTTTGCGCACAATGTCCGCGCCGCTTGGAAACTGTGCCAGCCATGCGGGCGGAATCTCGGCCGGTTCCAGCCAGCACCGGGCGGGCCG
>JBBRVR010000172.1:0-1964 GCA_038246695.1 Sphingomonadales bacterium
GGATGAAGACGACCTTTGGGCCCTCGAAAAACGGTTCTGGACGGAAGGTGCGGACAGCGCGCGGCATATGACAGCCAAGGGTGCTGTCTTCATCTTTCCATATCCCGTGGGGATTCTCCGGGGGAACGCCCTTTCGCGAGAGAGCAGCGTTGCACAGCGTTGGCGGTCCGTCGTCATGACAGAGCGCCACTGCACGATAGAGAAAAACATTGCGGTTCTGGCCTATCATGCCTCAGCAG
This sequence comes from Sphingomonadales bacterium, assembly GCA_038246695.1. Classification (GTDB taxonomy): domain Bacteria; phylum Pseudomonadota; class Alphaproteobacteria; order Sphingomonadales; family Sphingomonadaceae; genus Erythrobacter. The sequence continues at coordinate 240 of JBBRVR010000172.1, forward strand.
AACGAGGCGACCTACCGATCTACCAAGCTCTGTGTGCGTCGTCTTACCTGCTCGATGAGGACAAGTGGCTGCGAATTTCACACCAGCAAACGCCTCTGCCCTGACGTACTAACTCGCTGAAAAGGACATCCGCGCGGCAGCAACGGAACTGCCGGGCAAAGTCTGAAAAGGGCTCAAAGCGATGCATTGCGCTGGGGCGAGGACTGGCAGCATCGCGCAGTGGGGTATGAACTGACCTCCACTGGACTTCAAGCGTCAGATGGCGAACACCAGTTGGCAGAGTCCATCGACCGTGGCCTCGGCTAATCAATTTTGAGAACGCTGCAGGTGCTAATTAGAGCAGGGCATGATGATCGATATCAGTGCCGTGCCGGGCCTGGGTGTTATCCTGACATTTTGATGAACAGGAGATGCGGATGGCTGCGCTGCCCTTTGACGATGCCCGGATCGAGGCACTGGTTTTGCGGCTTAACGCCGTTACGGCAAAGGAAGGGACAGTTATTCCCGACCTTGGCGGCAATGCTTCGGATGACGAGGTAGCCGTGACCCTGCAGGAAACCGAGGGCGATCTGAGCCGCGACGAGATCACCCAAGAGATCGAAAGTATGAACGACGAACAGCAGGATGCGCTGGTTGCGCTGTTCTGGATCGGTCGTGGCGACCGGGAGCCTGCGGAGTGGGAGGCGACCAAAGCCCTCGCGCGGCAACAGCACGACGGGCTGGTGAGCCGCTATCTGCTGGGTCAGCCGGAGGTTGGAGAGTTCCTGACGGAAGGTCTGGAGAAAATGCTGGAATATGGTGTCGACTGATGTCGGGGGTGGTCGCTCGGATCCTGTGACCGCACGCATCGCCCGCGCGAGCCCGGTCCCGCCCGACCGCCGGCAACGGTGACCGCGATGTCGCAATTCGAGCTTGTCGCAATCCTGCTGGTTCTGACGGCCACGTTCAGTTGGGTCAATTTACGGCTGGCGTTCTTGCCGCACACCATCGGCTTGCTTGTCATGGGGCTTGGCGCCTCGCTGGTTGTCATCGGAGCCGAGGCTGCGATGCCGGGATTGTTCAGTTATGAAGGTCTTGCAGCCCTCCTGCGCCAAGTCCATTTCCAAGAAACCGTTCTTGAGGGCATGCTTGCATTCCTTTTGTTTGCAGGTGCGTTGCATGTCGACGTAGTCAGCCTTCGCAGCCGTGCCCTGACGATCGGCACCATGGCTACTTTGGGTGTTGTGGCATCCACTGCGATCATTGGATGCGTCATCTGGGCAGCAACCGACTTGATGGGTGTCGCGATATCACTGCCTTGGGCACTGGTGTTCGGGGCGCTGATCAGCCCGACCGACCCCGTCGCGGTTCTTGCCACTTTGAAAGAGGTCAAGGTCCCCGAAGACCTCAAGATCGTGATGACGGGCGAGACGCTGTTCAACGATGGTGTGGGCGTGGTGTTGTTCGCCGTCCTTGTCCATGCGGCCATGGGTGACGGTTTTGACGCCCTTCAAGTGGGCGAGATGTTCGTGGTCGAGGCCGTTGGCGGTGCGGCACTCGGATGCGTAACGGGCTATATCGCCTACCGCGCCATGCGCGCCATCGACGATTATTCGATCGAGGTGCTGATCTCGCTGGCGCTGGTCGTAGGCGGGATCGGACACCCTATCAGGATCTGGAGTTCGCGATCCGCCGCATCGTGGAACTGGCGCAACGCTCCCTGTCGCCCGGCATCAACGACCCCAC
>JBBRVR010000173.1:0-1937 GCA_038246695.1 Sphingomonadales bacterium
GCGGTCCGCATCGACCCGAGCCTCAATCCAAAGGGCATCAGTGACGCGATCATCGCCAAGCTCAAACTGCCCGGCCAGACGCTGTTCGGCGATTCGGTGGGCGATGCCTGGATTGATCCGAAGCTAACCCCTAAACAGCGTGACGCTGTGCTGACCGAAGCGCTGGCGCGATACCGGGCGCACCCGCAAGTCGCGGGCGCCTTCTCGCGCGCCGAAATTCTGGCAACGCCGACGCCAAGCGGTCCGGCCGAAACCTGGTCGCTGATCCAGCGCGCAAGGGCGGGCTACCACCCGGAACGTTCCGGCGATCTTGTTGTGGCATTAAAGCCGCGGGTAACGCCCATCCCGACCAGCGGCGGCAGTACAGTCGCCACGCATGGTTCGTTTTGGGATTATGACCGCCGCGTGCCGATCCTGTTCTGGCGCAAAGGGATGACGAGCTTTGAGCAAGCCTTGTCGGTTGAAACGGTCGATATCGCGCCAACGCTTGCAGCGACTCTGGGCCTGGCATTGACCGGGCCGAAAATGGATGGGCGCTGTCTTGATCTTGATGAGGGCGTGGCGAGCAGTTGCCCCTGATTGCGCGAAAAGCGGGTTAGCGCGTCTCGAACATCCGGATACCCTTGCCGATAGCGTTCGCGCCGACCGCCAGCCGCTGGTTGCTGTAATCGGCAACGAACGCCGGGCTGCGCGTTTCGCCCGGGGCGAGGCTGGCGACATTGCCTTCAACGCGCAGCCCTGCTGATGGGTAGGTCTGCGATTCAGCGGCGACAACGATAAAGCCCGTCCAGTTTTCCTTGTTGCGGCCCTGGACGAAGGTGTTGCGAGTGATGAGGCCTGTCGCGCCCTCGGGCAGATCGATCATGTAATTGCTCTTACGACCTTCGGTGTCGTCAAAGCTGTTATCGCTGATCTTCACATTGGGGATGCGCAGTTTGACATAATGGCCCCCGCGCCCGCGCTCAAACCGCGAATTGGTGATCGTGATGCTGCCTTGGTTGGCGAGATAAATCGCGTGCGCGCAATCCGGCGTTTCATCGCATTGGCCAAGACCGGCAAAAGTAGAGTGATCGATGCTGATCTTCTGCCCCGACGCATGACCGCCCAAAATGCCTTCCTGGCTGTCAATAAACATCGAATTGCGCACCGTCAGATCACCGATCTCTGTGCGAATCCCCGCGCCATTACCATCCGGCACACGGATGCCACGAAAGACCAGGCCATCGATCACCGAACCTTCCCCGCGCAGCACAAAGGCGGCTTTATCTTCGCATGCCTTGTTCTCAAAGATCGCCGTGCCGGGCTCAATCGCCTTAAACGTAATCCGCCCGCCCGCCTGCACGGTGCATTGCCGATACGTACCCGGCGCAATCAGGATCGTCGCAGTCCCCATCCGGACAGACTGCACCGCCTCATCGATCGTTGCAAAACCCTGCCCGGTTTCGGAAATGGTGAAGGGTGCGCGACCCTGCTGGGCAGCAGCGGGTACGGTGAGTGCAATGGCAATGAATGGCAAGATACGGCGCATAAAAATCACTCCAGTGGAGCGCCTCATGCCGAAGCCGTTCAATTTTGTGAAGACTAATAGAGGGTTAACGATCAATCCATGTTGGGGCGCAGCCAACGCCGCGCGATCGCTTGGTCAACGCCGCGCCGTGTTGCATAGTCTGCCATCTGGTCCTCGCCGATGCGCGCGACGCCAAAATACTCTGCTTGGGCATGGCCAAAATAAAAGCCCGAAACCGCCGCCGTCGGCAGCATCGCAAAACTGTCCATGAGCGTGATGCCGGTGTGCGTTGTTACGTCCAGTGTCTCGAACAAGATGGCCTTCAGACTATGCTCGGGGCAGGCGGGGTAGCCGGGGGCAGGGCGGATACCGCGATATTGTTCACGGATCAGCGCGTCGTTGGTCAATTGTTCCCCCTCTGCATAGCCCC
>JBBRVR010000174.1:0-1931 GCA_038246695.1 Sphingomonadales bacterium
CAAGGTTCTGCCCGGCATCCTGCCCGTCACCAACGTGGCGCAGGCGCGCAAGTTTGCAGGCGCGTGCGGGGCGGAAATCCCGGCGTGGATGGATGGCCTGTTTGAAGGGCTGGACGAACGCCCAGCCGCGCGCCAGTTGGTCGCCGCGACCGTTGCGGCAGAACTGTGCCGCCGCCTGTATGCGGGCGGGGAGCGCGATTTCCACTTCTACACGCTGAACCGCGCCGATCTGGCCTATGCGATCTGCCACATGCTGGGCAAACGGCCCATACCGATAAGCGCACCGGTTGCCAATCTGAAGGACGCCGCAGAATGACCCTCCAGCAATCAAACGCCCGCGTCGCCTTGCAGGCCGCCGCTGCGAGCCGCGTGCTGATCTTTGACGGCGCGTTCGGCACGCAGATTCAGAACCGCAGGCTGACCGAGGCTGATTACGCCGGTGATCTGGGCCTAAAGGCCGATCAGAAGGGCAATAACGACATTCTCGCCCTGACCCGCCCCGATGTGATCCGCGACATTACGCGCGCTTATTTCGATGCCGGATCGGACGTGGTTTCAACCAACACGTTTTCCGCCAACCGCATCAGCCAGGCCGATTATGCGGCAGAGGATCAGGTCGCCGCGATCAACATTGCCAGCGGCAAGATCGCGCGCGAACTCGCCAGCGAATATGCGGCAAAAGATGCGGCCAGAGGGATAGATAGGCCCCGGTTTGTGGCCGGCGCGATCGGGCCGACCAACAAGACCCTGTCGCTCAGCCCCGATGTCGAAGACCCCGGCTATCGCGAGATCGATTTTGACGCACTGGTCGCGGTATACAAGGAACAGGCCGCGGCGCTGATAGAGGGCGGGGTGGACTTCATCCTCATCGAAACCGTGTTCGATACACTGAATGCCAAGGCCGGGATAATGGCGATCAAGCAGCTGGAGCAAGAGCTGGGGCGCGAAGTGCCGGTGATGATCTCCATGACGCTGACCGACTTGTCGGGCCGCAACCTGTCGGGCCACACTGTCGAGGCGTTCTGGTATGCGGTGCGCCATGCAAAGCCGCTGACCATCGGCCTCAATTGCAGTTTCGGCGCGGACCAGTTGCGCCCGCACGTGAAGGCGCTGTCCAGTATCGCGGATACGCTGCTGATGGCCTACCCCAATGCCGGCCTGCCCAACGAGCTGGGCGAATACGACGAACTGCCCGACACTACGGCGGGGCTCGTCAAACAGTGGGCGGTGGGCGGCCAGGTCAACATACTTGGCGGGTGTTGCGGGTCATCGCCTGCGCACATCGCCGCGATGGCGCAGGCGGTAAAGGGCATTGATCCGCGCAAGGTGCCCGCGTCGCCAACGACAATGCGGCTGGCTGGGCTGGAGCCATTCGTGGTGGCGGCCTGATCCTTCAAACTCCCGCCAGTCCAAAAAAGGTGCAGTGCTTCCGACACGCTCAGCACGAACCGAACTGAGAAATTGCTATAATGACCCGACCTTCCGCCTCCAGTTTCATCAATATCGGTGAGCGCACCAATGTGACCGGCTCTGCCGCGTTCAAGAAGCTCATCATGGCGGACGATTACGCGACCGCCGTCGAAGTCGCACGCAACCAGGTCGAAAACGGCGCGCAGATCGTCGATGTAAACATGGACGAGGGGCTGCTCGACGCGAAACACGCGATGACGACGTTCCTCAAACTGATCGCGGCGGAACCGGATATCGCCCGCGTTCCGGTGATGATCGACAGCTCGAAATGGGACGTGATCGAGGCAGGCATCAAGTGCGTCAGCGGCAAACCCATCGTCAACTCGATCAGCATGAAAGAAGGCGAGGCGCCCTTCCTTGAGCAGGCGCGGCTGTGCATGGCTTACGGCGCGGCGGTGGTGGTGATGGCGTTCGACGAAGCCGGACAGGCCGATACCAAACAGCGCAAGATCGAAATCTGC
>JBBRVR010000175.1:0-1919 GCA_038246695.1 Sphingomonadales bacterium
CGAGCCGGCGAAGGTCCAGTTGCGGCGGCCAAGGGCGATCACCCGTTCATTCTGCCCATGTCGGGGACGAATTAGAAGTTCATTATCGCTGGCATCCCTATTTCGGCCAGAAAATCACTGTGCGGAGAGTGGAGCAACGCGCGAATGGTCAATTCTTGAAGGTGCAGGGCCCATCCAGCCTTGTCGTATCGATTCCGGCCTGGATGGTGGACCCCATCGTTTGTACCGGCATGGCGTTTGGCGTGCCACAAGTTGAACTGGATGCGCTGTCCGACCTCAAAAGGCTGGTCATGCCGGCTGCTGCTTTTGCAAACTCTCAAAGCGAGAATGGAATCGCATGGGAGGAAGTTAATGGAACAGCACAATGTGCCGGCGCTGATCTCGGGCAGGCAAATGAGCCTGATATTCGAACCCCGCAGGGTGGTCGGGATGAGCGATGCGGAACGGGCGAGGACTGTAATGACGCTTGCCCGGATCCTGATGCAGGCGGCGGGCCTCTTGGTCGAGGAGCTTGGCGATGACGAGCGCTGAACTGATCCCGGCGCCGATTTTGAAGCGCAAAGCCGTTGTCTATGTACGTCAGTCGACACAGTCGCAGGTCATGACCAATCTCGAGAGCCAACGTCGACAGTATGACCTCGTCGATATGGCGCGCCAGCACGGGTTCGTCGACATCGAGGTTATCGACGACGATCTCGGTCGATCAGCAAGTGGAACGGTCGCGCGCCCCGGCTTTGATCGCTTGGTTGCATGGCTATGCGCCGGCAAGGTCGGTGCTGTTTTGTGCCTGGATGCATCGAGGCTCGCGCGCAATGGACGCGATTGGCACCATCTGCTGGAGCTGTGCGGACTGGTTGAGGCCCGGGTCATCGATCACGATGGCGTGTATAATCCCTGCTCACCCAATGACCGTCTGCTATTGGGGATGAAGGGCAGCATCAGCGAGTTTGAGCTTGGCATTCTCAAAACGAGGATGCTCGACGCGGTCAGGTCCAAAGCGCGCCGTGGCGAACTGCGATTGTCAGTACCATTCGGCTACATCTGGCACCGTGAAGCAGGCTTGGGGCTCGATCCTGACTTGCGCCTGCAGGAGGTGATCCGGCTGATCTTTGCTCGCTTCCGGCAAGTTGGTACGGCGCGGCAGGTGCTATTGTCGATGACGGCTGAGCAGGTTCACTTCCCCCGGCCGTCGGATGAAGGGCGCATGACCAACCTTGTTTGGTTGCCGATCCGCTATCGCAACGTGATCGGCGTGCTCAAAAACCCCTTTTACGCTGGCGTGTACGTCTACGGGAAAAGTGAAAAGCGGACATCCATTCTCGATGGGCGAGCACGCCGGAGCTATGGGCACGGCAAGCCGATCGGGACATGGGAAGTATTTATCAAGGATCATCACGAAGCCTATGTCAGCTGGGACGAATATGAGCGGAACCAGAAGCAGCTGGCGCTCAACAACTATGGCCGCGCTGAAGGCGTAAAATCGGGCCGGGGTGGCAAGGCACTGCTGTCGGGCATCCTGACATGCGTACGGTGCGGACGACGATTAAGTGTCGTCTATACCGGTAATCCGCAACGTCGACCGGTCTACCGCTGCGACAAGGGCAATATGATGATGGGCTTGCCCCGCTGCATGACCTTTGGTGGCCCGCGTGTTGACGCAGCTGTTGCACGTGAGTTGCTGCGCGCGGTAGAACCGCTGGCGATCGAGGCCGCGTTCGAGGCGGAGCGGATGCACCGGGAACGACATGATGGACAGCGCCAGATCCTTGATCTGGAGACCGAGCAAGCCCGTTACGAGGCCCGTCTTGCCGAGCGCCGCTACGCGGCTTGTGACCCTGACAATCGTCTGATCGCGGCACAGCTGGAGAAAAACTGGGAAAGCACGCTACGCCGCTTGCGAGACCTTGAAACGCGCCAGC
>JBBRVR010000176.1:0-1823 GCA_038246695.1 Sphingomonadales bacterium
CTCTCAGAATTTTAGATCAAACAGTCTCGATGATCGTCACGTTGGCGACGCCGCCGCCTTCGCACATGGTTTGCAGCCCGTACTTCTTGCCGTGCCGCCTCAGCGCGTGGACCAGCGTGGCCATCAGCTTGGTGCCCGATGCGCCCAGCGGGTGGCCCAGCGCAATCGCGCCGCCATGCACGTTGAGCTTTTCCGGATCCGCGCCAGTGTGCTTGAGCCAGGCGAGCGGGACAGAAGCGAACGCCTCGTTGACTTCATAAAGGTCGATATCGCCGATATTCAGCCCGGCGCGCTGCAAAGCCCTGTCGGTCGCGAACAGCGGTTCTTCCAGCATGATCACCGGATCGCCCGCGGTCACGCTAAGAGTGTGGATGCGTGCCATCGGGGTGAGGCCATACCGCTTCAGCGCATCCTCGCTCACCACCAGCACCGCGCTCGACCCGTCGCAGATCTGGCTGGCGGATGCGGCGGTGATCTTGCCATCGGGGCTGATCAGCTTGACCCCGGCGATGCTTTCCAACGTCGCATCGAACCGGATGCCTTCGTCAACGGTGTGCATTTCGGTCCCGTCCGGCGTCTCGATTTCCACCCCCACTATCTCATTCTCAAACGCCCCGCCCTGTGTCGCGGCAATCGCGCGCTTGTGGCTTTCAAGCGCGAACGCATCGAGGTCGTCCTTGGAAAAGCCGTGCTTGTTCGCGATCATTTCCGCGCCCATGAACTGGCTGAACTGGATGCCGGGGAATTTCTCCTCAAGGCCCGGTGATTTGTAATGACCCAACCCCTCTTTCATGTGCAGCGTTGCGTTCGAACCCATCGGCACGCGGCTCATGCTTTCGACCCCGCTGGCGATGACCACATCCTGCGTCCCGCTCATCACGGCCTGCGCGGCGAACTGGATCGCCTGCTGCGAAGAACCGCACTGGCGGTCAATTGTCACAGCCGGAGTGCTCTGGGGCAACAGTCTGGAGGCAAGCACCCCCATGCGCCCCACCTGCATCGCCTGTTCGCCCGCCTGCGTAACGCAGCCGGTGATGACATCTTCAATGGCGGACGGGTCGATCCCGCTGCGCTCCACCACCGCATCGAGCGATCTGGCCAGCAGGTCCACCGGATGCACCCCGGCCAGGCGGCCACCGCGCCGCCCCCCGGCGGTGCGAACGGCGTCGACGATATAGGCTGCGGTCATGATCCTCTCCGATACTTCATTTTTGACGCGGGCGCGGGCGCGGCAGAAACGTTGCGATTTGCCACTCGCCCGGCTGTGCTTCGGGATTATGGGAGCGCCGGGCCGGAATCAACCACCCAAATCGCGAACCTGTCGGCAATCATCCAACGCAGGCGTCGAAAGCGCGTGGGGTGCGGTTTACCGCGCCATTCGGGAGTGTTGCAATATGGCGACAGCCTGTTTGGATATTTTCAAAATTCACCAGCACCGCTTCACTTGTAAAGGCTAACGGTCCATTCGGCACTCTGAGACACGGTCCCGCGCGTTGGCGTGCGCCCTTGAGGCTGCCACCACGCGGAAATTTGTCCAAAGAACAGGCGGAGGCCGGCAAGCTGCATGACTACGCAGTCCCGACTTCATCCAGAAACAGGCTAGGTGGCTCGCCATTAAGCCGAAAACAAGGGTATTTGACCTATGAAGAAATCAACACAATTGCGACTGAGCGCCGGCTCGTTTGCGGTCGGCCTTGCGCTGGCAGCCACGCCGTCTTTTGCTCAGGATGCAGACACCACCGATAACGTCGGGACTGCTGAAGACGCAGGCATCACGCCCGAAGCTCCGCGTAACGCGATCATCGTTACTGGTTCGCGCGTCA
>JBBRVR010000177.1:0-1785 GCA_038246695.1 Sphingomonadales bacterium
ATCTCGATCTGGATGAACCCGTTCGCATCGCGCGCATCAATTTTGGTTATTTCAAATCCAGCTTGTTCCCATGTTTCTCCCAGCATCGCGCGAAAATCGCCAAGCTGCTTGCGTCGCTGGTTGTTCGACTGGTTGAGGAACGCCTCGGAAAGATGAAGTTTGAAATCGATATCTTCCGAGAACCGGCGGATCAGGCCATGTGCCTTCAGAAGGGAGGTGCCGCCTGAAAACACGGGCAGAATGTCATCATTGCCGAGCGCGACAAGCCGCGCGATTGCCTGAACGACGTACCAGTCCTTTTCGACAAAGGCTTCGTCGACAGCCAGCGCGCCAGCGACCAGCCCAAGGGTTGCCTCATCCGGCGCGTTGGAAAATGACATAATTTCCATCGTACCCGATGCGTCGGCGAACCCGATCCTTCACCGCTATCATCCGCCCCGTTGGCACCTGGGTAGACCGGCCAGAATTGTAAGCGTCCTCAAACGAGGACACTGAAACCTCTTTGCCTAAGCGTCCCAGCGCTTCAGTCGCCAAGCGCTTGATACCGATCACGGGGGCTGGCTTTCCGGTGAACGGCGAAACCTGAGCCTTGGCGTAGAGGCCGTACCCGATCTGCACGAGCTTGCCGTCTTCCGTCTTCTGCTTGAGTGCACGTCCGATCGCGTCGTAGCTCCCGAGACCCGCGAAATCCTTGCGCAAAAACACATTGCGTTTGGATCGGCGAACTGTCTTCTCGATTGCCTTGCTGATGGTGTTGACGGGCGCGGCCCGCCTTTGATCTGCCTTCCGGTAACGGCCACGCCCGACACGAACGATTTTCTTGTTCTTGACCAGCTCGCCAAGTGCGCGTCCGATGGAGTCGTAATCGGCATCGAGCATGAGATCAGCGCGCGCGAGGGTGCTACCGTCTGCGAACCGATCCAGAATTTGATGTGCGAGCGTAGCCATAATACCAGCCAAAATACGACGTTTCCGACATTTCGTGTATAGCCACTTTATGAAGAATTCAAGAGCCTTGGGCCGGGCTGTGCAGCAAAGGTCTGCGCATAAGCGCTGAACCCGGCGGCTCGGTTCGATCCAGAGCTCGCCGTTCTCGACTGGCGCAATGAACACTGCTTTGTGGATCACTGCGCCGCCTGACGTGTCAGGCGGCGGCGAACCAGCATCACCTGTGCAGATTCGTCACACTCGATCAATACTCGCCCGCCAACATGATGGTCAGCACCCGCCGGGTCACAGCGGGATCGGCAGGGTCCTCGCTGCCAAAACACAACTCGCGGTCATAGGCATCGATCTTCCAGAACACGGTATCGGCAACATCAACAGGCCGCAAGATCGACCAGACGCCATCCACGCTCTGATAGATCGCCCCGAAATCGCGCTCTCCATAAGGATCGTTGTCGGGCGTGAAGGCATCGAAGGTTTCGACCAGCTCGCGCAGCCGCGACTGGTCGGCCTCGGGCAAGGCCCGAATGCCCTCGGTCGCCACAACCACACAGGCAATGCCCATGGCGCGGCGCGCCAGATCATTGAGCCGCGCAATCCGCTCGGCCCGCGTCAGCACCGCGCCGCTCATGATGCAAGGCTCCCGCCGCATTCGCACAGCCGCACCAGCTCGCCAAAATCCTCGCGCTCGCCGAGCTCGTTCGCCAACTGCTGCACCGCCACCAGCGGCAAGCCATTGTCATGCGCCAGCATGCGCAGCCAGTCCTCCCGGCACTCGGCCCCGCAGGCGCGGTAATTCAAGATCAGGTCACCCATGGTCCATTCTCCATCCGGCAAAGC
>JBBRVR010000178.1:0-1650 GCA_038246695.1 Sphingomonadales bacterium
GGTTGATCGCTATGGCGAGGTCGATGATCATTCCTCCGATGCCCTTCTGACCGCAGCGTGGCTGCGCAAGGTCGCGCCAGAGGAAGCGCGCTGGCAACCGCGGTTTCTCACCGCGGAAATCGCCTGGACCGAAGGCTGGACTTTCGGCGCGCTTTAGACCCGAGTCATCGGAATTGCGGCCAATACGCAATTGACCGGAATTTCGCCTGCACCTAAGATTTTGACAAATTTGAAACGGTGCAAAGTCGTTTGTACTGTCAAGCCTATTGTGATGCATTAGTGGCGAATATGCAGATATTTTCGTCGTTTTCTCGGATCATTCCGTTCGCGAATAAATGAAAGAGGTGGCCTATTCTTTAGAAATTCTTTTTGACCTCGTTCACATAACGGCTGGTCGCAGAAATCTTGCTCGAATATCTCCGGATCGCATCGAATAACTATCATTTAAGGGTCGCACCTTTTGAATTCTATCATGAAGTCAGCGCGCTGGCTGCTCGGAGTCGCCTCGATTTCGGCGCTCGCCGCCTGTGGTGGAGGTGGCAGCAGCTCCGCTGCCGCAGGCGGAACCGCAATCCTGCCCGCACCTACGCCGACACCCTCCCCTTCGCCCACGCCTGCGCCAAGCTCGGCGCAGGTGACCTGCGCTTCGGGTCCGGTCGTCGCGCAGCTGGGCTGTCTCGACCTCAGCGACGCGCCCGAACCGCTCACCGTCAGCCTTGCGACAGCGTCAGCCGGGCCGATCCGCTTCACCGCGCGGACCATCCTTACCGGGATGACTTATTCCTACGGCTTCGCGGTTGCCGACTTCAATCGCGACGGCCGGCCCGATATCAGCTTTTTTGATTCCTATACCGGCGCATCCAGCCGAACGCCGGCCGGCGTGATCGGCTATGTGCAGTATAACGGAGGATCGCTCACGACGATCGTCGATAACGATCCGATGCCGGAACTGCCGTTCACCGGCCTGTTGCTGCTGGAGCGGCAGATCGCGGTCGACATAAACGGCGATTCATACCCCGACATTGTCGGCGTGCTGAACTCGCACGAACATGTGATGGCCTACATCAATCCCGGTCCGGCCGGGGGCAAGTGGGCCCGACGGACGCTGGCGAGCGGGCTACCCAACCCGATAAACATCGCAAGCGGCGATTTGGACGGCGATGGCGATCTCGACATCGCGATCAACATGCGCGTGAACTCCGATTCCACCAGTTCCGCGCCGCGCGGGATCGTCTGGCTGGAAAATCCTGGCGGCGGCAGCGGCGCCTGGACAGCCCGCCGGATCACGAAGGACAGCTATTCGCGTTCGCTGGTTCTGTCCGATATCGATGGCAACGGTATCCTCGATGTGGTTGCGTCCGACAACGAGAGCGGCGCGGTCACCGCCTTCATAGGCAATGGCGGCGCGGCGTGGACCGAACTCGCGCTGTCGAACGACGCCGTGCACGGGCATTTTGGCTTTGCGGCGGATATCAACGGGAATGGACGGGCCGAGATTTTCCAGCCTAAATACCATGCGATCGATACGCTCTTCGTCGATCCGGCCACCGGCGCAGCGGTCATCCAGTCGCTCGCCCGGTTCGAGCTGGAAGATGTCAATCTGATCGTCACCTCCGTCAAGGCGGGCGACCTCGATAAGGACGGACTGAC
>JBBRVR010000179.1:0-1640 GCA_038246695.1 Sphingomonadales bacterium
AACCAACTGGCCACGCACCATTGCCAGTGACACACCAATATGTCGGTGTCTGGCAGACCCAGCTGGTTTGCAGTGGTTGACCGCCCTGTGGCTGCGAGATGCTCGGGCTGGGTGAACCGACCGGTTCGTCATCCGGGCATTCGCCGAGGTAGCACCCGTTGCCTTGTGCCAATGCCGGGCGGGAGACGCAGCGCTGGACCGCGACGACGATCCTCTCACTTCGCAGCTTGTCTGAGTGCTTTCACATTTTGCAAGTGCGCGATCATACCGACCATCACATCGAGTAAAGCAGGTATCGCTTTCGCAACGTTCATAACAAGCTGCGAAAGAGGTGTCAGCTTCATCAAGGCACGCGTCAAAAGCAATTGTGCAGCGGTCCTGCGCAAAAGCTGCAGGGCTTCCGATCAAACTGATGCCGAACCAAACCATTAGGGCAAAAAAGCATGCGCGGCTCAAGATTAACTTCACTGTCGTCTCCCCACTTAGCCTAGAGTAGCGTACCTCAGCTGGTTTCGTGATCAAGTAGAATTTTCTGCACTGGCACGCGGATCATGCGCTAGCCGAAGGGGCTGCGGGAAGCCTTATCCATCAGCGTTGAGGTTCATCGGAACTTGTGGGATTGTCTCCCCTTCGGGGAGACGTCCATGTTGCGCCAGCTCTGCATCCTGTTCCTGCTGACGCTTCTCATCGTACCTGCGTCGCGTGCCCGGGCCGAGACGCGCCTTGCGTTGGTGATTGAGCAGACGGGTTACGGCAATGAGCTGTCGCCGATTGCGCTCGCGAGGTCTGAGGCTGACCTAATTGAGACGGCCTTAAATGAAACCGGGTTCGCCGTCACCCGCCACCGCGACCTGAAGAAAAAGGATCTCGCGGACGCGCTCGACAGCTTTCGTGGCCGGCTGGAAGGGGCGGGCCCGTCGGCGATCGGGTTTGTATATTACACTGGGCACGGCTCGCAGCATCCCCAGTCGCAAGACAGCTACTTACTGGGTGTCGACGCACGGCTCCAGTCAGCTTCAGACCTTGCTGTCTACGGCATCGACATGCAGTCGCAGCTCGACGGCTTTGCCGCCACCGGCGCGAAGGCCGTCTTCCTGATCTTCGATGCCTGCCGGAATGTTCCGGCAGTGCCGGGTTGGAAATCGGGCACCAAGGGGCTCGCGCGTGTTGATGCCAAAGCGGACATGCTGATCGCGTTTTCAACTAGCCTCAATGACCTTGCGCAGGAGGGCGTCTATGCGCCAATCCTCGCCGATGAGATCCGCCGTTCGGGGCAGACAGCGGAAAGCGCATTCGCGGCAGCGCAACGGCGCGTGGCCGAGGCGACGGGGCGCCAGCAGCTGCCCTGGACAAACAACCTTCTCTACAACACGGTCTGTTTTGCGGGCTGTATGCCTGCTTCGGAAACACCTGCCGTTCCTAGTCGGCCGGCTCCGACGCCCCTTCCGCTTGTGTCCTCGTCGCTGCGCGAGGGCGAGACGTTCCGGGACGTGTTCACATCGGGCAGCGGTCAGGGCCCTGAGATGGTTGTCGTGCCGCGAGGGTCTTTCCAAATGGGCTCGCCAGAGGGCGAGTCGGGCCGTGATGATGATGAGGGCCCGCAGCGAACGGTTCGGATCGATTATCAGCTTGCGGTTGGC
>JBBRVR010000180.1:0-1588 GCA_038246695.1 Sphingomonadales bacterium
ATTTTGCCTTCTGAAGGACCCAACCCAAGCTTGGGTCATTGAGCCAAGGCCCCTTGGCTTTGTTGTTGCGAGACATGCTTTTATGGGCGCTTCCGGCTGATTGCTGAGGGAGAAGAAGCGCCAAGTCGCTTCCGCCAGTACCAGCCGCCCAACTGGGTCGTGGTTGGGTCCAGTTTGGTTCTGTGAGCAGAGGCAGCTATCGCGTGATTGAGCCTGCTTTTGTGGTTCGGCTGATTTGCAGTGCCGCGATTTCTCACGGGACGGCTTGTGGGCCGTTTGCCGGACGGTAAGTTCTAGACGAGTTGCGGATAAGTTCATTCCATTCCGCCACTGAGCGACGGCAGCTTGCGACCCAGACTCAGTCATTGCCGATCATCAACGATAACTTCTGCTTCCGCCAAAAGCCGCCATGAGGCTTTCGGGATCGAGACCCGAACCCGCTGCTGACTGCAAGTGTGTAGACAAGCGAACATCGGCTTACGGTCCCGTTACTACGCAGATTGAATGCCCACGGACCGGCTAAACCCTCTAGCTGTTATCATCACACTGGATTTTGGGCGCCAGCGAAGAAAATCAGCCGCCCCTCTCCATCATAAATCGGCCGTATGCGAAGCCGGTTCAAGAACGGCTCGCCATCTTTGCGGTAATTAACGATATCGATCGTGAAGCGCGTCTGCGCCTGGAGCGCCTGTCTTATTGCCTCGACAGCGTGAGGGCTCGTGCTCGGCCCTTGCAGGAATCGGCAGTTTCTGCCGATAGCCTCCGCCGATGAATAGCCGGTCTGGGCCTCGAACTCGTCACTGACAAAGATCATCGGGTTGTCGGGGGAATGTGGGTCGGAAAACACCACACTCATCTCTCTTTCGTCCCTTTCGAGCAGTGACCGTAGATACTGGTCGTCCAGTTGAGTGCTGCGCACTGTTTTTCCCTTTCGGACTATTCTGACGAGGACGAATTTCCGGATACACCGTCAGCCTCTCGAGGCGCGACAGCGCAGGACGGTTACCCGATGGTCGGAGTGCCACATAGCAGAAAAATCGGTGGCGCAGACGTTGCTTGTCCGGCTTGGCCTGATCCCCTGACTGCATCGAGCGCCTGCGCGAAGCATGGAGAGCGTAGGATATCCGAGATCGTTGATAACAATGCTCATCAGCCGCTACCTATGTAAGAGCACATCCCGCCCGATCGTTGTTCCTGGCGAGAGCAGCCCTGCGACTATCAACCAGCACCGGAGAGTTTCGTGTCCGCACCAATCGTCATCATGGGAGCCACGTCGGGGATCGGCGCGCTGGCGCTGGAGGAGGCTCGCCGCGCCGAACTGCGGGTGCGCGCCTTCGCCCGCAGCGCCGACAAGGTCGAGGGCGATGACCTGATCGAACCGGTCGCAGGCGACGCCCGCTCACCGCGCGACGTTGCGAGCGTGCTGGAAGGGGCGCGCGCGGTCATCTACGCGCTCGGCATAAAGGAGCGTCTGGCGATGCTCTGGGAAAAGGAGACGCTGTTTTCGGAGACGACACAGGTGCTGCTGAATGCGATGGCGGCACAGAATGTGTCCCGCCTGATTGCCGTCACCGGCTATGGCGCAGGA
>JBBRVR010000181.1:0-1553 GCA_038246695.1 Sphingomonadales bacterium
AACCATGCGGCCTTCTGGGACGGTAAACACCTGACGCTGACCCCGGCCTATGACATTTGCCCACAGAACCGGACCGGGAACGAGGCGACACAGGCCATGCTGATCACAGGCGAGGACCGGACGAGCCGCCTTGCCACCTGCCTGGCTGCGGCACCGCACTTCCTCCTTGATGCACAGGCGGCAGATGACCTGATTGCGAATCAGATCGATCGGCTGCGATCGGCCTGGCCCCAGGTTGCCGAGGAAGCCCGGTTGAGCGAGATCGACCGCGCGCTGCTTGCCGGTCGCATCTTTTTCAACCCGTTCATCTTCGAGGGCGCTGCAGCACGGTACGCCGGAGCGCTCGCGCGGTGAGGTCCAGAAAGGGACTACGGATGCAATTCCGCGGTCCACCGCCAGGAAAAAATGACTTATGCAGTGCAGGCCCGCGCGCCTTCGGACGAGTCCCATGACGGCGCCCCTACGAAATCCGCGGCGGTCAATGCCTTTAGCCTTTTCGACGCCCCATTGAGGAGCCTGTGCAGAAGGCTGCGAGTTTCGCCCAATTGAAGCCCCGTTTCGGCTTGATCGCAATCATGTGCCTTATCCACGGTCGCGCGTGGAGGCGCCTCTCACGCACGGAACGCGCGGCGGTGGGTAAGCTGCCCGCGTCAACCGCTGTCTTGCAAGATCGTTAGCACTGCTGACACGCACGTTCCTATGTCTGCGGAACTTGCGCGATGGTTTGATGGTCACACCGCTAGATCCGCGATCGATGCAGTCCGCACAATATGTTTTTGCCGTTGTGCGCAGATCGCAGGACGCTGAACTTCGATTTACGCTGGCTGAGTCAGCCCGCTTGATGCCCGTAAACGCATCGCCCTATGCTCGCCAGATCGAGCGCAAACGCCGGCCTCATCTCCTGAAAACCGGCAGCCGCAAGGCTTGGAGATACACGTAAGCCCGTAGTCAAAGTCCGCGCAGCATCCAGCCAATTTGCACCGGCTGCTGTTCTGCCGCGATTCCGCTCGACGGGTACGCGGGTCGCAATCAAGCTTCGCCCGCATGCGCGTGTGACAGCCCTACTCCACTGCCCCAGCGGCAACATCTGTTTCAGGCAGCAATGGTCTGCCCCAGTCGCGCGTACGTGTGACATGCACGTGGCGGCGTTCAGGCCAGCGGATCGTAGCGGCACCAGCCAATACGGTTACTGCTGCAATCCTGGCCGCGTAACTGCGGCAGCCTCTCTGCGCCAACCGCATCGTCACTACGAAGCGAAGCTTGTAGTGACGATGCGCGCAATGCCCCAGCCATCGAGGACTTTTCGGTGGCTGGCGCAAGTGACGACCCCACGTGACGGGCTCCCTGACCCGTCGTCAATCCGGACCGTGCAACGCGGTCCGTCCTCCTGCCCGCTCCCTGCGGGCTCACCTGTAAGACCGCGCCGAAGAAGCGCCCCTCCGAGCTCTGGGTCAACGGCTCAGATCGATGAATCGGCTTCCCACAGGAAGCGCCATCGACGCCAATGCCGCGTGCCGCGGTGGCAAGCAGCAAACGAAACGGCACGAAACGGG